>NZ_VCBX02000001.1:3350000-3667500 GCF_005938745.2 Rhodococcus sp. KBS0724
CCCTTTCCCGACAACACCTTCGACACCGCCCTGTCCACCTGGACGATGTGCACGATCCCCGACGCACACGCCGCGTTGCGCGAGGTGCGGCGCGTCCTCAAACCCGGCGGTACCCTTCACTTTGTCGAACACGGTCTGGCCCCCGACGAGAATGTTCGACGCTGGCAGCACCGCTTCGAACCGATCCAGAAAGCTGTCGTGGGCGGTTGCCATCTCACCCGTAAGATCCCGGCGCTCGTCCAAACCGCTGGATTCGAAATCCGCGACCTCGACACCTTCTATCAAAAGGGTGTCCCCAAAATCATGGGTGCCCTCTCGCTCGGGTGTGCCGCACCCGTGATCCCCTGAGGGAACTTCCAGCTCACGGTAAACGTAGAGTAAAGGAGAAGTTTTCATACTCCTACAGAGAGCACCATGGACAGACACAGACCCCGGCCGGATACCACCCACTGCGTAGCGAAACGCGATGACGAGGTGTCCGGCTCATGATGATCGCACTGACACTGCTGCTCGGAGTATTGGTCGTACTGCTTATCTCCGCAGTGACCGGATACTTCGTCGCACAAGAATTCGCCTACATGGCCGTCGACCGCTCGCGGCTCAACTCACTCGCCGAAAGCGGCGACGCCGGAGCCAGACGAACTCTCGCGGTTACCCGCCGCACATCGTTCATGCTTTCCGGCGCCCAGCTCGGGATCACGGTGACCGGACTTCTCGTCGGCTACGTCGCCGAACCACTCATCGGTAAGTCCTTGGGGACGATGTTCGGCGGAATCGGCGTCCCGACAGCAGTCGGGTTGGCGATCGGCGCCGTCCTCGCGCTTCTCTTCTCCACCCTGGTGCAAATGCTCTTCGGTGAGCTCTTCCCCAAGAATCTGGCGATCGCTCGGCCGGAGCCGGTAGCGCGGTGGCTGGCTCGCTCGACCACGATCTATCTCAAGTTGTTCGGGTGGTTGATCTGGATCTTCGACCAAGCATCGAATGTGTTGTTGCGCGCCTTGAAGATCGAACCCGTGCATGACGTGGAACACTCCGCTTCTGCCCGCGACCTCGAACACATCGTCGCCGAATCCCGCGAAACCGGCGAGTTACCGCCGGAGTTGTCGACATTGCTCGACCGTATTCTCGATTTCCCCACCCGCCCCGTCGAGCACGCGATGATCCCCCGCACACACGTGGACACAGTCCGCGTCGACGACCCCCTCGACGAGGTCATCACACGCATGGGAACGGGACACTCCCGTTACCCCGTCGTCGGTGACGATTCGGAGGATATTGTCGGTGTCATCCATTTGCACGACGTGCTGACGATGACAGCAACCAGCAACTCGACGGTGCGCTCCCTGGCCCGACCGGCTCTCGTTCTCCCCACCACTTTGCCGCTCCCGAAAGCCTTGACCGAACTCACCGACACCGAAAATCAACTCGCCTGTGTCATCGACGAATACGGCGGATTCGCCGGTGTCATCACGCTCGAGGACATTGCCGAGGAGATCGTCGGAGAAATCACCGACGAACACGATCCGGACCTTCCGTTCGAACTCCCCTCCGCGGACGGACCGTGGGTTGTCGCCGGCGGCACACACCTCGACGAGGTCGAACGCACCATCAGCCGCGACTTGCCCGCCGGTGATTACGAGACGATTGCCGGATTCACCATCGCTCACTACGGGGAACTGCCGCCCGTTGGCGCGCAGATCCGCGTCGAGTTGCCGCCCGACCCTGCCGACCTAATCTCCGACGACAGCCCGCCCCGAAGCTCAGTGGTCATCGAGGTTCTCTCGGTTGATCGACATGTTCCATCGTCGCTGCGCATTCAGGTCGACGACACACCTCAGTCCGCTGACGCCACCGCCAAGGAGGCGAAGTGATGGACAACCCCTGGATAATTCTCTCGATTACGGTCGCACTGATCGCACTCAGCGCTTTCTTCGTCGCCGTCGAATTCGCGCTCATCTCCGCCAAGCGGCACCGCCTCGAGGATGCAGCGCCGAACAGTCGCGCAGCTCGCGCTGCCTTACGCAGCTCATCCGAATTGACCGTGCTGCTCGCCGGCTCCCAGCTGGGCATCACCATCTGCACGCTCGCGCTCGGCGCGATCACCAAACCTGCCGTCCACCACTGGCTGACCCCCGCTTTCTCGAGTTGGGGAATGCCGCTCTGGGTGGCGGACGTCGCAGGCTTCGTCCTGGCCCTGATCATCGTGACGTTCCTCCATCTGGTTGTCGGTGAAATGGCCCCGAAATCATGGGCCATTGCCCACCCCGAGAAATCGGCGACGATGCTTGCCATACCGATGCGCGGGTTCATGTGGCTCACACGGCCGCTACTTCAGGCCTTGAACTCGATGGCCAACTGGCTGTTGATCAAAGTCGGTGTTCAACCCGTTGCACACATCGGCAGTGGGCAGGATCCCGCAGCCCTGCGGCACTTGGTAGAACACTCCGCGAACGTGGGAGCACTCGACGCCAGCTACTCGGCTCAACTGTCCGGAGCTCTCGATATGCAGACGCTGACCGTGCGCGACCTTCTGCGCAGCGACAAGGAGCCCACCTCGGTCACTTCAGGCACCCCACTCGATCAGGTTCGCAGGGTTTCGAAGCAATCGGGACATCTACGAATCCTGGTACGCGACAACGGCATTCCCCTCGGTATTCTCCATGTCCGAGATACCCTGCTCCAGCCCGACGACGCCCGCGCAGCAGACATCATGCGGCCAGCGTTCATTCTCGCATCCGATACGCCGGTCCACCTCGCACTCGCATCGATGCGGGAAACCCGAAATCATCTGGCGGTCGTCACCGACAATGGGACAACCGTCGGGATAATCACCTTGGCTGACGTCCTCGCTCGGCTGTTTCCGAAGGTTGAACAAGCGGCGTGAAGTGATCGATTTTCACAGGGATCTCCGTGAGGCGTAGTGCATCTCGCGGGGTGGTCAGCCAAGTCCGATCGGGGTGTCGGCCCCAATGGTTGACCGCCCCATGTGAAGGATCGGGAACGGGCGCCCGTCTGAATCGGTCGCCGATCGACTCAGGACGACAAAACCGTGGCGCTGATAGAAGCCGGCAGCGTGCGGGTTCTGCTCGTTGACGTCCAGACGCAGATCGGGATGGCGCTCGATCGCACGCGACAGAAGCGCGGAACCAACACCATGCCCACGGTAGGAACTGTCGACGAACAGCATCTCGAGAGAATTGCCCACAAGCCCTGAGAATGCCACGGGAGTTTCCTCGAACTCCGCAACCGTCAGTTCGACCGCCGGGAAATAGTCACTGAGCATCCGAGATTCGTAGAAATCGACATCCTCGGCGGTCAGAAAGTCGTGGGTTGCTTCAACAGCGCTTCGCCAGATGCGAACGAGCGCCGGCCACTCTCCTTCGCCCTCACACGGGCGGAGAACGAATTCCTTCGATGTGCGCATGAGGTTCGATATTACGGATGGCCGACAACGGGTCGTCAACCGAATTACGCCCTCGGCCAGGCCATCACTCGGCGCCGGCAACGACCCCAACAGGCCATTTGATGTCGAGACCGATCGACGCATCGCCGAGTTCAAGGTTTCGCAGTGGAAGGGTGCCGGCACCATGCGCAAGCGCGGCGTGTTCGCTGATCTGGTTCACCTGGCGTCGGACCCGACGGAACGGCGTGCGCAGATGTTCGTCGTCGGGTCGCTTCCGAAGAAGTTCTTGGTGGCCTCACAATCAACCGCCGAGTGGGCCATGGGCCGCTACTCTCCCCACACGCGACTCCGCTTCGAAGAGAAGTTCGGGCCCGCCGGACAGTTCACCGTCGCCGAGTTCACCAGCGGACCGGCAGCACATATCGAGATCGTCGACATCGCAACCCTGGTACCGTCTCTCGGCCTGGCAGACGAATTGCTGTAAGCGACGTCGGCCTACTCTGTTTGCGCCCGGAACCGCTGCGTTCCGTTGCCACAGTCGCCGACGAAGGCCGTTTCCGGGTGGATCAAAATCAGTCCAGATCATTGGCGTTCAGTTCTGCGATGCTGGCTTGATACGCGCAAGCGCCTGTGGCGCGAGTTCGGCATTCCAATCACTGAGAAACTACACACCACTGAGAAACTACACACCACTGCCTATGTGAACGGGCGTGGTCGAATCTCGAAAAGTATCTCTGGCCGGCATGTTCACGATGGACACGAATATTGGAAAGACTTCGGTCGTGAAGTAGCGCATGAGCGCTTGGAAGCTTTGCGATGCGCCGAGGGACTGTCGCTTGGCGCGATCTGCCGTCGCAGAAAACCCGGTAACCTGGCGCAGATCAAAAGAGAACTCTATGCCGAACTCGCGACGAGAGTCGAACACGAGTTGCTTGAGTTCGACTCTCTAGCAATGATTTTCATGGATGGCGATGGGGCTGACGGCTCTTGTCGAACCGCCCGTCGAGGACTCGCTTTAGCTGAACGCCGCGTCATTGAGGATGCGATTCATATCGAGTCCGCAGGATCTCAGTTGATCCAAATGGCCGACCTCGTCGCGTGGTGCGCCAACACCACAATCGACCGCCACGAGAAAAATGTGTTCGCCGCTGAGTGGTCCAACGACCACTTGTCCGAACGTGACCCCAACCGAGAGCCAAAGGAAATTTAGCCCTACAAACAGCTAGACCCCCTTATCCACAGGAGTGGAGGGGTCTGCGGCGACCACTTTACGCTCGACGCGACCGTGCGCCAAAGTGCAGCAATCTGCGTCATATCCACCCCTGCCGAGGATGCACGGTTGCAAACGGTGTCATCCCCGGCTTGGTACTCACCGCCGCTCTGGTGATTGATCCACCCACGACCGCAACTGTCGACTCGATCTTCGGCAGCCGACTTCCTGACCATACTCAGTTGATCGTGCGCATGAACCCAAATCTGCTGGCTCACAAGGAAAATCTGTTCGGTCGGTTGTCGAAGAAGTGGTCTTTGGGCGCTGACTGCGACGGTCATTTCAGCGTGACAATCCACCCGGATCGAGGTAAATCGAGCGATCCGAGACCGCTTACAACGTGATATACATCACATTTCAATGCAATTCTGTAACGCCCAAAAGGCTCCGATAACGGCAATCGACCTGCAAAGACGCGTTCTGATGCACATCTGTTGCACAAAGGCGCGTCGACACGCCGACCCGTGACCAATCCGTGACAGTGACCTACCTTGGAGTGAGCCCAAGCAACCGGGCATTACCGGATCGCCACCGCCAGCCCCACCCCGTGATTCGGATTCGACAACATCCCCTGTGGTGGGAGCTGAGACGGTCACCGTCCTTCGCTGGCGGAAATGGAAAGGAATTATTTACATGAAGAAAAACACTGTCACTCGCGTCCTTGCTTCCGTCGCCGCCGCCGGCGCCCTCACGGCCGGGGCCTTCGGCCTGAGCACGGGCACCGCATCTGCTGCCGGCCACGACTGGTCGGGCGTCGCAGAATGCGAATCGTCGGGCAACTGGGCTGCGAATACCGGCAACGGCTACTACGGCGGACTCCAGTTCAGCCAGAGCACGTGGCAGGCCTACGGCGGCTCGGGCAGTGCGCACAACGCCAGCCAGGCAGAGCAGGAACGTGTCGCGGAAAACGTCCTTGCAGGTCAGGGCGCCGGAGCATGGCCGGTGTGCGGACAGTACCTGCGCTGATCCCCAACCCTCAATCATTGCGTCTCTGCCCGGTGACCGTCGACGGTCACCGGGCAGAGCCATTTCAACAGCATCCAGCTTCGCCATTTCGGCAGCATCCAGCCTCGAAAACCGCACAGCTCAGGCGAATTACCGACGAGACATGACCTTGCTGGACGCGACGCTAGACGGGGCTACGAAGGTATCCGCCGATCAGTATGTCGAGACCTTCGAGATAGCCGTCAGTCGTCGTCCCTACCGGCCAGTCCTCGAGCGCCTCGCTGAGTACGGGCAGTTCCGCGGACCCGATTTCTCGGATCTTGACCGCAAGAGGTGACATGCTGCCTTCCGGCCGCGCGTCGTTGTCGTAGATGTTGAGCAACGAGCCGAGTGTGTAGCTCCACAGCGCTCGATAAACCAACAGTGCGCGACGCGGAGACATGCCGAACTCGACGCACGCGGCCATAGCCCGATCAACCAGGATCAAAGCGCCGCTCCCACCTCGCCCACCTCGCTGAAGCAACTCGATGATCCAGCACTCGGACGCCAAAGTGTCGAAGATGGCGGCAAAGATCACGTGCAGGCGCTCCGCAGGATCCTGGGGCAGTACCAAGGCGCCGAGGTTCTGCGAATATGCGTCCAGAACCGCACTGATCAGCTGTTCCTTGTCCCCAACGTGGCGGTACAGCGCCATTGGCGTAGTGCCGAGCGACTTCGCCACAGCGCGCATGCTCAGGGCGTCGGCGCCGCCCGCCGCCAACTGGCGCTTCGCCTCGTCCACAATCTGCTCCGCCGTCATCGTCGGCGGACGTCCGAGCCGTGGTGATCTCGGCTCCATTTTTTCGCCCATCCGTCGATTGTGCGCGTCCCTGCCACAGTGCTCTCGCTTGGGGAACCCCTTGCATCTCCATCCTTTGCAAGGTAAACCTAACTACTTATGAGAACATGTATACAAATTAGGCGACTCCAATGACGCGGACAACGCGGGCGGTGACCGCGCCTGCCCTGGTCCTCACCACCGCGGCGGCTGCGCAGTTCCTGGTGGCATTCGACATGTCAGTCATCAACGTCGCGCTGCCCGACATCCAGGAATCACTGCGCTTCTCCGACGCCGGGTTGTCGTGGGTCGTCAATGCGTACGCACTCGCATTCGGTGGACTCCTTCTCCTCGGCGGTCGGCTGTGCGACGTGCTCGGCACTCGAAAAGTCCTGGTCTCGGGGCTTCTGCTGTTCGCTCTCGTCAGCATTGTCGGGACTTTCTCGAACTCTGCGGAGATGCTCGTCGGAGCACGTGCGCTTCAAGGCGTCGGCGCCGCGTTGATCGCTCCTGCCGGGCTCGCCGCCCTCAGTCAGGCCTTTCCCACCGGGCGTGCGCGGGCGAAAGCCTTCGGAATCGGAGCTATGACGTCGGCGCTTGGCGGGGCACTGGGTGTCGTCCTGAGCGGAGTCCTCACCGAAGGATTCAGTTGGCGATGGGTGATGTTCGCCGGCGCACCCGTTGCTCTGGTCGCAGCGGTTGCCGGTGCTCGCGGTCTACCCGCCGGCCAGCACGGCAGTGGCGGCTCCCTCGACCTCCCCGGCGCAATCTTGGCGACAACCGCAATCACCGCGCTGGTCGGCACCGTCATCGCCACCGAATCGCATTCCTGGACTTCGGGTTATGTTCTGGGTGGATTCGCGCTCACGATCGTCCTGCTCACTGCATTTGTTGTGGTCGAGAGCCGCTGCGCCACACCGTTGGTACGACTGTCCACTCTGCTTCGCCCCCGGATCGGGCTGGCCAACGCCATCATGTGCTTGGTGTGTGCGGGCCAGTTCAGTGCGTTCTTTTTCGTCTCGCTGTATCTGCAACGCGGACTGGGATATTCGCCGACCACCACCGGTTTGGCTTTCCTGCCGTTCTGTGTCGGCCTGGTTGTCGGAATCCTCGCATCAACCAAACTCCTTCCGCGATACGGGGTTCGACCCTTGCTCGTGATCGGAACGGCACTCGCAGCGATCGGAATCTTCATCTTCTCGTTCATGAACGTCGACAGTTCCTTCTGGGCTGTGCTCATCGCGCCGTCACTGCTGACCAGCATCGGTATCGGCCTCTCGTTCATGCCGCTCAGTAACGTCGCCACCGCCGACGCCCCTCCCGAAGAAGTCGGCATGGCATCCGGGCTACTCAGTACGTCACGTCAGATCGGCGGTTCACTCGGACTTGCCGTTCTCGTGAGCGTCGCGGCTTCGGCGACCGCACGATCCAAGAGCGCGCCGACCGAAGCGCTGGTTTCCGGATACTCCCAAGCCCTGCTCGTCTGCGCAGGTTTACTGCTGGCCGGCACCGTCTTGTCCTTCTTCTTCCCACGAACGGATCGTTGACCTCAGATGTTCACCACCCGAACCACCCTCGGCATCATTTGTGCACTGGTCCTCACCGTCGCCGGGGCAAGCGCTTGCAGCAGTGCCGGCGAATCCGGCACCGCTTCTGCAACTCGCTCCGTCACGCACGAATTCGGGACCGTCGAAGTACCGGCGTCGCCGCAACGCATTCTCGCACTCGATGAATACGCGGGCCTGAGTGCTTTGGCTCTCGGCGTGAAACCCGCCGTCGTCTACAGCACACTGCGTTCGGATGTCGCCAAGACGATTCTTCGCGACCAGGGCGTCGAGGTGCTCGACAAGCCGACGTTCTTCGCCAACCCCGCTGTCGAGGAAATCGCGGCAGTCGAACCCGATGAAATCTTGATGAGCAATGCGGGTCCACTACCGAGCCTTTTCACTCAGATCAATGCCGTCGCACCGACCTTGGTTCTCCCCTACTCGGCGCCGTGGCGAGATGTTCTCGAACAGGCTGGGGCGCAACTCGATCGAGATGCCGAGGCAACCGCGATGATCGGAAAGTTGGAGTCGGGCCTCGAGGACGTCAAGTCCGCAGCAGCCGGTCAGAGCCTGGCGATACTTCTCGGCTACAGCGGAAACCTGTTCACCGTTCCGCCCACCACCCCGATCTCCACACTCGTCACCGAAGCCGGATTCACCAGACCTGCTGCGGAAATCAACGCAACCAACAATCAGGACACCGGAACGATCTCTCCTGTCTCACCGGAACTGTTGCCCGAACATGCCGCACACACGATCGCCGTACTTTCCGGCCAGCAGTACGACGCCTCCCTTGTACGAAACACGCCGCTGTTCGAAAACCTGACACCTGACCCGGCGCGCGCACTCGATGTCAGTGGCGATCTGTGGTTCGGCAGCCACCCGTTTGCCATCTACTGGATCATCCAAGATCTGGACGGGATCGCACACGGCAAGGGGCAGAGCAGCATCGGTACGCTCGACAGCGCCGACGCACGATGGGCGGCGTTCAGCGGGCTCTGACGTCAATCCTTGATCTGGAGCGGAAGTTCTGCATACACGCGCCAGCTGCCGTCCGGACGTCGACCGGTCTCGAGGGTTCCCTGCAGAACTGCGACGCGTTCACGCATTCCGACCAGGCCGTTGCCGGAACCGCCCGTGAAAGCCGACGTCGCTGTCCCCCTGTCGATGACTTCCACAAGAACAGAGGTTTCGGTACGGCGCACAGTTACTCGGGCCTTCGGACTGGAACCGCCGTGGCGCAGCACGTTGGTCAGTGACTCCTGAACGATTCGGTGAATGCCCAAACTCACGGACGGCGTGATGTCGTCGAGTTCGCCCGTCAACTCCAGTCGCACACTCAAACCCGTCGCGCGCATCATCTCCACGACCTTCGCGATGCCTGCAGACCCGTGCTGCGGCATCGCGTCGTTGTTGACTTCGGTGCGCAACAGCGAGACCGTGCGTCGTAGTTCTGCGAGCGCGTCACGTCCGGTGCTCGAGATGTTGCCAAGCGCTTTCTTCGCGAGCGCCGGATTCGTGTCGACGGCGTAGCCCGCCCCGTCGGCTTGGACGATCATCACGCTCACCGCGTGGGCAACGACGTCGTGCAATTCACGGGCAATGCGGGTGCGCTCGGCGGCCACGGCTTCCTCGGCTCGGCGGTCGCGGTCGTATTCGGCAACCTCCAGTCGCGCTGCCACCTCTTCGTCGTACGCGCGTCTGGCACTGACAAATTCGGCACTGATCCAGGCCAGGGCGAACAGCATTGCGGTAACGATGAGATCCAGGACGATGTCGGTTCGCACCACAAGCATCGCCAGAGTCGAGTCGACAAAGAGGAACCCGAGATAGATCGCGGCGGTGCGCCGGTCCACGTACATGACCAGTGTGTAGAGAGCAACGCCGAGTGCCAGCAATCCGGGGTGTTCGATCGATGCATTCCCGCTCATCCACATGAGAAAAGTGCTGGTGAACGACATGAGGAGGATCGCCACCGCAGACACTCGCGGATACTTGCGACGCCAGAGGACGGGAAGGCAGATCAGGAATCCGAGCGCCAGCTGTGGCCAGTGTTCCTCACGTTCCGAACCGATGTACGAGACGATTTCCAGGGCGAAGAACAGCAGTGCCAACGCACCGTCGGCGATCATCGGCTTGCCTCGCAGCCACAGGCTGAACCTCCTCATGCGCTCAAGACTCCCACACCGTGGCCGCATCACTCGTCGCACTGTGAGAGAGTCACCGCCGTGGATATTGCGGACTGGGGCCTACTTATGACGGCTGCAACGGCGGCCGGATGGGTGGACGCCGTTGTCGGCGGCGGCGGACTGATTCTGCTGCCTGCACTGTTCCTGGTTGCTCCCCAGTTGACGCCGCAAGCTGCGCTCGCCACCAACAAGCTCACCGCGTTCACCGGCACCAGCGCTGCGGTGTGGACCTTCTCACGCCGAATTCCGATGCAATGGCGGCAGTTGATCCCAGCGGCGATCCTCGCTGCGATCACTGCGGCGTGTGGCGCGGCCGCAGTGTCGTTGATCGACAAGAAGTACTTCATCCCGATCGTGATGGTTGTCCTGGTGGCCGTCGCCGTGTTCGTCACGCTGCGTCCCAGCTTGGGGACAACGCTCGCCACCCACCGCCCGACTCAGCGCAAGTCGGCTCTGGTGATCCTGTTGTCGGCGGGACTCATCGGGCTTTACGACGGTTTGCTCGGCCCCGGAACAGGCACGTTCCTGATCATCAGCTTCGCGACGTTCCTGGGAACGGAGTTCGTCCGTAGTGCCGCGATGGCGAAGGTCATCAATCTAGGTTCCAATTTCGGCGCTTTGACGTACTTTGCCGTCACCGGCCATGTGTGGTGGAGCTTGGGATTGGCGATGGCGGTGTGCAATGTCCTCGGCGCGGTCGTCGGTTCGCGCATGGCGCTGAGTAAAGGCTCCGGATTTGTCCGGATCACGCTGCTGGTTGTCGTGATTGCCATGGTGATTCGCCTGGGGTGGCAGCAGTTCGGCTAGCGTCATGACCGTGACCGTCACCCGAGATGTCGATGCAGATTTCCTCGCCCTCCCGCTGAGGGCAGTAGCGGATGCCGCGCTGTCCGCAGCGCGCGCCGCCGGAGCTGAGCACGCAGATGTGCGCGTGCACCGGTTACTCACGCAGTCGATCAGGTTGCGCGACGGCAAGGTTCAATCCGTTTCCGACAGCGACGAAGTGGGTGTAGCTGTCCGCGTGATTGTCGACGGAACCTGGGGGTTTGCCTCACATGCCGAGGTTTCCCCAACTGTTGCCTCGTCGTTGGCGCAGCAAGCCGTCGAGGTGGCGAGGGCATTGCGATCTCTCAATCGTGATCCGGTGACTCTTGCCGCCGAACCGATCTACGTCGACTCCACCTGGGTGTCTCCGTACGAGATAGATCCGTTCACCACTCCGACGTCGGACAAGGTAGATCTCCTCCTCGACTATTCCGGCCGACTTCAGGCATCCGACGGCGTCGACCATGTCACCGCTGGAGTTCTGCAGGTCAAGGAGCAGACGTTTTACGCCGACCTGGCCGGCTCGTCGATCACTCAGCAGCGCGTGCGCCTGCATCCCGAAATCGAGGCAACAACCGTCGACAAATCGGCGGGCAGCTTCGAATCGATGCGCACCTTGGCGCCGCCGGTGGCGAGGGGTTGGGAGTATCTCGGCACCGAGAGCACGTGGGACTGGGCGGATGAACTGGCGCAGATCCCGCAGTGGCTCGCTGAGAAGGTCAAGGCGCCGTCAGTGACACCTGGCCCGACCGATCTCGTGATCGACCCGACCAATCTGTGGCTCACTATCCACGAATCCATCGGGCATGCAACCGAATACGATCGGGCGATCGGATACGAAGCCGCCTACGCCGGCACGTCGTTTGCGACCCCGGACAAGCTCGGCACCCTGAAGTACGGCACCGACATCATGCATGTCACCGCCGATCGCAACGTCGCACACGGACTGGCGAGCGTCGGGTACGACGACGACGGCGTCGCCGCCCAACGCTGGGATCTGGTCGCAGACGGCACGCTGGTCGGATATCAACTCGACCGTGCATTTGCGCCGCGTCTGGGTCTGGATCGTTCCAATGGATGCTCGTACGCCGATTCGCCACACCACGTATCCATCCAGCGCATGGCAAACGTTTCCCTCTCCGCCGATCCGGAGTCCGACACGTCGACGGCCGACTTGATCTCTCGAGTCGAGAACGGCATCTACATCGTCGGAGACAAGTCCTGGTCAATCGACATGCAGCGCTACAACTTCCAGTTCACGGGTCAGCGGTTCTTCAAGATCCGGGACGGCAAACTCGACGGCCAGGTACGCGACGTCGCGTATCAGGCCACGACTACCGACTTCTGGGGCTCGATGGAAGCCGTCGGCGGAGCGTCGACATGGAAACTCGGCGGCGCATTCAATTGCGGCAAGGCGCAACCCGGACAGGTCGCAGCCGTCAGTCACGGATGCCCGTCCGCATTGTTCCGCGGCGTCAACATCCTCAACACCCGTTCGGAGGCCCAGCAGTGATCACGGCGCAGCAGGTAGTGGAACGCGCGCTGGCCGCGCGAACAGTCGACGAATCGATCATCATCGTCACCGACGCCAGCGAAGCGTCGCTGCGGTGGGCCAACAATTCCATGACCACGAACGGCGTCTCACTTTCCAGGACCTGGACGGTCATCTCCATTGTTCGGGACGGTGACGTCGCCCGCGTCGGCACGGTCAGTTCCAGCAGCGTTGATCCAGCCCAGATCGAGACCGTTGTGAATGCCAGCGAGGACGCCGCCCGAAGTGCAACACCCGCCGACGACGCCTCCGAACTCGTTCCGGAAGGTCCGGCAGATTCGGAGTGGGAATCCGGACCAGTGCTGACGGACATCGCCGTCTTCGGCCGTCTTGCGTCCGACCTCTCCGTCGGATTCGACGGACACGACCAACTGTTCGGCTTTGCCCATCATCAACTGCACACCACGTGGCTCGGAACCTCCGCCGGCCTGCGTCGCCGCACCGTGCAGCCCACCGGCTCGATCGAGATCAACGGCAAACGCGGCGACGCCAGCGCCTGGGTCGGCTCCGGGACAGTCGACTTCAGCGACATCTCCGGACCCAACCTGTTAACCCAGTTGACTACTCGTCTCGACTGGGCGAAAAACTCGGTCGCCTTGCCGGCTGGGCGCTACGAAACAATTCTTCCGCCCTCCGCGGTTGCCGACCTCATGATCTACCTGATGTGGACAATGGAAGGCCGCGGAGCCGAGGAAGGTCACACCGCGCTGTCGAAAACAGGTGGCACGCGGATCGGGGAAACCCTCGGAACACTCGCTTTGACGCTGACCTCCGACCCCGGCGCCGACGGCCTGGAATCCGCACCGTTCGTAGTCACCACGTCGTCGAGTGAATCCGTATCACTCTTCGACAACGGCATGGACATCGATCGCGTCGACTGGATCAAAGACGGCACGATCTCGGCACTCGCATATCCACGTCACGCTGCCCGCGAATTCGACCGACCCGTTGCTGTGCCCGGCGACAATTTGATCCTGACCGGCGGCGATGACACCGGCATCGAGGACATGATTGCAAGAACCGAACGCGGTCTCCTCCTGACCACACTCTGGTACATCCGCGAAGTTGATCCGACAACGCTGCTGCTCACCGGGCTGACCCGCGACGGTGTGTACCTCATCGAGAACGGCACAATCGTCGGCGCGGTCAACAACTTCCGGTTCAACGAGAGCCCCCTGGACCTCTTGCGCCGTGTCACCGAAGCTGGACGCACCGAGATCACCCTCCCCCGCGAATGGAAAGACTGGTTCACCCGCACCGCCATGCCGCCGCTGCGCATTCCCGACTTCCACATGTCGTCAGTCAGTGCGGCGCAGTAGAAACGTTTCTCTCCAACTCCCTCGGGGTAGGCCATTGGATAGGACTACACGAAGAAGTTTTGCAATGGAGAAGTACAAGATCACCCTCCCGGAAGGCACCTCGACGGTTGGTGAATTCGAATCCGACCGGGACGCTATCGCCCACGCAGTGAAGTTGAATCACGGATGCAGCGACAGCGTCTCGGTATCGCGAATCGACAGCACCGGAAAATTGATACCGACCTGGCTGCATTGCGGTTCCTCCGCTCGACCGAAAAATCAACCGCGAGTATCGAATTCGACACAGCACGCGTGAGAGTTACACACTCGAGTGACTAGGGCAGTGGAATGATCGCTGCCGCCAATACAGCGGGCGGTGGCAACTTCAGGTGGGTCGTGACGGGTTCGAGACCGATCTCCGGCCACTCTGCGATGAGAGGCAGATCCTCTGTGTCAGGTAAGGGCGTGAGCTCAAACAGATACTCACGCTGTTGTATCTCGGAGTTCACGTATCCCTGGCCATCTCTGTGCCGAATGGGTTGAAGCACCGAGTCCTCGAGAGCTCTCAACCGCAAGGGGCGCCCATTCGTCTCACCGGGTCGGCGTCGACCCGTTTCAGGATCGATGACTGTAGGGGCCGTGTACTGGCGCAGCAGCGCATCAGCATGAACGCCTGTCGCTACCACGACAACCGCGAGTTCGAGCCCCGATTCGTAGGCAACAATCGACCGTAGCCCCACAGTCACCCCATCCACTTGGGCCAACAGCGTCGGACCGTGTGCAATTGCACCCAACTCTTTGGCGTCGGGCGGCATGAATCTCTGATACCAGACCATCATCTGAGCCTGGCACACGAATTGATGGATGCGCAGTCGTTGAGCAACAACGAACTCACGGGTACGGCAACCTTTAGCGTACTTTTTGCCGCATAAACGCAGTCAAGAGCGTCGTTAATGTACCGACGCCGTTACTGTCCACGGACTCGGATAACCCCACTGATTGTTCCCTGAAGGTAGTCGCCAGTCGAGTTGATCAGTGCGGACATCTGCAGGGTGTCGTTGACGATTGTTCCGGGCAGGTCCCGCGTCGCAAGTACGGCACCCGTGTTCGGATCGATCACGGTAAACGCAAACCCATCGAGCGGAGTAGTGCCATCAGACGAGAGCGGAAGGCCTTGACGGACAACGGTGTACAGATTTCCGTCGGCTGTCGACAGGTGCGGAACGGCGGAGCTGCGAACATCGTTGTCCCACACTGTGTGGCATCCGGTTCCGGCGCCATCGACATCGACGCGTGTCATCCCGCCGACAAACGGCGCGGTCGCGGGTACAGCGGGACCGGCGCCCGCAGGCACCGTCGGATAGGGATAACCGTAGGTGCCGGCAACGAACACTGAGTTGCCGATGCCGATTGGCGAGTTCTCACTGCCCGGGCCTGAGGTTGTGAGAACCTTTTGACTGCACACCATTTCACCGGTTGCAGCGCGATAGACCAACAGAGAAACCTGGGTGTCTGCATTGTCGACAATGGTCAGGTAGTCATCACCATCGGGACCGAAATACGTCGGCGTCGAACCGGTTCCCCAGCTGAGTTGACCGGGTTTGCGGGCACTGCCCCGGTCGTACGGTGCGCGCCAGTCGATCTTCGGGGTGCCGTCCTGCGAGGCGCTGAACTGGTACAGCGCATGTGTAGTCGCAACCGCGGTGCCGAAAGTGGAGGTGGAGATACTGTTCTGGACTTCCTCACCGGCCGGCAATTGCAGTGTGCGAGCGACTCCTCCCCCGTCAACGCGCCCAACTCGACCGGCCCCGGTCGCGAACCACACATTGCCCTGCCAGTCCGGAGCAAGGCCGGTGACGTTGTCTCCGTCGGGAATTGACGAAGTCAGATCAACGGATTGGTCGATGAACAGCCGCCAACCACCGTTTGCTATCCGCTCGTGCTGCACTCGTACCAGCTTGCGGTCACCATCCACCGCAACAAGACGATCCTGGTTGTCCAAGTACGCATAGACACCTCCGAGGAGGCTGCCCTTTGCAAGTTCAAGCTGTGCGACGGAAGCGGCCGGTGAGAGTGATCCGGCTGACGAACCCGCCGAGCCCGTCCCGAGGCTCGAGGTATCTATCAGGTGCACAGTTGGAATCTGGCCGAGAATGCTGGTGCACAGCGCCAGCACCAATCCGTCGGAACCTTCGAGCAGCGTCGGACACGCGGCCGCCAAGGGAAGCGGGTCGACAGCCAAGTTCCCAGTTCCCGGGCCGATGAGTGGTGTTGCGTCGGAGGAACCCGCGTCGCCGTGCATCGTCGAGGTACCCATGGGTCCGAGGAACGGGTTGGGATCGGCGAGTGGGCCCCATGAAGACGGCTGAGCGGATGCATTGCCGCTGGCAGCGGCAATCAGTACCGCAGTAAGAGCTGTCAGAACCAGTCGGCCCCTCGTCCCGCCCCGCACCTTCAGCATCGCATCTCCATACGTAGTGGAAGTGTTTTCGCGGACGACAGACAGAGACCCTCCGCTATTTGCGCTTCGAGTCGATCACACATTTGTTTGCGGCCCGGCCTATTCACGAAAAATCGCGACAATTACCGCAAAGGATATTCACGGCCAATCGATCGAGCCGCTGCGAGTCCGTGTCGTAGAAGGCAACGCGGTGTTGGCGGAGTTCCAGTTCTCCGGGCGGGCCCAAACCGCCAGGCGCCACGTCATTTCCGGCGACAGTTCCATCTAAGACGATCCGATAAGCGGTTCGTGCGTGGGACCCACGTCACGTGAATCCGCAAAGATACGCGCTCAAACACGAGGCCAGCGAAGCCTGTCCCCGGCCGTATATCGAGGTTTCGCCGACGTCGCTCGCCGATTGTGCACACGCGCGCGTGATCAGCCCTGCGTGAACACAATTGCCGCGCGGCGATCGCCTGGACGATCTGCACTTCTCAATCTCGCCGGAACGATGTACCCGACATCACAGCGTGACCGTGCGACAAACGCAATAGCGCGCACATTTCGTTTTCTAGCCGGATTTGGCCGTCCGCCATGCAAAACTGACCCGTGCCGCCCACAATTCCACCCTGCTCCAAGCCGAACAGTGTCCAAGCCAGGTATCACCCTGCGCGGACCATCGAGCCGACGATGTCCCGAGCATGAGCGACTGTCCGGTGATTGCCTGGATGCTGGACTCGGACCCGGCGCTGCGTTGGCAGGTCGAGCGAGACATCGTCGGTGCCGCGCAGGACAGGTGGAAGGCGACCCGAGCGCGGGTAGCGACTGAGGGCTACGGTGCGCGGCTTCTCGCCTTGCAGGACTCCGACGGACAGTGGGCGGGCGGCTCGTTCCTGCCCTCCGACTTCGATGGGCTGGTCGCCGTCGGTGCGCAGCCGTGGACGGCGACGACGTGGACTCTGAACTCCCTGCGGGAGTGGGGACTCGATGCCGGAGTGCTGCGAGCGAGGCGGACGGCAGAACTGCTCGCCGAGAATAGCCGGTGGGACTACAACGGTCTGCCTTATTGGGACGGCGAGGTCGACGCCTGCGTCAACGCATGGACAGTCGCAAACGGGTTGTGGCTGGGTGCGGACGTCCGGGGCATCGTCAACTGGTTCCTCGAACATCAACTGGATGACGGCGGTTGGAACTGCGAGTGGGTGAACGGTGCAGAGCGCTCGTCCTTTCACTCCACGTTGAACAGTCTCAAAGGACTGCTGGCCCACGACATCGCGACTGGCGGCAGCGAGGAAACGCGTGCAGCCCGCCGGCGCGGCGAAGAATTCTTGTTGCAGCGCAAACTGTTTCGCAGACTCTCGACCGGAAAACCGGTTGCGCCGTGGGTCGACTGGTTCGCATACCCATCTCGGTGGCGATACAGCATCCTCAACGCCACCGATTACTTCCGCGAGGCGGCAGCGATCAACCTCGTCGAGCCGGATCCACGACTTGCTGAGGCGATCGGTCGCATCCGCGCTGCGCGCCAGCCGGACGGCACTTGGTTGCAAAACGGTGTAATGGCTGGCCAGGTCTGGTTCGACGTGGACGCCCCCGAAGGTGAACCGTCCAAGTGGCTGACGCTCATCGGCACGCGCGTGCTCGGCTGGTGGGACCAGACACTTCCGGCCGGAGGCGAGTAACTGCGTGGGCGCTCGCCGGATGGCCGGTGTTTCACTACGAATGGACAGCTCTTAGTGAAATTTCATAACGGGATATGCGAGATCATCACTCACGCACCAATCTGCCCGTTGCCGACTACTGTGGGCAAATGGAGTACAACGCAAGCGAGGAACGTCCTGCAGCGACACAGGCGCGTTCAGCACGCTGGATCAAAAGATCGCTCCGAAGGGTGGGATTTACTCTCCGAGGGCTGATGCAGGACCGGAAGCCGAGTCCTTACTCTTCCCTCGCCCCGCGCCATCCCGATGGATCACGCACTGCCGTAACTTCCTTCAACAGTAGCGGCGGATCAGGTGGGGCTCCGTAGACCACGTACACCCAACCTGTAGGGCGATAAGTGACCCGAACACGACGATTCACCTGATCGTCCACTCGGCGCCCGCCAGGTAAGGGCTTTCCGCCGTTGCTGCGCACACACATGACGTCAGGGGCGCACTACCACGTGCCCGCCAATGTGCAGCACATCAACAAGGAATGCACGAACCTGCGCGGTTTCGTTGGGCGTGCAATTGAGAAGCAGTTTTATTTCAGCGTCTCGCTTCTCAGTATCGGCGGTGAGCAATACGGCATTCACTCCCACATCGGTGTCGGTACCGACAAAAATGTCGATGCCATCACCGTCGCCGCCGTTTGTGCCGGCAAGGTATCCATAGTCGACGGGATAGACGGCATGTGGAATACGAGGATGGACAACGCTTCTCGGGCGGTCAATGACAATGCTGGACGTTCTGACGAGTTCGTCGAGGGTGGCGAAGAACTGAATAGAACCTGAATCAGGCATGGCGGAAGTGTATCAACGGTTGAGAATAGCCAGGAGTAGCGACTTTCAACTCATCGCCGTCTGGGATGAGGGCCAACCACGAGGTCAACAAGCTTCTCGATATCAACGGCAGGTTCGGTGTGCTGTGAAACCGCAGCAAGGCGAATGGGAGAAACCAAGGCTGCAAGGACAGTGTCTGGATCGAGATCCCGAGCAAGCTCACCCCGCTCGATTCCTCGCCGGATCATTTCACCTGCGGCATCAAATCGACTGCGCCAGAATAGTTTTCTTGCCATCAGGACTTGCTCGTCATTGGTTGACATGACACCGGTTCGCGACAATGCGAGTCCCAAAGGTGTCGCAAGCCAATCCCGGAGATGTATCGCAAACTCGAGAAAGTCGGTACGAACTGATCCGGTGTCTGGAATATCCAACCCAGAGTCAGTGAATTCACTCAGGGCGTCGATGATGACCGCGTCGACGGTCTTCCATCGACGGTAGATCGAGGTCGGATGCACATCGGCGTCGGCAGCGATTCCTGCGATCGTGACCGCCTCAGGCCCGAGTGCTGCGACCTGGCGGACCGTTGCGTTGATCACGGCCACTCGTACGGCGACACCTCGCTGCTTCATATCTCCCATTGTGCCAAGTCTCATCTTCCGAAATTATCGCAACTGATTGTTGCTATATTTTCGAGGAGAGAGAATTTGATGCGAAAAAGGAGATCTTGACGTGGTCACATTTTTTGAGGTGCTGTTCGTTATTGCATCCATCGCAATGCTCTGGTTCACGGCGTACGTCATCTATCGGCTACTCACCGAAGAGCGTTTGTGACGTATCGAGGCAAGGTGGGACGGGCTCTTCGGGCGGTGTTATCGCCAGAAGTTCCCCGCCTCAGCATCGCTAGACGAATACTGAGTGTTGTGGACAAACCCCCGAGTGAGCCTGATCGCAACACCAAACCTGAACTCCTTGAACTGCTGACCGAGCTGAAATGTCGCGAGCCGATCTTCCACCACCCAGAACTGGGCACCACGGGGGAGGATTTCAACCGGCTTACCGACCCGGACTTCTGGGAGATCGGAGCATCCGGCCACCGCTACAGTCGCGAGTACGTCTGGTCGGTCCTCGAGCAGCGATACACGGCAGATCCCACCGACCAACAGGGCGGCGGCTGGGAAACCAGCGAGTTTCAACTACGAGAGATCGCGCCGACGTATCTGCTGACCTACGCGCTTCTGCACGATGCCAAGCTCACCCGCAGGGCAACCATTTGGCAACGGAGCGAAGCTGACTGGACGATTCTGTACCACCAGGGAACTCTGGTCTCCGATCCAGTGCATCATCGCCGAGAACCCGAACTCAAGATGCAGGCACAGTAACCTGACGCGCTGATTTCATCACTGCTGAACGGATCAATAGCTAGGCTCACGGTATGACACGACAGGTAAGTGCATGGGGTGGCGCGCTATGGCTGAGCCCGAACCATCGCAAAGAAGCACTCGATGCAGCTCGCGAACTGGAAGAGTTGGGTTACACACGGCTCTGGACGTCGGGCGGCTTCGGAGAAGGCCTCCCCGAAGTTTACGAAGAAGTGCTGTCCGCGACAACGCGAATCGGTGTCGCCAGTGGCATTGCCAGTATCTGGCATGCCGAGCCCACTGAAACCGCCCACGTTGTCAGCGCACTCGAACGCAAATACCCGGGCCGCTTTCTGCTCGGAGTGGGAACCAGCCACGCACCGATCGTCGATGTAAAGGCTCAACACACCTACACCAAGCCCTACACCCACATGGTTCAGTACCTCGACGCCCTGGACGCCGCACCGGAACCGGTCCCCTCCAGTCGCCGAGTCTTGGCGGCTCTCGGCCCTCGCATGCTCAAGCTGTCGGCGGCACGATCTGCAGGAGCGCACCCGTACTTCGTCCCGCCAGAACACACAGCCCTCGCACGACAGATCCTCGGAACCGAGCCACTGCTCGCGCCTGAAGTTGCCGTTGTCCTCGAAGAAGACGAAGCCGTTGCGCGTGGGATCGCCCGCGAATACATGCGCGGCTATCTGTCGTTGCCGAACTATTCGGACAACCTCCGCCGTCTCGGCTACACCGACAAAGATTTGTTGAACGGCGGCAGCGACGCCCTGATGGACAAGCTCATCCCGTGGGGTGGCCTCGAACGTGTCTGCGCCGGCATCGAAGCTCACTACGAAGCTGGCGCCGACGAAGTCGCCATCCAGGTACTCACCGCCGACGCGACTGCTTTCCCCGCCGCTGAATATCGGAATCTCGCGACGGCATTGATCGCCTGACGGTCACCTAAAATGCTTGCACGAACGTGTACCAATCTCCGTCGAATTCCTGGTAGCCGATGTCGCCGTCATGTCTGGGGTCGCCGAGGTACGGTGCGCCGTCCGGCAGGTATGCCAGGCCAATCGAATTGATCAGCCCGCCTTCGATGTAGAACAGACACCCATTGTCTACTGACTCGATTCGCCGAACCTGATACGCGCCTATTCGCCGGTCGGTCGACGACGTCGAGCATTCCTGTGCTTCGGCAGCCAGTGAGCCCTTCGACGCCATGAACGCCACTCGCGACGGTACGGACAGCATCACCAGTGCGCCCGTGACGAGTACAAGTCCCGGCGCAATGAGACTCCACCGCAATGCTCGAAATTTGAACCAGCCAATCACGCTGAGTATCAACCACACTGCACCCAGGACGGCGAGTACGACTATGGCGAGTGCAAAGTACACATACGAAACAAGTGGGACAACACTCCACAGAACAAGACCACAAGCGCCGGCAACGAGCAGCGCTGTGATCCCGGCGAGCACGGTCCACCAGTCCGCCGGGCCCGCATTTTCGCTCATCTACCGACTCTGACATAGGAAGATGCACACAGTGCCGAAACAGGACACATCGCTCCAAGCGTGAGCGGTGTAAAAAGCACTTCGTCGTCACTAACGTGGAATTCGGAGCGATCACGGCTCGCTCCCCTACCGACGCGAAGGAGGATCACGTGAGCACCATCGAAAGTCAACCAGAGGCCACACAACGACTGTCCGTCAGCGACGTAGACCCCGAGGCGTACAAAGGCATGCTGGCTATCGAGAAATATGTCCACGCCGGAGACCTCGAACCGAAAACCCTCCATCTCCTGAAAATCCGTGCCTCGCAGATCAACGGCTGCGCCTACTGCCTCGACATTCACACGACCGAATCTCGAAAAGATGGCGAAGATCAACGCCGATTGGACGTGTTATCAGCGTGGCGAGAAGCGTCGTCATGGTTCACCGAGGCTGAGCAAGCAGTCCTGGAGTTTACGGAACAGGTGACGCTGATAGGAAAGGCGGCGTGTCCGATGAAGTATGGACGCGCGTGCGTGCGTCGTACACCGAAAATCAGATTGTTCGCCTGCTGATGGCAATCTCAGCGATCAACGTATGGAACCGTCTGGCTATCTCGACTCATCAAGAACTTGCGTCGCTTTAATGCCTCGGGGGATGTGAAAAACCGTGCAGCGCGGAACGCGGAGATTTGACGCGAAAAGGTTCCACATTCAAGCATGAAATTCGAAAGTGGGGCTGTATTAGAATTTTCGCCGACGTGCTGCCAACGACAGTTGGTGCTGCGTACACCCATTTTGTGGGCATACGCAGCACCATTCATCACTGACTTTATTCAGGGGTCTCCGGCGACTCGGATGAGAAGGAATCCACGAACGCGATCAACTTTTGCAACACTGCCGAGATATCGAAATCTTCCAAACTTCCCATTTCAATCTTCCCTTCGTGGTGAGGTTGAATCAAATCCTTACAACACCGAACGTAGATCATGTTTTGTCATCGCGCACGCCAACTCAGCCGAGAAGGCGAAACTACGACAATCAGCAAGACGTCGGTTAATTTAGCGCATACAGCCTGCTCAGACGACTGTAATCCGCACATTAATCCCACCTGAAATGCATGGTGAATAAATTCAAGCTAATCTTCGGAAAAGTTTATCGGAACCCGCGTGTCGGAATCTTTCGAACATCAACAACACGCGGCAACACGTCCAGCTCTGCCACTCATTCCGGAATATCCGATACCGTGAAGAGAACCGCACTGCCGGAGGGAGCGAGATTGGAAATCTGCGCACACACTTCGACGCCTGAAACGAGCGAAGTCCTGACTACGTTGATCCATTCGCCCACATCGTCTGTGCAGCTGCCATGACGGTCTGGCATGCGGACGGAACTCCTCGGGCGTCGATTGTCATCGACGGCAAGGTCTTGCGAGCCATCTTGTTCGACATGGACGGAGTGGTCACCGACACCGCCAAAGTTCACCTCGCAGCCTGGCGTCGACTCTTCCACTACCTGTCTGAACGAGGTGGGGTCGGCGACGTGGAACTCAGCGACCGCGACTACCGGCAGTACATCGACGGCAAAGAACGAGCTCGAGGGCTGCAGTCGTATCTCACGTCGCGCGATGTGGTTCTCCCGCTGGGAAATTCGGATGACTCTCCGGACACGGTTACCATCAACAGTCTTCTCCGTCGCAAGAACTCGTACTTCCTCGAGGAGCTTGCTCGACATCGCGTCGACGTGATTATTCCTACGGTTCGATGGATTCAGCAGTTGCGGTCGGCCGGCGTCTACACAGCGATTGTCTCGGCAAGCAGAAATGCGAAGTTCGTACTCGACAGCGCCCACCTCGCGGATCTCTTTGACATCCGCCTTGACGGCATCGACGCGGCGAAGCTGGGATTATCGGGAAAACCGAACCCCGACACCTATCTGGAAGCTGCGGCGCGCCTGTCCGTCCCCGCAGCTGAGTGTGTTGTCGTCGAGGATGCGACCGCCGGAATCCGCGCTGCCCATTCTGGCGGCTTCGGTATGTGTGTCGGCCTTGGACCGGCCGAGAATGTTGCAAACTTAACTGACAGTGGAGCCGATCTCGTGGTCTCCGACGTCAGCGAGATCGACTACCACTTCGTCACCGCTGCGCCGGTAGAGGGCGACAACCACGATGCTGCGTGCGAGCTGTGCACTGATGGCGCCGACCCATCCTGGTCCCTCGAATACCGTGGCCTCAGCCCAGACACCGCTGGAGTCAGGGAAGCGCTGTTGACACAAGGAAACGGCTATTTCGCCACACGCGGTGCGCTCTCGGAATCGAACGACGACGGCGTGCACTACCCCGGCGCGTACGTCGCTGGGTGCTACAACCGATTGATATCGGAGGTGGCCGGTAGATCTCGCGAGGACGAGAGTGCCGTCAATATTCCGAATTGGACGGTATTTACCGTGGCTGGACCGGACGGAGAATGGCTCGGGAGCGGGTCCCATCTGATCGATCACCACCATGAAGAGTTCGATCTACGCAGCGGGACGCTTCGCCGCGAAACGACTTTCCGCGACATCGCCGGCCGTGTGACCAGAATTCGCCAACGACGATTCGTCTCGATGGCCGATCCTCACCTCGCAGCAATCAGCACGACGATCATCCCCCAGAACTGGGACGGCACTGTCCATGTCCGTTCGGGAATCAACACAGATGTGTGCAACAACAATGTCCCGGACTATTCCTTGCTGGCAAATCGTCATCACTCTGTGGTTTCCGCAGAAGCTGTTGATCACGAACGTGTTTCATCGACCGTCGAAACGTCGACGTCGCATATCCGTGTGTCGCAATGTGAACGGCTGAGAGTGCGACTCGACGACGGGTCGACGCCGCGACACACACGGCGTATGAATGTCAGCGACGGTGCCGTCACACAGGTAGTCACATACACGGCGTCGGCGGGACAGCCCGTTATCTTCGAAAAGACCATGTCACTCTTCACATCTCGTGACCGTGCGACGGTGGAACCTGAACACGCGGCACGTGAACACGCAATCGATGCCGCCGATCACAGCGAATTGTTCCGCCGACATTGCATTGCATGGGATCTTCTGTGGCACAAATTTGCCATCAGACTGGGCTCCGATGTCACGACATCGTTGGCTGCCAACGTTCTGATCGTTCACGTACTCCAGACATTGTCCACACACACCATTGATCTCGATGTGGGCGTCCCGGCGCGAGGACTGCACGGCGAGGCCTACCGCGGGCACGTGTTCTGGGACGAATTGTTTGTCACGCCGATCCTGACGCTGCGTCTACCCGAATTGACACGATCTTTGCTCCTGTATCGAAGTCGCCGACTACAACAGGCACAACGCAACGCCAAAAAGCTAGACCACGATGGCGCACTATTCCCTTGGCAGAGCGGCAGCGATGGACGCGAGGAAACTCCTTCAGCATTGTTCAATCCTCGTTCCGAGCGCTGGATGCCCGACAATTCTCGACGTCAGCATCACGTCAACCTCGCTGTCGCATACAACGTGTGGCAATACTGGCAAACAACCACCGATCTCGAATTTCTCAGGAATCACGCAGTTGAACTTCTCGTCGAGAATGCACGATTTTGGATCAGTCGAGCGGAATACGACGCCACCGACGACCGATACGACATCCGGGGCGTCATGGGACCGGATGAATTCCATGACGGCTATCCGGACCGTCCCGGCGAAGGCATCGACAACAACACGTACGTCAACATCATGACGCAGTGGTCACTGATGCGCGCGCTCGACGCAGTCGAGATACTCGGCCGCACGAGCCGATCCATCACCGATGATCTCGAGGTCACCGAAGCCGAGTTGGCTACCTGGGAGAAAATGAGTCGACGCCTGCGCCTCGCTTTCCTTCCGAATGGTCTGCTCGCGCAATTCGAGGGTTTCGACGCCCTCAAGGAACTCGACTGGGCGGACTACCGTTCCCGGTACATCGATATCGGTCGGCTCGATCTCATCCTCGAAGCCGAGAGCGACTCCACCGTTCACTACAAGGCCTCGAAACAAGCCGACACACTCATGCTGCTCTATATCTTTTCCGCCGAGGAACTCACTGATCTGATCGCACGGTTGGGTTACCCATTCGATCCGTCGTCGATTCCGTCCACGATCGATTACTACCTGTCCCGCACTACGCACGGATCGACTCTCAGCCGAATCGCACATACCTGGGTGCTGGTGCGAGGCAACCGTTCGCAGTCATGGGACATGCTTCGTAGCGCGCTCGCGTCGGATCTCTCGGACACCCAGCGTGGCCGCACGCGCGAGGGTATTCATCTCGCTGCGATGGCCGGCGCGATCGATATTCTCGAACGGTGTTACACGGGCCTCGACTTCCGCGAAGATGTTCTCTGGCTGCACCCGCAATTGCCGCTCGAACTGAGTGAACTTGTCTTCACGATCTATTACCGTGGCCATCGGTTGCAGATTCAATGCACGCACTCTTCGGTAACCGTGTCGTCGGAGACGAAAGATGCCGCACCGATTGCACTTTCGATCCACGGCCGCAGCCACATCGTGCCACCGGGTTCGGCCGTGACCGTCGCCGCCCAGTAACTCTCGACATGCCGGTGAGCAGTACACTCGCCAACGTAGGACGACGCCCACAACGGAAGACGACCACCCAACATGTCTGACACCAACTCAGGCGATTCGCACACTGCGTCGACGGAATACAACAACTCTTCGTCCACGATCGGTCGTGTCGCCCAGAACAGCATCTTCGAGCGATTTGCCCGTGCCGGCTTCATCGGGAGCGGCATCGTTCACCTGATCATCGGCTACATTGCAATACGCCTTGCCCTCGGGGGCGCAGGAGGAACTGCAGACCAATCCGGGGCGATGGCTGAACTGGCAAACAAGCCCGGCGGAGGCGTAGCGCTGTGGATCGGCGTCATAGCGTTCGCTGCGATGGGCCTGTGGCGGCTCGTTGAAGCCGTACTCGGCAGTTCCTCCAGACCCGATTCAGACAGCAAACTCTCGCGGGTGTTCGATCGAATCAAGGCCTTCTCACTGGCAGTGGTCTATCTCGCTTTTGCGTTCTCCGCGTGGGGATTCGCTCGTGGTATCGGTAAATCCAGCAGCAGTCAGAGCACCGGGTTCACTGCGCGCCTGATGCAATCGGGTGCCGGCTCGGTCGCGCTCGTTGTCGGTGCGCTCGTCATTATCGCGGTCGGCGGGTACCACGTCTACAAAGGCGCTAGCCAGAACTTCCTCGAGGACCTCGAAGGCTCCACCAGTGATCTGGTTCGACGCCTGGGCACAATCGGCTACATTGCCAAGGGCCTTGCCATCGCGGCGATAGGGGTGTTGGTGATCCTCGCGGTCAGCCAATCTGCCCCAGACAAGTCTTCCGGCCTCGATGGGGCCCTAAAAACCCTCGGCGCCCAACCTTATGGAGTCGCGCTTCTGGTAATTGCTGGCATCGGCATCATCACCTACGGCTTCTACTCCTTCGCGATGGCCCGATCCGCCAAGATGTAGCCAACTCATCGTGATGTGTGAACGGCGGCATGATCCGGGCATTATGCGTGTTCGTTCCTGGAGATCTTCCGTATTCCGCCGACTCGCACGCACCGACAACCGAGATCCCTGGGTTCTGAAATGCTCTCGCGGTAAAAGTCGATAGACAGAACGTACGACTATGAGGTTGCATCGTGTCATGATGCGTTTCCAGTTCGAGCTGGTCCCGGTAGACGAGGTCGAACCATGGGGAGAGAACCGGAACCTGCATTGGTTCGGACTCACCGAGGGTTGGTACTGCCTCGATGTGGGCGGCATCGAGTTGTTGCGATATACCGAGCAGACCACAGCCAGGCGCTCCCCTGCGGGCGGGCGAACGGCCCCACCGTGGGCGGACTATTACGTGGCCCGCCTGTGGGAGGACATACTGCAGGCGTTGCCCTACATCCTCGAACCCGTGCCGAATGATCTGGTGGAATTCGTGACTACCGGGTGGACCATCGACTTCGACGACATCGACGATGCCAAACTCCTGGACGACACAGCGATCGACGCGGTAACCGACCCCTACACTGATCGAAGCATCGACACGGGATATCTGCGTTTCGGACCCGAACTACAGTGGTGGCGCACACTCGAACCGGTGGACACCGTCAACATGGACTGGCGCTTCCCTATCGACCCCGACGGCGAGATTGCATTCACTGCCCCGCTATCAGGTAGGACATCGGTCAACACCGCCGAATTTGTATCCGCGGTAACCGATTTTGACTGCCGCTTGCTCGAGGCAATGCAGGTACGGGTGGACACGATCGCCGCGACCGGCGTTCCCTCGGAGATCGACATCGACGTCGCCAGTCTGATCCGGGAGCAAGCCGAGCGGCGGACCTGGCTGTCGCAAGCGATGGCGCACCGCGTGAGCACTGATTGGGATGCGGTGCGGGCAGGCATGTCGATCCTCGCGCGGCATTCACAGTGACCTCTGGGTTCGGTCATGACCGCACTCACACAGGAAGAAGTCCGGATGATCGGTTATCGCGAGTACCCCACAACCCCCTGCCGGTTATTGCGATGCTCTGATACTGCAATCGCCTTCGATCGCCTCCGATCGGCTCTGAGCGGTTCCACCCGAAGTGCGAGCACCAGTTGTCGGTTGAAGGCAACTCGGCCGCAGTCCAGAACAACTTCCGACCTAACACCCGAATTATATTGTCACGCAGACAACCTGGATAAAACATCTACCTATGCTCGGCGCGCGAGTCCAGTTTCGTGCTGCTGTCTGGACTCGATCACTTCCGAAAGGTGTTGTTGAGACCACTCACAAGCAGCCTGCAGCGGTTGCCTGAGCGTGTATCCGAGTGAGGTTAGTGCGTAGGTAACGTGGCGCGGTGATTCCGAATGCACTGTCCGACTGACAAATCCGTCACGCTCCATAGTTCGCAGAGATTCGGTGAGGACCTTCGGCGCGACATGCCGCATCGGGACCTGTATCTCGGAGAATCGCCGGGCTCCACCGAGGAGACAAAAGATGATCTGAGCATCCCATTTACCGCCTACCTGTATCGGAGGACGAACTGTCCCGCACGAAGCGAATAGTTCTGAATCCAGAGGCCCTGTCATGAAATCCACGATACGGACGTTGAGTCGCTTACGTTGCAGTAACCGAGGGGGCAGGTCCTACCGTGAACGAGTCCCCGTCGCCATCTCGGTGACGCAGTCGAACGGAGAAAAAATGAGCCGAATTGTGTTGTTCGGAGCTGGAGGGCGAGCCGGTCGTCAAATCTGGCAACAGGGCCGTTCCCGGGGTCACGACGTGGTTGCGGTGCTGCGCAACCCAGCTACACACCCCGAGATCGGTGGTGTCTCCGGTGACGTCACCAATGTCGCTGACGTGCGTCGGCTCACGGCAGGGGCAGATGTGGTGATCAACGCCAGCGCTCGCATCGACATATCGCCGGACCAGTTCTTCGCCGCATCCACACGTGCATTGATCGAAGGCCTGCAGGCTGGGCGCTTACTCGTGATCGGGATCGGAACAACTCTGGAACCGACACCGGGGATACGACTGATGGACATACCTGATTTTCCCTACGAAGCGAAGCCATTCACAGTAGGCCACGCCCTCGAACTCGAACTTCTCCAGCAGAGCCCAGGCGAACTCGATTGGGTGGTAATCACTCCACCTCCGGTCGTCCTGGCCGAGCACGCCGAAACCGGTGGCGCGCTTCTGGTCAGTGCCGGTCCGGAACTTTTGGTTTCATCGGACCCTACCTTCACCTACACCGACCTCGCTGTTGCGACTGTTGACGAAATCGACAACGCGACACACCACCGAACACAGATCGCCGTGATCAGACGCTGAACCATGCTGGATAGTTGCCCGAACGTTGTGACCTGTTGTGCATTGCGCTTCAACGGATCGTGGGCCTTAGATCACGTGGTTCGGCACGTGCAGCCGTACACCTAATATTGGTCGATGAAGATCGACCGAATTCCCGACGGAGCCCAAGACCCCCGCACGAGCCTCTTGACTCGCGCACGACTAAGTGACGTTCAGGACATCGATGAAATTCTGACGCTGGTGTCCGCAGAACGAGCCGCACATCTCGACGCCCGAGTCTTCATCACCCTCGACGATCTTACCCAGGCGTCGTACACGAGCATGCACGCCGGCGAGTCCGATGAACTCGAAGTCGCGACAGACGATCTCGATTTTCTGAACGACATAGACGCTCAACGGCGCTTCGAACTCCGGCAGGTTGCTCATGTGGCGGCTCAGCTCAGCAGGAGCGCACTGATACCGAGCTGGGACGAACTACACGGCACTCGAGAATGCCCTCCCGACTGGATCGACCGAATGGCTGAAGTCAACGACAAACCGTCCACTATTCTCGACGACGAAATCCACGTTCTTCATGTGCCGGTCCGCGACAGCTTGGCGGCAATCGCAGGCTTCCCGAATGGGTACTTCAGCGTCGACTGGGACACGTTCCAGAACTACACCGTCACCCGTCATCTCGCCGACGCCTACGGTTATCGTCCACTTGGTATAGGTGCTTCCTGGATTGGATTCGAACGGAATTCGCCGTTGTCCCTCATGAAGGCGAACGAGCTCGTCGAGGAGTTGAAGCCCATCTACGGCAGTATTGATGCGCCTGGATGGGCTCGCCTCGTGGACACACTGACTCGCAGGCGGACACTCTTCCTCGGCTATACCGAGAACTTCGCCGACTGAAAGACGGTGGGCCTGGTCCAGCTCCGGGTCGGTAGCGATTGACCGGGAGCCACTGTTGTTTACCCGTCTTGCATGTGTGTCGGAGGTCGGGTGGGTTGCTGTTTTTCAGCGGCGACTACTGAACGTGAGAACTTGCCACCTATTGGTGACATCGATCAGGCTGGCGCTTGCAACGCAGTCAGCATAGATCTCTTCCGAATGACGAATCCCAGTGATTCGTACAACCTGATCGCATTCGTATTCGATTGCACCGCATGAAGAAACGGCAATTCACCGCGCTCACGAATTCCGGCCGCAACTGCTCGGATCAGCGTCGTACCAAATCCTCGCCCACGAAAATCTCCGTCGGTGCAGACAGCACTGATTTCCGTCCATCCCGGAGGATGCAATCGCTCCCCCGCCATCGCCACAAGTCTTCCGTCGACACGGATACCGTAGTAGCTCCCCATCTCGACCGTACGAGGAAAAAAGGGTCCGGGCTTAGTACGTTCGATCAACGCCAGAATCTCGGGAACATCACGTGTTCCGAGAAGTTCGACGGATGCATCGACGGATACCTCGAGCGCAGAACCATCCATCTGGACCGATCCGAACTGGTCGACCACAGTCCATCCGCTCGGTGGCTGGTGATCGAATCCTCGCAATCCCACGGTGCCGCCCGGACCGACGAGCCGACCCAAGTCCTCCCAGTCTTCGCCTTCCAACTCGGGCGGATGACCAACGAAAGGAGCCACCGTGGGGTCGTATCGCGCAACTCTGCCTGCCCACTGGGCGAATTGGGCGTGGTGGCCGTGAAGACTCTGCCGCACCGGGTCATCCAGTGGATGAGAATCCGCTGCTGTGTCGGCAGTCTCGACAAACGACGCGAAGGTCGCCTCCGTGGTCATCGAACCTCTTCCTGCCGCGCATGGGATTGACGTCGTCCAGCTTTGCAACAACGGTAGAAACTGTTGATGTCGATGTCGCCGGATAAAATCAAGATGATTCCGACTTCACACTATTGAGGGCGGTCGAAAGCTAGTGAGCCGGTCCTGAAATCGTCGAGATGTGGGACGAGCGTTCTCCTGATCGCGATAGGTCGCGCGGTGGGAATCTCTACAAAGTTGACGGCGGTTTAGCCGCAGGTCCGGTGCCGACTACTCGAAGTATCGGGATGTGTACGGACACGATGAGTACCTCGACGCGCTTCGTGAGGCCGGTCAGGTACTGGTATTCAGGTTCGATCTGATGAGCGGGCACCGCGATAATCACTGGAGTGCAGTTCTCGACCCGTCCGCTCTCCGTGTGCTCGGCGCCGAGCGGTGGATCAGGCATTCACGCTCGGTGGCATGACCGACAGAAAGACCTCGATCCGATTGCACGACGAACAGCACCATGCCAAAGATCTGATCTCTACCAGGCCCTGGGAATGCGTGCACCGGTCTGGGCCGGAGGTATGCACGGGACAACCGGAATCGCGTCGATCCGAGGGTCCGCGATGATGAGGTCGATCGCCTGCGACACAAGACGACTGATCGGCCGGGCTATAAACGGGCCGGGGTCTCGACACTCGATATCAGAAGTACCGGTAATCCCCGCGGGCGGTAATGAATGCGTCAGGCGTTATGGGGCGGAACCCGCACGGTCAGGTCAAGGTCTTCGTTCGATTCTTCGGAGATTCCGCTTCGCGGCCACGTTTCGATCATGGTTCCGATGCAGATCAATGCAACGGTTTCCGGATTGTTTGGCTGGAAGTAAGTACGCAAGTCCGGTAGGGCGAACTCGAAGGAAACACTAGCGGATCCCTGACTGCGAAAAACTCTGACGACCACAGTCAGGGATCCCTCGGCCAAAGTTGCACTCAGAACTTCGATGTACCTTTCTGCTTCCCCGTTGGTCACACCCTTGAAAAGCGCTGAGGTAAACGCCAGTGACCAGTGATCGAAGGCCCTATCCGATGTATCGACTGGGCGCAGACTGTCGATATGAGGAGCCTAGATGCCGCGATATACCGCGTCCTCGTTCATGATCTCCCTCGATAGGTGTAGCGTTCATCTCTTCGTCTCTGGACGGAGTCCTCAGGAGCGTACCTACGTGATGAGACACCACGAATGGCCCCGAACTCCGCTCACCAACGATGCAGTTGCCTGGCATGGGTGATTTCGTTCCGGTGCCCTTGCAGGACAACGGCATCGATATCCGAGAGATCCTGCAGAGCGGCCGGATTCCCTGCGGCGGGTATTCGACAGAAGTGGGCGGCGAACCGGTCCTGATCACCGTGAGCCGACGTTCCGTCGACGACGACGGAACCTTCCTCGCCGAAACAGGAAACTGGATGCTCCAGTTCTTTGTCGCGGGTGCCGTGCTGCGACCGTCTGCCGCTGTTGACGTCGTTCGGCGTGCCGCACCGGTAAACCTGGGAGCGACCTACATCTATGCCCCCGATATAGAAACGATGCGCCCGATTCATGTCGTTGCCGCGTTCTTTTCGAATTCGGGACCCATGATCGATGCCCCGCCTGATTTCGATTGGTGGAAGCACTCGAACGTACATCGATATTTCTCAGTGCACCGTATAGCCGGGACGCTCGATGAGTTGATGCCGGTGTACCGCTCCTTGAACCACAGTTTTTACCTCCCGCACATGGACCGGCGAGGAAGGTACTGGAATCTACGCCTTGCCGGGCCGCCCGAAAGTTCCGGCCTCGGTGAAACATTCGTCGCAACCGTGGGTGCGCTGTCCCGCAGGTCCGCGATCAAAAGCGACATCAAACCGCTCGCACTCCAATGGCTCCACGACGGAATCGTCAGGTTCACCTTCCAGCGAATCCGGAACCAGCGCTGCTTCCAGCTGGAGATCGAACTCCCCGACCACAACCAGATGACATTCGGCCGCTTCTTTCTACCCGGCGGCGGTCCGATCGTTCGGGAACCAGCCCAGTTTGCGGCGGGGCTGGCCTCGCGGCTGCGTGAATTGTCGGCGGCCTCGTATTCGTTGATGGGAACCGAATGTGACTGCGTTGAGTGAGGCACCCGGGTGACAACTGTGCCTTCGAACTACCCATGACATCACTTCACCAACAAGGAGCTACATTGTCCAAACGCCGCCGCACCCCGCCCTTTGAAACGTCACCTGCCTCTGGGGAAGAGCGAGAGTATTCAACGTATTTCGACCCCTGGACGATGCGGTGCGCCGCGAGCTTCCTCGCCGGACTGATCGGCTTCCAAGAACGAGGTGGATTGAGGGTGCGGTCATTCGATGTACTACCAAACGAGGACACCGTTGCTGCCGTCATCGAGTATTACGGCAACGACGAGCGGCCCAATGCTGTTGTGGGCTACAAATTCGTGATCTCGCATCTACGACGGATGATCGGCAACACGGACCCGGCCGCTGCGGCCTTTGCTTATCTGCACGACATGGCAGTACAGCCCACAATCCCCAGTGGCAGGGAAGCAATCGACGGAATCCACTGGATCACTTTCCCTCACTCGTAGTCCGCACACCCCGCTACTAACTCGACCAAAATGTCAGGCGTCACCCTAATTGCTCACCACTGATCCCAAGACATTCAAGAGTAGTACGGCGGTTCCGTCTCGGGATCATGGCTTACCGCGTCGATCCGAGCGTCCGCGATGATGAGGTCGATCGCTTCTGCAGGCCCGGCGATAATTGCGAAATGCGGATCGACATCGTGTGTAAAACACCACGCGTGATCCGCTGGCCATACGAACGCCGGATCAGCGGCATCAGGGCCCCGCGGGTCGAACTGGACATCGGGGCCCCAGCCACCGCAATCCGTTGGTGCACCATGGAACAGCAAGTAACTGCGGGTAGGGAGCTTCACCGTCGGGACATCATCGCCGACGACGCTTATTCCCCAGCCTTCCCACACACAGAAGTAGCAGTCAGCGGGCGCGGAGGTATAGCGGGACAATATTTCCAGCACAACGGCTAATTGCTCGTCTTCGGGGAGGGCGTCTTCCGGGTAGTTTGCAGCGCTCTCGTTCTGGCCTTCGAAGACGGGATCTGGCAGGAACCTGAGCCTCGCGTATGCCGGAAAGCCGAGCGGACCCTTCACAGCGAGTTGCGGCCACCGCATTTCCTGCCCGACTAACCAGTCGGCGGCTGTTACATCAGTACACACACTCAGACTCATCCGCTCATTATCCCTGCCCAACGCGTCATTCTTTCACTTAGAAGCGCGACGACACGCGCCCGCCGAATGGTTTCTGATCATTCATGAGAGTCCGGCAACCCAATCGCGCTCAGATCATTTCGGCGGGTGTAGGTGTGCGTTTTGAACATCGACAAACAGGAGAAATTCGGGTCGGACAACCCTCCACTCGCAGTAATAGGTCACCGGGAGTAGAGTCGAAATCTTCGTCCTCGGACGGAGTAAGCGGGAGCGATGGCCATGCCGGAACACAAACAAATGCAGCCCCCGAACTATCACCGATGTCTTGAAACAGTCTTCTCCTCCCCCAATGCGTGTCGTGAGTTGCTGGACCGACTTTCGTCGATGACTGAGGCCGAGGTTCTATCTGGGTGGTCTCCGTGGCGAGGTCAGCAGTCACCGCCGTACGGACCGGGTGTGAAGGTACTCGTCCCGGCCGAGGTGCAATTAGTGGCGCTACAGGCTACCTACGATTCCTATCGCAAGTCGACTATGGAGTTGTGGCGGAAGTTGTCCGACATCATGGATATCCCGATCATGCAGAACAGCCTCGTCGAACTCATCTGGAGCGTGCGCATGAGGGTCGAACGGCTCAACAGCCGAATCGAGATCCTCGAAAGTGCAAGCGCTCAAGAAGTTCCGCAAAAACATTAAGGAATAGAAATGGAAATACAAGGCACGGAAAATCTTGTCATTCGCGTCTACCCTGACTATGGCCATCCCAGTTCTCTATGGCCTTCGAAGGAACTGGTAAGAATCAGTCGGCCGAGGCAGCCGTACGTTCTCCCCAGCCAGATTGGGATTGGCGATGCTCTGGGAGAGAAAATACTCGCGTGGACCGACCGCTTTCAAAAATTTTTCGTGGGGGAGATCGATGGTTTCGCATCGCGGCCGCAATGGCTTCCAGGGATAAATGTCTTCAACTGGTATGACGAGGGCTACGAAATCATTGAGGAGCTTCGCGCACAGTTCCCCGACGTGCAGGTTAAGCCCCAATTTGCGCGGTATGTTTTTTCGGTTAACGAGCGCCGGGAAAGCATGGGGCTTTTGCCGATCAGCCTTCCAAAAGAGCCTAAGGCTGGGTATATCAGCATTACTGATGTCCTGCACCCCAAGGGGCCGAAATAGGCGGTGCTGCCCCTACGACCGTAGGTCGCCGGCGGATCATCGGCAAGGTGACGGTGACGGTGACTGGGAACCGAGCATTCGGCGCTTGAGGCAACTAGGCATGACCACTGCATCAACCCCAGCAGCTACTCCGGTTTGGTTGCAGGACAACGCAAAGCGGTCAGCATGCGAATCGTCCCGGCAGGTGTCGACCGGGCCGCTGGCTGACGTCCCGCACCGAAGATACGCGAATACGCCAAGTGGTTTCGATTCCTCACGAGACCTTGATAACCGCATCCGGCTCAGATCGTTCCGGCGGGCTAAAGTGTGCGTTTTGACTATCGCCATACCGGATGTGGTTTAAGCCTCGACGGAAAGGGAGGGTGCCGCGACGCTGAGGTTCTACGAATCGCTGCGCTACGTCGACAGCTGCATGCAGACTCCTCGGACCACTCTCTCGGGACGGCTTGGCCGACTCACTCACCCTCGATGAATGGATTTTCCAGCTCGAGAAGCTCGACCTCGTCCGGATGCAAGTTTTCATACGGATCCACGGATCTGGTCAGTAAATCATCGGGACCGAATTCATTCGGTGCCTGAACAATCTGAAGACCTCGTGCCAAAATCTCGATCTGTTCACGGCCATCGTCGCTCGTGAGGTCTGCGGCGAAAGCAGCCGCTACCGCGTCACGCGCCAAAGCCTCGGCCAAGTCCCAATCACGCATGTATTCCTCGACGGAAACGTTCACCTCTCGCTGCCCCAATGCCGCCAAAGAACATTCCTGAAAGTAAAACGCGACTACCTCCTGAGCTCCGTCCCATTCCGTCTGGAGGCCGAGTGCTACCGCGTTCTCGCGCACCACGGACCGAATGTCGAGTGCATCGGCTGCTCTCATCGCAGGTGACGTACGTACCTTGCTCACGTACTCGTCAAACCCGATCGCCGCGACAGTCCCGATGACATCCATTACTGCTTGCCAATTCGGTCCTAGATGATCGGCTAGATCGACGTCCGTGATTGTGGTCGACTCGATATGGCGCACGAGTGAGTCGAGTGAGCGATTGGCGCCGTCGTAGAGTCCGTCTCGTTGCGCCTGGCGGAGCCATTCCATGTCTGCGACCACCGCATCGCCCGGAACTGAACCGGCGCGCGCGAACGCTTCCTCGATGGACAACTCAGTGCCGATGGCGACTTGGGGACCCCAAGCAGCTCCATTGACTCGCAGGAGCTCCGCAGCTGTCTGCACTACGTTCGTCAAGCGCGCCGACGCGACAGCAGGGGAAGGCGATGTAGCTGCTACGGAGTCCGAGGGGACGGATTCACATGCTGGATTGTGCAGTCCACGTTGCCCAGAAGTGCTGTTTTCTTCGATGACCGCCGAAGGTGAGTTGGCCGCGCGGAACTTCGATACTCCCACAGCGCCAGCAACGAGTACAGCGATAAGTAGCCCCGCCGCAACGAGTTTCGCCCTTCGACTCCGTCCTGAATGCACGCGTTCGATACCCCCCTCGATATGCCCCTTGAAGATGCGACCGAAAAACGGGGACCAATCGCCAATGCTACCGGGCTGACGAAACTTCATCACTCGGGTGAGTCACCAAGAGCTGACAAACTTGATCCCAACAATCGAAACGAGCTCAGATCGTTCCGGCGGGATAAAGTGTGCGTCCTGACCGTCGAAACGGATTGAACGCAAGAGTTTCGAGGTGGGCAACCGTTTCCAGCAAGTGAGGAAGGCTTGGACCGAGCCGGTCGAAGCGCCACACGGCCAGGGCCTCGCCAGGTCGAAGGTGTTCGATGACTGCGGCCAGTTGCGGGCGTCCGTCTGCAGTGTTGAGTTCTGAGGCATTCTCGATGTCGGAGATTCCAACCGCTGCCGCTCCCCGAACGAGCAAGCCCTTGAGCAAATTTTGGCTAGTCGACGTGCGGGCCAAGAGTTTGTTCCCCCGTTTGCCGCCCGTAGTACAGAGCAACTCCAAAGCAGATAGACGACGCGATGAGGAGGCCACCGGAGATGCGAGTGAAGACCGAATCTTGAGTAATCAGTAGCACTATCCCGATCGCGCTTAGTGCCACGCTCGCGCTCACTTGGCCAAGCAACCGGAGTTGTGATCCAGGGCCATTTCGTACCGATATGAACTGGCCCTTGTCGCGCCACCAGGTGATCCAGCCAATGACGATCAAAGCGATCCACAAGATCTGGATCCAGTCTCCGCGAATAGTGCCCTCCACCAGCAGGAAAAGCGCCGAAACAACTACAACTACCGCTGCGCTGACTCGGAGATACGTGGATTGAAGCATGACTGAGCTTGAGGCACGACCTCCGATGTCGTCAACGTCAGTCGATCGTTAATCCAACTCGTGCAGAAGAGCGTCTGCTTTCTCACACACCTGATGGCCGCAGAAAGTTCCTGCGGCGCGTCGCTGCACAGGCGAAGGCGTAGCACAAGGAGCCGAAGTCAACATGATCCTCCCGGCGCAACCGCCCAACAAGGGGCGGATATCTACGGGCGGTCGAGTTGCGCTGGATGTCGGCAGAGACGAATACGTCCCCGACAAGATGTGATCAACCCACATCGATCACGCCGCCGTCCCGGCGATCTGCGTAGAGAGCTGCGATCGTGTCCGCGTATTTGGTTGCGATCGGCTTGCGCCGCAACTTCATCGTCGGTGTCAGTTCATCACCGCCGGGCATCCACGCTGACGGGACAATCGAAAATCGTTTGACCTGTTCGACTCTGGATAATTTGGCATTTCCTGCCTTGACGGCCAGTGTCGCTTCTTCAACGATCTTCGGGTTTGCTGCCAGATCTGCGAGTTGTGCTCCGGGGACTCCTAAGGTCTGTGCTCGCAGGTCAGCTACATCTGGGTCCAGTGTGACCAGCGCCGTGACGTATCGCTGGTTGTCGCCGATCGCGACCACTTGAGCAATCAACGACGAGGACGCCTTCACTGCGTTCTCGATACTGTTGGGTGCCAGATTCTTTCCCGACGAATTGATGATGAGTTCTTTCTTGCGGTCGACGATGGTCAGGTTGCCGTCGTCGTCGAACTTCCCGATATCGCCAGTCGCCATCCAGCCGTCCGAGTCGATGGTTTCAGCGGTCTTTTCCGGCTGATTGCGGTATCCCCGCATAACGATTGGTCCGCGCACCAGTACCTCGCCGTCATCGGCAAGTCTGATCTCGACACCCGCGACTGGTTTGCCAACTGTCCCGATCTTCAGATTGTCGGCTGTGGTCATGGCGCCAAGGCCGATGGTTTCCGACATCCCCCAGATCTCGAGCAACGGAATGCCCAAGCCCTTGAAGTACTCGAGGATCTCGACGGGAATGGCTGCTGCCCCAGTGAGAGCCAACCTGAGCTGATCGAACCCGAGAGCGGTCCGGACCTTTGAAAACACCAAGGCGTCGGCAACCCGGTATTGCAGTTGTAACGCTCGCCCACGTGATGTCCCATTCAGATCTGCTCGTGCTGCTCGCGCTCCGACATCGAATGACCAAGCCGCCAATTTCGATGTGACCGGGTTGGTCTCCGCTACCAGCTTTGCCTCGATTCCAGCCTTGACCTTCATCCAGACCCGCGGCACACCGACGAACATGGTCGGCCGAACCTCGGCCAGCGCAGACATCAATTCGCGCAGATCCCCGACCGACGTGATCTGCACACCGAAAAACTGGTTGGCTCCGTTCGTCGACACCCGATCGGCTATGTGCGCGGACGGCAGGTACGAGATAGCCCGATCGTCGAATCCGAGGTCGAACCAGGCTATGGCCCGAGCCGCAGCGATCGCGTTGCGGTGCGTAATTTCCACGCCTTTGGGAGGTCCGGTGGTGCCTGACGTGTAGATCAGAGTGACCACGTCATCCGGCTCAACTGACTGCCATGACGCCTCGAAGTCGAAGTCAGCGGCCGGACTCGATTCAACCTCCGTCAAACCGGTTGCTCCGCTAACCGGACCGTCCACAGTGATGATGTGCTCGAAAGGCACACCAGACACCGTGATCGGCGGCATGAACACCTCCTCGGTGACGATCACCTTGTTACCGGCACTGGTAAACAAATATTCGAGTTGTTCTGGCGCACTGGTGTTGTATACGGAGAACGGGATTGCCCCTAGATGCACGATCGCAGTGTCGACTAGGTGAAACTCTGGCCGGTTGGTCAGCATGAGCCCGACAGTATCGCCGCGCCGAACACCTAGTTTGGCGAGTCCACCGGCGATTGCCTCGACACGTCGAGCGTATTCACGCCAGGTCACCTCCTGACGTCCGCCAGGAGTCCGCAACGCGACTCTGTCCGGGTGCATCCTCGCGGTGCGTTGGAACGCCTCTACTGCGGTGCGCACCTTGTCCCCCGACTGGTGGAGAAAAACAGCGTCACTGGCATTGTCAATCATCATGTCTCCTGCCTTCATCGAATTCGATTGGCGAAGTTGAAGATTCAGAACAGTCGACGCAGAGTCTTCACTGAACGTGCGGTATAGGGTGGGTAGATCACCTTCAAGTCAGGCTTGAATGACTTGACCAGTACAGACTTGCGATGGCTGAAGGCCTGAAAGCCCCACTTTCCGTGGTAAGCACCCATCCCGCTATCGCCAACTCCACCGAACGGCAGTTGCGGCACCATCGCGTGCACCGCCGCATGATTTACCACTGCCCCACCAGAACTGATCGCATTCACGAGCTTTCTCGCCACGGTCCGTGAACTCGTGAAGTAATAGGCAGCCAGTGGTTTGGGTCGCGCATTTACGAATGCAATCGCCTCGTCTATCGAATCCACCGCCAGCACAGGCAGAATCGGACCGAATATCTCTTCCCTCATTACAACGTCGTCAGGATCAGGATCGGCAATCACAGTCGGGTCTATCGTCAGAGTTTCCCGATCCGATCCACCGCCGAACACGATTCGTCCAGAGGTATCGGCAAGGCTGCCGGCGAGCCTGTCGAATTGGCGCTCGTTCACGATCCGCAACCCCCGACCTCGTTGATCGGCACGAAACTGCGTCACAGTATCGGCGATAAGACGCACCAATTCGTCGTGAATCGAACGCTCAGCGAGCACGTAGTCAGGCGCAAGGCATGTCTGTCCAGAGTTGAACAACTTCGTCCACGCAACGCGTCTGGCTACCACCTCCAAATCCGCGTCGGATGCGACAACGACCGGACTCTTGCCGCCGAGTTCGAGGAGTACCGGAGTCAAATGTGGTGCTGCTCCTTCCAAGATTCTGCGTCCGATCTCCGTACCGCCCGTGAACAACACCTGGTCAAGGCCTTGGGAAAGCAGATCCTGCGTCACCTGCGCATCGCCTTCGATAACGACAATGGCCTCCGGATCGACGTATCGCGGCAGCCAGTACGACAGCAATGCAGACGTCGCAGGAGCTACCTCCGACGGTTTGACGACGGCTACGTTGCCCGCGGCCAATGCTGCGACCAGAGGGATGAGAGCGAGGTGGACAGGATAATTCCAAGGTCCGATTATCAGGACGACTCCGAGCGGCTCGTACTGCACCCAGCCGACCGCCGGCAGTTGGTTCAGCGGGAGCGGTTGTGGTCGCCGCCGCATCCACCGCCGCACCCGTTTTCGCGCATAGGTCGCCTCCGCCTTGACCAGTGCGACATCAGCGAACCACGCTTCCGTGCCGCTGCGGCCGAGGTCGTCCGCGAGAGCGGACACGATCTCAGGTTCGCGCTGGTCGAGAAACCGCTCGATTCCCTCGATCTGGCGTATGCGCCAGTCGGCATTTCGGGTCCGGCCACCGGCGAACACTTTTTGAAGCTGAGCCGCGACGGCGGCGACATCAAATTCCTCGGATGGACTTTGGGGATGATTGGTGAGTGTCATGTGCAACTCCGTCAGATCGAAGATCTGGACATGCCGATGCGAAGAGCACCCGTTGTGCTCGTGCGTCGCCAACACCGACATGTCCAGCGTATCGATCCGAGTGGTTCCACGCGATGACTAGGAACGGATCACTGCATTCGCTATACTGCTGCAAGAAGTTCGACGTTGGATCCGAAACTCGCGACAGTTCGCTTGTGCTGAAAACTGTTCAGGCACAAAGAAATCACCATCGATTTCACGATTGACCATGAGGGGCTATCGCTGATAGCGAGCCAGCACCGCGCGACGTCGACGATCGAGCACTGATTTCCGTTCGTCCGCCGAGATCCGTTCGACGCCGGCCAATTCCTGTTCCAGATCGGAGAATTTCACCACTTTCACCGTCGGTGTCGGCAGATCGTCACTCTCGGCAAGCCACCACCGGTAGACGCACCTGATGAATCGATTTCCCGCGGTGTCAAGCCAGTTGGCCACACCGGGATCTCGGTGCGCGACAACGGCACGAAAGACACCGTCGTCGAGTGTGGCCTGATGTCCGTTCAGCGATGTCTGACGGAACGTGTAATCCAGCGACTGGCCCCAGTAGTCACCCAGGTGGATGTTCCAGAAATGGCATGCCGGTGGTGACACTTCGAGGATCACGGCCTCGTCGTCTGCGATCTCGAAACTTCCACCGCCATAAGCGATATACCCGGAGTCAGACGCGTACGTGTCACTCACCGGTGGTTGTGTGCGGAGGACGTTGACATTGCCACTGCGGGCGGCATACATCGCTGCCCAGTAGTCCGAGTATCCGTCGACGAATTCGCCGACTCGTGTCACCTGGCCTGCAATCACGACGGGGTCGGCGACGGGACCGCTGCCTGTCTCGTCCAGACGTTCGATCGAAATATGGTAGGGCTCTTCGTTTTCCCAGTCGTAGAAGTACTGCCTGATCATCAGCTTCGTTGCCGCCGGATCCATCGGCAACCAGTTCCCCGCATGTGCCTCCGCGCTGATGATCACATCGAAATTGCCATCTGCATCCAGGGTAATGCCGCCGGGATTGGATATTGCCCCCAACGTGCCGCCGGTGGCGGCTTTGAACGCTGTAGCAAAATCTCTTCGCGCCAGTGCTTCGCGATCGAGATTCTCGTAGAGATTGACGGAGTCGTACAACGTCAATCCCAGATATCTCGCCCGCCCGCCGGTGCCGGTGAGTCGATACGTGCCTTTCGCGTCGAGCGTGGCGTGACCGAACAGGCAATCCGGCGACTCCGTCGCGTACCGTTTCGTATTGTCTTGAAGATGACCGACTTCCGGATACTCGGGGTCGGCGCTGAACACCATCTGCTCGAGTCCCGCGTTGAGAAGATTCAGCAGGTAACGATAGCCAGCCGAACGCATCTTCGGATCTGCGGCTACCGGATCACCTGCAATCAAGTCGCCGGCCGAGCGTAGGTCGTCGCACAGTTTCGCCCACGCTGCATCGAGATTGTCGTTGGCAGGTTCAGTGATGGAAATAGCGTCCATGTTTGCTCATTTCTGTTGACAGTCAGAATGATTGAGGGGCCGACAATGCTTCGACGGCCACCACCCGGAGATGATCGACGTAGACGTCGAAAGTACTGACAGCAGTGCCAATTCCGAGTACGCGACGCTTGGTGTATATGGCGATCGCCGAGAACGCCATGTTGTACACCATCTCGACTCGCTCGGCGGCAACATCCTCCGGCAGGTGCGCCAGAGCGGCCACCAACCGCTGATGGATCTCCCGATTGGCGTTTCCGAGGGAATCGAGGTCTGCGCTGAAATAGTCCACCGTGGGAAGAAGTCTCACGATGAACTCGGCATAGTTTGCACCGTCCTCGGACGTGCCCACCGAGGAGGCAAACGGAATGATCGACGCATCGACAAGCGCGCGTAGGTCATGGCCCCGGCCCTCCGCGTCCAGCACTTCCAGGAACTCGCGTCGCGCCTGCGCGATCGCCACCATTCGGCGACGAAACACTTCGATCAGCAGCTGATCGCGGCCACCGAAGTGATACTGAACCGCGGATGTATTACGTTGTCCGGCAACGCTAGCCACATCTCGCATCGAAAGCGCGTCGACGCCCGCAGTGCCAAGTAGTCGTTCCGCGACGTCGACCATTGCACTTTTGGGATCTACATTTTCGGAGTCCACTGAGGGCATGCATGGACGGTATAACGCACTGCATTAGATGTCAATGCAGTGCGTTAATTGAGGAGAAGATTCCGGCTACGCCTCGGTGATCGAGATTCCGACAGTCCCGGTCTTGCCGCGGCGAAGGAGGCTGCCCTTCATCGTGAGCCAGCCGATAATGCCGTACCGACGGGCAATCGCGTCACGGGCGCGATCAGTCCCAGGGCCGTCGAGGATTTCTGCCTTCGCGGCCACCGGCTCACCCTTGGGGTTGCCGCGGGCATCGCACGCAGCGACGGTCACTGAAGGGTTCCGCTTGATCCGCTTCACCTTGTAGGAATCGGTCACCGTCCACACCAGCAACCGCTCGCCGTCGACGGCAGCCCACAGTGGCGTTGCGACGGGCGTGCCATCCTTGCGGAAGGTGGTGAGTAGGACGTACTTGGATTCGGTCACTCGCTTGAAGTCTGGGGTCACGTGTCGAGAATAGGTGCGAATAGCACGAATTAGACGACGCGAGATCCAGTCACCTTTCCGCGACTTTCTCTTTTGTCCATATTGCTCCACTTTAAGAGGCCGATTCCATACCTTTTCCGAACATATTTCCTACTCGAGCTATTCTGTCGTTACCTATGTCTTCGAGGTATCGGGAGTTGAGCTTTTCATCATGCAGCGTCGTAGTTTTTTGAAGGCGACAGGAATTGGCGCAGGGGTTGCCGCCACCACGACGCTGGCGTCCACCGCTGTGAGCCAGGCGACGCCGCGACGCGCCCTCCCGATGGGTGTCGATCACTACCGCAACCTCGTTCCGGAACTATTTGCCCCCTCCCCAATCCCCCTGGAGCATTCGGAAGCCATTGTCATCGGCTCCGGATTCGGCGCGAGTGCTACTGCACTTCGGCTCGCGCAGAGCGGAACTCAGGTGACGGTATTGGAGCGTGGGCTTCGGTGGCCTCACGATCCGTATCGCGAAATCCATACCTCGGACCTTCTTGCCGATGGCCGCGGCGTGTTTCGCCGCACGTCGTTCACCAACCTCACCGGGATTCCCGTTGCGTGTGATTACTTCAGTGGAGTTCTCGACGCGACCGACTACGAAAACATGTCGGTATGGCGCGGCGCCGCGGTCGGCGGCGGCTCCGTCATTTTCACCGGCGTCATGATTGCACCCGAGCGCAGATTCTTCGACGCAGTATTCGGCAACTCGTTGAACTTCGACGAGATGTCGTCTACGTGGTATCCCAAGGTTCGCCAGATGTTGCGCCTGAGTCCGCTGCCCGAAGATCTCTACCAAACGGCGAACTTCGGCCATTCGCGTCGGTGGGATCAGGATGCCCGTCACGCCGGCTTCGATCCGCATCGCATCGACGGCATCTGGAACTGGGATGTTGTGCGTTCCGAACTGAGCGGCGGCTCACGCCCGTCCGCAACCGTCGGCGACACCAACATGGGCAACTCCAACGGCGCCAAATTCGATCTCACCCAGAACTACATCCCTGCCGCCGAAGCGACGGGCAAGACCACGGTGTGCTTCGGGCATCAGGTGTTGAGCATTGGTCGTGAGACGGATGGCCGATACGTCGTCGACGTCGAATCGAGCGATCCCACGGGCGCAGTGCTGAATAGGCGCACTGTTACGTGCGATCGTCTTTTCCTCGGCGCTGGATCCATCGGAACGTCCGAACTGCTTGTCCGCGCTCAGGCGACCGGCGCGCTGCCGAATCTCAACGAGCACATCGGCAAAGGGTGGGGCACCAACGGAGACGGCGCGATGGTGCGATCCTTCGGGTTCAGTGACGGCTCAGCACAGGCTGCACCTTCAGCGTCACGCATCGTCGACGAAACCGGGCTGCCGCTGTCACTCGAAAACTGGCATGCGGCCGGGGTGCCGGTAAACATCGGCATGCTCGCCAGTCTGGGTATGACTCTCGACCCGCAGCGCGCCGATTTCAGCTTCGACGCCCACGCAAACCGAGTAGTTCTCAACTGGCCGAAGAATGGCAGCGCGGCCACGATCGAGGCGTTGCGTGCTATGCAGAACAAAATGGCCTTTGCAGGTTCGACGCTGCCCTCGGCATTGCCGTTTGCGCAGGACGTCAATTGCTCGTTCACCGCGCATCCTCTCGGCGGCGCGGTCCTGGGTAAGGCCACCGACAGTTATGGCCGGGTCAAGGGGTACGAGGGCCTGTACGTCATGGACGGCGCAGTAATCCCTGGTAGCACCGGCACGGTCAATCCGTCGTTGACCATTACAGCGCTAGCCGAGCGCAACATCGCGGAGATCATCAACTCGAAGCGCTGAGGCGAGCTAGGTACTGAACGGATGGTCTCGGACGCCGATCAACACCCGGCAGTCGGATGAGATCAGCCAGAAATTGTTATCGGCCTGGATCTCGAACAACCCCTCCTCGAGGCGAACGAGAGCCTGTGGGTCCCACTGCCCGAGGGTCTGCCGAATTGTGGTGTCGACGTCGTCGCCGGGAGCCGTCGGCGTATGGAGCCGGGCATAGGCCTGACGGACCCGCACCGTCAGATGCACTGAAGTCGGGTCGAAGGCGTCAGCAAAGCCTTCAGTCGACACCGGCGGACCCAACTCCGGGCGTGGCGCTCCCGAACTGTCGCGACTGCGGCTCGAGAAACGAGACTTGACCCCGCTCTTGACCTGCTCCCACGTCCGCTCACGGTGGATAGTCGAATATCCCGTAATAGTGCCTCGATCAGGCGAGAGCACGACGTCGAAACCGTTGCGGGACAGCCGCAGGTAACCGCCGCTCGACGGTTTACGGGCAGACTTCAACAAGAAGTCCTCGAGCATGTTGCGCAGTTGGAATTCCGCTGCCCGCTCGTCTCCGCCGTGGTGGTAGCGGAAGCTGTCCGTGGCGCGGACTGTAACCCGGACGTCGTGGACATCCTCGACCGAGATGTCGCCGACCGGCAGGTCTTGTGACATGCGGATGTGTTTGGCCGTGCCGTGCGGAATACCGACCGATTCAGGGGCGCCCGATTGCTCGGCCCGCAGAAATCCATCGCACCCGTCCGCGCGGCACCAACCGTCGACGTACTCGGTCGGGTTGGTGCAGCGGACGCCGTCCCGTCGGAAACGTGTGCAAACTGGCATTCCGCCATTATGGGTCGAAGGACCGACAAAGGTGGGCAACTACTCCCCTTCGAGCTCACCTTCGGTTTCGAGATACACCTGACGCAACCCGTCGAGTGTCTTCTGCTCCGGGTGCTCCCACATCTTGCGTTCAGCAGCTTCGAGAAGTCGTTCGGCGATACCGTGCAATGCCCACGGGTTGGACTGCGTCATGAACTTCTGGTTCTGCTCGTCCAGGACATACGTTTCAGCAAGCTTCTCGTACATCCAGTCGGCGACAACGTTGGTGGTGGCGTCGTATCCGAAGAGGTAGTCGACAGTCGCTGCCATCTCGAAAGCGCCCTTGTACCCGTGACGGCGCATGGCGTCGAGCCACCGCGGATTGACGACGCGAGCGCGGAACACACGTGCCGTTTCCTCCGAAAGGGTGCGGGTGCGAACCGATTCGGGCCGGGTGCTGTCGCCGATGTATGCCTCGGGAGACTTTCCGGTCAGCGCACGCACGGTTGCGACCATGCCACCGTGGTACTGGAAGTAGTCGTCGGAATCGGCGATGTCGTGCTCACGCGTGTCAGTGTTCTTGGCCGCCACGTTGATTCGACGGTACGCGCTGCGCATGTCGTCGGCGGCGGGGATTCCGTCGAGGCCACGGCCGTACGCAAAGCCGCCCCACGTGGTGTAGACGTCAGCGAGGTCGTCGTCGCCGCGCCAGGTCTTGGAGTCGATGAGTTGCAGCAGACCAGCGCCGTAGGTTCCGGGCTTGGAACCGAAAATGCGCGTGGTTGCACGCCGCGCGTCACCGTGTTCGGCAAGATCGGCCTGTGCGTGGGCGCGGATGTAGTTCTGCTCGTCCGTCTCGTCCAGCGCTGCGACCAATTGCACTGCGTCGTCGAGTAGTGCCAGAACGTGCGGGAACGCGTCGCGGAAGAACCCGGAGATGCGTACCGTGACGTCGATACGCGGGCGGCCGAGTTCTTCGAGGTCGATGACCTCGAGGTTGACGACGCGTCGGCTGGCTTCGTCCCAGACGGGGCGAACACCCAGGAGCGCAAAGACTTCGGCGATATCGTCGCCGGAGGTACGCATGGCAGCGGTGCCCCACACCGACAGACCCACCGAGCGCGGGTACTCCCCGTGATCGGCCAGGTAGCGGTCGGCGAGGGACTCCGCCATTGCCTGGCCGGTCTCCCACGCCAAACGCGACGGAACTGCTTTGGGATCGACCGAGTAGAAGTTACGACCGGTGGGAAGGACGTTGATCAGGCCGCGCAGCGGTGAGCCACTCGGGCCGGCCGCGATGAAACCGCCGTCGAGTGCGTGCAGCACCTGCTTGATTTCGTCCGAGGTCTGGCGCAGACGCGGCACCACCTCGGTGGCTGCGAACTGCAAAATCTTCACGACGGTCGGATCGTCGCTGAGTCCTTGCGCAGCAGCGGGATTCCACTCGGCGTCCGACATGGCACGGACCAGCGCGTGTGCCTTCGCTTCGATGTCGTCGACCCGGTTACGTGATTCGTCGCCGTCCTCGCTCAAACCGAGTGCTTCGCGAAGACCGGGAACGCTCTGTTCGCCGCCCCACATCTGGCGGGCTCGCAGCATGGCCAGTACCAGTTCGATCTCGGCGTCACCTTCGGGTGCGCGGCCGAGAATGTGCAGGCCGTCGCGGATCTGAACGTCCTTGATCTCGCACAGCCAGCCGTCGACGTGCAGGAGCATGTCGTCGAACACGTCTTCTTCCGGACGCTCGGCAAGTCCGAGGTCGTGGTCCATCTTGGCTGCACGCATCAACGTCCAGATCTGCTGGCGGATGGCCGGCAGCTTGGACGGGTCGAGCGCGGAAATGTTGGAGTGCTCGTCGAGCAGTTGCTCGAGGCGGGAGATGTCGCCATAGCTCTCGGCGCGAGCCATCGGCGGGATCAGGTGATCGACCAGCGTCGCGTGCGCCCGACGCTTTGCCTGCGTTCCCTCCCCCGGGTCGTTGACGAGGAAGGGGTAGATCAGCGGCAGGTCACCGAGCGCTGCGTCGGTACCGCAACTGCTGGACATACCGAGTGTCTTGCCTGGCAGCCATTCGAGGTTGCCGTGCTTGCCCAGGTGAACAACCGCATCGGCACCGAATCCGCCGTTGTCCGGGGTCGCAGCGATCCAGCGGTACGCGGCGAGGTAGTGGTGGCTCGGCGGCAGATCGGGATCGTGGTAGATCGCGACGGGCTTCTCACCGAAACCCCGAGGCGGCTGGACCATCAGCACGATGTTGTTGAATCGCAGTGCCGCGATGACGATTTCGCCGTCCGGATCCTGCGAGCGATCGACGTACAACTCGCCGGGCGCTTCGCCCCAGTGCTCTTCGACGCCGCTGCGCAGATCTTCAGGCAAAGTGGCGAACCACTCACGGTATTGCGCTGCCGAAATGCGGATCGGGTTGCCCTCGAGCTGCTCGGCCGTGAGCCAGTCGGGATCCTGCCCACCCGCGGCGATGAGGGCGTGGATCAGCGCATCGCCATCCTTCGCGGCCAACCCGGGAACAGCGTCCGGTCCGTCGACGGGACCGAGGTCATAACCGGCACTGCGCATTTCGGTCAGCAGATCGATCGCGCTGGCAGGTGTGTCGAGGCCGACGGCATTGCCGATGCGAGCATGCTTGGTCGGGTATGCCGACAGCATCAACGCAACACGGCGCTCGGTGGTCGGGATATGACGCAACTTGCCGTGACGCACCGCGATACCGGCGACGCGGGCTGCGCGTTCCGGATCCGGCATGTACGTGGACAGTCCGTCGGAATCGATTTCCTTGAACGAGAACGGCACCGTGATGATGCGTCCGTCGAATTCGGGGACCGCAACCTGAGTTGCGACATCGAGCGGCGACAGTCCGTCGTCGTTGGCATCCCACGTAGCGCGGCTGCTGGTCAGGCACAGTCCCTGCAAAATCGGAACATCCAGCGCGGCGAGCGCTGCCACGTCCCAGGCCTCGTCGTCGCCGCCTGCGGACGCCGTGGCCGGCTTGGTTCCGCCGGCCGCGAGGACCGTCACGACCATGGCGTCGGCGCGGCGGAGGGTGGTCAGCAATTCGGCTTCGGCGCTGCGCAACGACGCGCAGTAGATCGGCAGCGCGGTGCCGCCGGCGTCGGCAATCGCGTCGCAGAGTGCCTGGATGTAGCGGGTATTGCCGGCGAGGTGCTGGGCGCGGTAGTAGAGAACCGCGATGACGGGACCACTGCTGTCGGTGATGGCGGGAGCAAAATCAGCGATTCCCCACGACGGCAACCGCGACGGAGCCTCGAAGCCGTGGCCGGTGAGCAGCACGGTGTCCGACAGGAAGTGGTGCAGCTGCGCCAGGTTGTCCGCGCCGCCTTCGGCCAGGTAGTTGTGCGCTTCAGCCGCGACGCCCGGGGAGACTGTCGAGCACTCCATGAGGTCGGCATCCGGTGCGTGTTCGCCGCCGAGCACTACGACGGGCAAGCCACTGGCCAGGACCATGTCCAGGCCGTCTTCCCAGCTCCGGCGGCTGCCGAGGATGCGGACGATCACGAGGTCGACACCGTCGAGCAATCCCGGTAGATCCTCGGAAACCAGCAGGCGAGAGGGGTTTGCCCAGCGATACGAGACGCCGTCGCCGTTGTCCTGACTTGCGCGAGCACTCAGCAGATCGGTGTCGGACGTCGAGAGCAGAAGAATCACAGGTGAAACCTTCCTGGGGTTTCGCGCCCCGTGAAATAGATCTTTCATCGACAGCAGTTGAGGGTCTGACTCGTGTTTACGTACGGAAACAGTTCCGCTCGTAAACACTCACAGTGGCGCGACCGCACCGGAATCTCACCGGTTTCCTCACCTGCTGTCACTGGTTGACCGTGATGCTACCGGTCGTGGGTCCGCGCTCTGCACGGTCGTACCCTTGACCCATGTCCACAGACCGTTCTCAGCCAGACGCGTGCCCCGGAGCGCTGCAGGTTCACCAGGCCGCTGACGGCCCGTTGGCTCGTGTGCGCCTACCCGGTGGCGCTTTGGCCCCGCACCAGTTGCAGGCACTCGCCGAGGCTGCGCGTGACGTGGGCAACGGGCAGATGGAACTCACCTCACGTGGAAATATCCAACTCCGAGCAGTCAAGGACCCCCAGGTATTTGCCGAGCGGATCGCGGCTGCTGGTTTGCTTCCCTCGGCAACGCACGAGCGAGTTCGCAACATACTGGCGTCGCCGCTTTCCGGCCGGATCGGGGGTGTTGCCGACGTACGTGAGCTGGTTCGCCATCTTGACGTAGCGGTGCAGTCGGACCCGGCATTGGCGCAGCTACCAGGACGAACGCTCTTCACACTCGACGACGGCCGCGGCGACATCAGCGGTCTGCACGGCGACTTCGGACTGCACGCCCACAGCGAATCCGAGCACTCACTCGTCCTCGCCGGGAATCGCACGAACCACCTCGTCCACGTCGACGACGCTGTGCCGTTGCTCCTGGACGCTGCCCACGCATTCCTGAGTCTTCGTGACAAGCACTGGCGCTTGGCCGAAGTCCCCGACGGCGTCGCTCGAACCATCGACCACCTTGGCCTGACGGCCGAATTTTCCGGTGCCGTCGATCTGGCCCCGGACGCGGGGCCGTCCATCGGATGGCTCGAACAGCACGACGGAACCGTCGCGTTGGGCGGCGGACTCCGCTTCGGGCTACTTGACGCCCGGCTCGCCGAATTTCTCGCCGCCGTCGAAAAACCCGTGGTCGTGACGCCGTGGCGCACGATCATGATCTTCGATTTGGACGAAGGCGCAGCCGAGCAGGTGGTGCGGGTTCTCGCTCCGATGGGCTTGATCTTCGACGAAAATTCGCCGTGGCTCGATGTCAGTGCCTGCACCGGAAGCCCTGGCTGCGAGAAGTCGCTCGCCGATGTCCGGGCCGACGCCATCGACGCCGTCGAGCAGGACTCACTGCCCATCGAAGGCCGGCAACACTGGGCCGGCTGTGATCGTTCCTGCGGGCGCCCCCGCGCGAAAGTAGCCGACGTGATTGCGACGACTGACGGTTACCGGGTGAATCCGACCGATCAGTGATGCCTCTATCCTGTGCCCCATGATCGAGTACATCCGTGACGGCGCAGAAATCTATCGCCAGTCCTTTGCCACAATTCGGGCAGAAGCCGACCTGAGCCGTTTCCCGGCGGATGTCTCACAAGCTGTTGTGCGGATGATCCATGCGAGCGGTCAGGTCGACCTGGTCGACGACATCGCGTTCACACCGAACGTCGTCACCGTCGCCAGGGCTGCTCTGCGGGCGGGTGCACCGATCTTCTGTGACGCGAACATGGTCGCCGCGGGCGTCACCCGTACCCGTCTACCCGCCGACAACGAAGTGATCTGCACACTGCGCGATCCTCAGGTTCCGTTGCTGGCGAACACAATCGACAACACGCGCTCTGCCGCTGCTGTCGAGTTGTGGGGGCCGAAACTCGAAGGCGCCGTGGTCGCGATCGGCAATGCGCCGACCGCTCTGTTCCATCTTCTGAACCTGATCGAAGCGGGCGGTCCGCGGCCTGCTGCTATCGTCGGCGGACCCGTGGGATTCATCGGATCCGCCGAATCCAAAGAAGCGCTGATCGAACATCCCAGCGGCATAGAACATTTGATACTGCGAGGCCGACGCGGCGGTAGTGCCGTCACCGCGGCCGTCGTCAATGCGATTGCGAGCGAACAAGAATGAGCGAAGGCAAGTTGTGGGGAGTCGGAATCGGACCCGGCGATCCGGAGTTGGTGACCGTCAAAGCTGCCCGGGTGATCGGTGAGGCCGACGTCATCGCATTCCATTCCGCGCGGCACGGCAAGAGCATTTCCCGCGGGGTCGCTGCTCCGTACATGCGCGACGGCCAGATCGAGGAACACCTCGTGTACCCCGTCACGACCGAAACCGTCGACCATCCGGGTGGGTATCAGGGTGCGATGGACGAATTCTACGAAGCCGCAGCCGAAAGGTTGGCCGTCCACTTGGCCGCCGGACGCACCGTTGCGCTACTGGCCGCGGGCGACCCACTCTTCTACAGCTCGTACATGCACATGCACAAACGCCTGGCAGATCGCTTCGAGGCCGAGGTCATCCCCGGTGTCACCTCCGTGAGCGCCGCGTCGGCCGCACTCGGAAAACCCCTGGTTGAGGGCGATGAAATCCTCACCATCCTGCCCGGGACGTTGCCACAGGCCGAGCTCACCCGACGACTGAAGGACACCGACGCCGCAGCGATCCTCAAGTTGGGCCGTACCTTCCCGCCCGTCCTGCGTTCCCTCGAGGACGCCGGCCGACTCGGCGAGGCGCACTACGTCGAGCGGGCGAGCACACCTCGCCAGCGCGTCGATGCTGCCGCCGACGTCGATCCGGACGGTGTGCCGTACTTCTCCATCGCCATAGTTCCAAGTCCGTCGAACAACGCCACCCCGCGCGAAGACACTGCGGGTGAGGTTGTTGTCGTCGGCCTCGGGCCCGGCGACACCGCGTGGACCACACCCGAAGTGGCGCATGAACTTTCACTGGCCACCGATCTTGTGGGCTACGGCCCGTACGTCGACCGCGTGCCCACCCGTCCCGGGCAGCGCCGCCATTCCAGCGACAATCGCGTCGAAGCGGAGCGGGCGGCGATGGCCCTCGATCTCGCGAAGAACGGTGCCCGCGTGGCCGTCGTCTCATCCGGCGATCCCGGTGTATTTGCGATGGCTGCAGCGGTTCTCGAGGTGGCAGCCGAAGATCAGTGGCGCGGCGTTCCCGTGCGTATCCTGCCCGGTATGACAGCGGCAAATGCCGTGGCCAGCCGCGTCGGAGCCCCGTTGGGTCACGACTACGCTGTGCTGTCCCTGTCGGATCGGCTCAAGCCGTGGGAAGTAGTTGCGCGGCGCATCTCTGCGGTCGCGGCGGCCGATATGGCGTTTGCCGTCTACAACCCGGCGTCGAAATCTCGAACGTGGCAGGTCCAGGCCATGAAGGATTTGGTACTCGAGCACCGCTCCCCCGAAACCCCGGTCATCATCGGCCGAGATGTGGCGGGTGCGGAGGAATCGGTGCGCATCGTCACACTCGGCGATCTCGAACCGTCCGAGATCGACATGCGCACGTTGCTGATTGTCGGATCGTCCATGACAAAGGTCGTGGATACCGGATCCGGCCGGCAGGTGTTCACGCCGCGTCGCTACCCCTAGCGTGGTTGTGAAGGATTTTGTTCGCTCAGCGAGCAAAATCCTTCACAACCACAGCACGGATATAGCGCCTGGTCACCCACGCCTGCACCAGACGCCCGATCGGGGCACCCACTCGTACCCACCAGGTACCTGGCTTGGAGAATGCCGTGATTTCGAGGCGAACCTGATGGCCGATTTCGTCGAAATGAACGATGAACGACTCTTCACCGCACTCGGGATGACCGCGGCGCGTGCCGTACGCAAATCCGGCTCGGTTCGGCTCGTCGACCACATAGACGACGCGGACGGGAACCGATATCGGTCCGAAACCGAAAGTTACGTCTTCACCGGTGCGCGCGGCGTCACCGGCAGCTTTGACCGTCAATCCAGCGCCGCGATGCATGCCCCACGTCATGACCGTGGCGGCCGCTGCTTCGAAATCGGCGCGGGTTGTACCGACGACCGCGCTCTCTCGCACATGGTGATAGCCGACGGGTAGTACGCCGCCCGTTGTTCCCACGTCGGCGGTTGCGCCGATTTCGGAGTAGGTCAACGGTTCCTGGTCCACGTCAGCAGTGTGGCACAGCTACGCGGCAGCGGGTTCCCATCGCGCCTTCACAAGTCTGTCGACATCACCCGCCACCGGCCCGGACACGATTCCCGGCAGGAGCAATTGCCACATCTCGTCCACGCGTTCGGTGAGATCGCTACGCCGGGTGATCACGTTGGACACCAGTTGAACTCCGGTGAATGCGGACGGAATGAAGCGGCCAAGCGCGGCGACATCCACCGACGGCTTGATCTGACCGCTGTCCTTCGCTTGCTGCATGAGTTCGGTGCACGCATTGATCCAGTCTGCGTATGGCTCAACCGGACCCTCGAAGGTGCTCAGTTCCAAGGTCAATCGAATTCCAGCTCGGACGATGGGCTCTTCGACGATCTGCCGTGCCATCTCATGAGTAAGCATGATCGTCTTTTCGAGCGGCGACGCCGAGGTTGCGGATATCGACTGGACCGACTCGATGGACATTCGGTGCTGTTCCGCGATGACAAACTGTGCCAGTTCGTCTTTCGATGCAAAGTGGAAGTACAGAGCACCCTTCGTGGTACCTGCACCCTCCACGATGTCGCTCATACTTGTGCTGCCGTACCCGGTCTTTTCGAATTGTGCTGCCGCGCCGGAGACGATCTGTTGCCGCGTCAGCTCGGCGCGTGCTTGCTTGACCACGAGAACTCCTCTCTCATTCGAGGGTCCCCCGGCAAACCCTCTTTCGGTTTGCACCCCAATCGGGCTATACCCAAAATGTTCTCAACTCCCCCAACTAACCAGCGCTGAATTGTCAGAAGATACTTCGCAAATACAAAACTCCTGGTGAGGGTTGGATCACAGGTGAGATTCGATTCGTCCGGAGGCGCCTTCATCGACTCGAGCACGATCCACAAGTTCTCCGACCAACGCAGTCAATTCCATCATCTGATGTGTAATCTCGTCTCGCAGTAATGCGGTCTCCGCTTCGGACACCGTTCCCGAGGCCGTGTCGATCGACATCAGTAGTTCGATGTTCGTTCGCAATGCCGTCAGGGGTGCCAGCAAATCCTGTCCGGCATCAGTGATCAATCTACGCTGACGCGCCCGCGATTCCGACAGTGTCCCCAGCATTCGGTTGAAACTGACAGTCAGTGAGGCCAACTCGTCGTCTCCGGTGACCGGTATCGGCGTGAGATCGTCCGTCGCGGCAACGCGTTGCGTCGCCGCAGTCAATCGAGAAATCGGCCGTAAACCTGTGCGCGCCACCGCATCTCCCGCCGCATACGCCAACGCGATACCTGCAGCACCGAGCGCAGCCAGCACTACTGCAAGTCGTTTCAACACCGAGTTTGTCGGCCCGAGCGACTGCGCGACGATCAATGTCTGGCCCGCAACCGACGGAGTTACCAGCACACGATACGAATCCATGGTTGCGATGGCAGACCCGGATGCATTGCGGGCCAGAGACTTGATCGCCTCACCGCTGGTACTGAACGGCGGCAATCCGGGAGTTGCCGTCACCAGCGCTCCATCGGTTGTCACCAATCCGACAGCCTGGATCACCGCAGTATCGGCTCCGGCCGTAAGGCCCAAAACCGGTGTGACACCACCAAAGTTGACGGTATCGGCAATTGCGTCAGCAGTTCGCTCCAATTGCCGGTCGACATTGCCTTGAAGGTAGGCATTGAAGACGATGTATACCGCCGCGGCAGACGCGATCACAGCAATCGCCACCAAACCTGCGGTGAGCACTTTCACTCGGGCGTGGAGAGTGCGGACCCGGATAGCCGAACGCTTCCGACGCCCGAGGGCGGGAACGGACACCCTCATAGGCGCCCTCGGCGTGTTGGACCCATTCCTGACATAGGTCCAGTATGTTCCGCCAACCTTAGACGAACCTGAAACACCGGCACCCGAGCAGTCACCTGCCGGCCGATTCGAGCCAGGAAGCGGCGGCGGCAGGCGAATCGAAACTGTCCACACCATCCGGGACCGGAGGCCGCTCAACGACAACAACCGGTAAGCCCAGTTGCCGAGCAGCAACAACCTTGGCGTACGTCTGGTCGCCACCACTGCTCTTGGTCACTACGACGTCGATACCGTGCCGGCGCATCAGTTCGAGCTCCGATTCGACGTCGAACGGCCCACGCGCCAGGATCAGTTCGTGGGGCACCGGCATAGTGCCCGTAGGCGGGTCGATGGACCGCACGAGGAAACTCACGCCGTTGACCTCTGCAAACGCTGACACCCCTTGCCTACCGATGGTCAGGAAAGCGTGGGTGCCCAGCGTCGGTACCAATTGCGCGGCATGGCTGAGATCGCGAGCCGGAAACCACCGGTCTAGTGGGTGCTGCGCCCATGACGGCCGCCGGCAGAGAGCAAACGGAATCCCGCACGTACGAGCCGCCCGATGCGCATTCGCCGTGATGCGGGACGCAAAGGGATGTGTTGCGTCGAGCAGTGCACGAATGTCGTTTTCCACTAGCCATTCCGCGAGGCCTTCTGCGCCGCCGAATCCGCCGACGCGAACCTCGCCCTCCGGCCAGCGCGGGTCGCGCACCCGGCCCGCGAGCGACGTGACCACCTCGAGGTCCCCTGAACCCGCGAGGCGAGCGGCGATCTCACGCCCCTCTCCGGTTCCTCCGAGCACCAGAACACGGGTGCGGGCGTTGTGCTCGCTCAGTGGGTGATCCGCTCACGTGCGGCCGAGTACAGGTAACTATCCGGGAATCCCTCGGCTGTGAGCACACGCCCGACGATGACCACTGCCGTCTTGGTGATACCCGCCTCGTGCACCTGACGCACTATCGAACTCAAGGTTCCGCGCACCACGATCTCGTCGGGGCGCGACGCAAACGCCACCACCGCAACGGGGCAGTCGATGCCGTAGTTCTCGGCAAGCTCGTCGGCGATCTGCTCGATGCGGTGCGCTCCGAGATGAATCACCATGGTCGAACCGCTGCGTCCGAGAGACCGCAGATCCTCACCGTCGGGCATCGCTGTCGACAACGTCGACACTCGGGTCAGCACGATGGTCTGCGATACACCGGGAACCGTCAATTCGCGGCCCAGCGCAGCCGCCGCCGCGGTGAATGCCGGAACGCCTGGCACCATGTCGTACCGGACTCCGGCAGCGTCCAGGCGTCGCGCCTGTTCGGCGACGGCACTGAAGATCGACGGGTCACCGGAATGCAACCGAGCCACGTCGTGTCCGGCCGAATCCGCAGCGACAAGCAGCGCCGTGATCTCGTCGAGGCTCAAGCGGGCGGTATCGACCACCTGCGCACCGGCCGGGCAGTATTCGAGCAGTTCCGCGGGGACGAGGCTGCCCGCGTACAAGCACACCGGACTGGCCGCGATGATGCGCTGAGCGCGTACCGTGATCAAGTCGGCAGCGCCGGGACCAGCGCCGATGAAATGGATGGTCATTGAGCGTTTTCCTCTGCGTGATCGGCATCCGTACCGCCAGATGCCTCTGTTTTTGTGACCGACCACTGCACGACGGGCAGTTGGGGTCGCCACACGTTGAATGTTCCCAAGGGCTCGGCCCGCTGGATCTGCAACCTACGCAGCGTGCCGCCGAAACGGGTGAACCACTCCAGCAACAACGCTTCCGACTCCGCGGTGACAGCGTTGGCTACAAGCCTGCCGCCGACCTCGAGGCGGTCCCAGCAGGCGTCGAGCATTCCCGGTTGCGTCACGCCGCCGCCGATGAAGATGGCATCGGGTGTGCGGGCCGCTTCGGCAAACGATTCCGGGGCGCGCCCGAGGACATCGAGGCTCGGCACACCCAAAGCTCGCGCGTTACCTTCGATTTGAGAAATCCGCGACGCAGCCTGCTCGAATGACGTTGCAGTGCAACGTGGGTGGGTGCGCATCCATTCAATCGCGATAGTGCCCGACCCGCCGCCGACATCCCACAAGTGTTCACCAGGTGCCGGAGCCAGCGCGCAGAGCGTCAGCGCACGAATCTCCTGCTTCGTCATCTGGCCGTCGCCGCTGTATGCCGCGTCGGGCAATCCGGGAACACGGGTCAGACGGTGAGGTGCGCCCGACACAACGCATTCCACGGCAAGAACATTCAACGGGTCGACATCTGCGGCGTCGATATCCCACTCGTCAGCCCGGGCAACGGTGCGTGATTCCTGTGCGCCGCCCAACTGCCCGAGGACGGTAATCACCGAACGACCGAAGCCGGCAGTGGTCAGTATCACGGCCACCTCGCCCGGCGTCGCCCTGCCGTTGCTCAGCACCAACAGGCGAGCACCGGCGGCGACGGACGGCAAAATGGTGGCGGCGTCGCGGTTGACCAGGCTCACCAACTCCGTATCGGCGGTCGCCCACCCCATGCGTGCGCTCGCCAGAGCAATCGACGACGGGTGCGAGATCACCCGAAGGTTGTCAGCACCCAACACGCGCACGAGCGTGGCACCGATCCCGTGGAACATCGGATCGCCGCTGGCCAGAACACATATCCGGCGGCCCGACTCGGCGTCGAACAGTGCGGGGAGCGCCGGGAGCATCGGCGTCGGCCAGGCGATCCGGTCGGCCGAAGAGCCTTCTGCTCGCGGGATCAGGTCGAGTTGACGCGAGGAACCCATCAACACCGCAGCGCTCCGCACCGCGCGCTGCGCCGATTCCGACAACCCCTCCCAGCCGTCAGCGCCGAGGCCGACAACGACAACGGGTTCGCGGGCGGTCATCGCGGCATCCGCCGCCAGATCGATTGTGGGAGAAGTCGCATCACGAAGAAGAACGGTTGCAGCATTCGCGGAACCCACACGCGTGTTGCGCCGGACTGCAATCCCCGAACAACCGCGTCGGCAACCTGTGACGGTGTGCTCGACATCGGCGCCGGCTTCATGCCCTCGGTCATCGCGCCGATCACAAAACCGGGGCGCACAAGAAGTAGTTGAACTCCACTGCCGTGCAACGCATCTCCGAGACCGCTGGCAAAACCGTCCAGGCCGGCCTTCGCAGAGCCGTACACGTAGTTCGCGCGGCGCACCCGCACACCGGCGACGGACGAGAAGACGACGATCTTGCCGCGACCTTGTCGTTTCATCAAGTCCGCGAGAAGAGTCAGAATACTGACCTGAGCTACGTAATCGGTATGAACAATTGCAACGGCATGAGCCGCATCGCTTTCGGCGCGCGCCTGATCACCGAGGATTCCGAACGCCAGCACCGCGACGTCGATCCGGCCGTGAGCTTCGACGACCTTCGCGAGAAAGTCTGCGTGATTGCTGGTTGCGTCGGCATCGAATTCGACGGCTGATACGGCCAGGGCACCGGCATCCGTCAGCGTCGCGAGTTGCTGTTCGAGGTCGCCGCTGCGACGCGCCGCCAGCACGATCTTTCGGCCAGGGGCCAACCGGACGGCAATTTCCAGACCGATTTCGCTTCGTCCCCCCAGTAGGAGAACCGTCTCGGCATCTTCAGTGTTCGCACCCGCAGTCACTGCACTAGTGTCCTCGATTACCGTCGTGGCATGACCATCACCCCCTCCGCACCCGCCGCGCTCTCCGACGACGGTCTGGCGTTCGTGCGTGAATACCATCTCGCTACCCTGACGACTCTGCGTCCGAACGGCACACCGCACGTCGTGGCCGTGGGATTCACGTGGGATCAGGAAGCAGGCAAAGCGCGCGTTATTACCAGCGGCGGATCACAGAAAGCCGTCAACGCGGCCCGGGGTGGCTACGCCGCCATCAGTTCGGTCGACGGTGGGCGGTGGCTCACTCTCGAAGGCCCGGCGCGCGTCCTCGACGACCCCGAATCCGTGGCCGACGCCGTTCAGCGCTACGCCGAGCGGTACCGCCAGCCACGGATCAATCCGGCGCGGGTGGTCATCGAAGTCGACGTCACTCGCATCCTCGGATCGGCGGCATTCAAACTCGCCGCCGACGAAGTGACCAGCTAGAGAATCGTCAACCCGTGCGGACGGTTGTTGAACGACTCGCAACCGTCTGCGGTGACAACAACGATGTCCTCGATCCTCGCACCCCAGTTGCCCCGGAAGTAGATTCCGGGTTCGATGCTGAAGGCCATCCCCTCGGCAAGTTCGATTCTGTTGCCCGCCACGATGTACGGCTCCTCGTGGACCGACAATCCAATACCGTGGCCCGTGCGGTGAACGAAAACCTCAGCCAAACCCTGTGCGGCCAGGACGTCGCGGGCAGCAGCATCCACAGATTCCGCGGATACACCGGGACGAACAGAGTCCACAGCCGCCTGCTGCGCCGCTTCGAGCACGGCAAACTGAGCAGCAACCTCGATTGACGGCTTCCCCATGCTGTACGTGCGAGTGGAATCGGAGTTGTAACCAGGCTCCACCGGGCCGCCGATGTCGATCACGACAACATCCCCGCTCTCGATCACCCGATCGGACACCTCGTGATGCGGATCGGCGCCGTGCGGACCCGACCCCACGATGACAAATGCTGCCTCGGTGTGACCTTCTTCGAGAATCGCTGCTGAAATTGCTTCACCGACTTCGGCTTCCGTCCGCCCTACAACAAGGAATTCCGCCATCCGTGCATGCACCCGGTCGATGGCCTGCCCGGCGCGGCGGAGTGCGTCGACCTCCGCGGCGTCCTTGACCATGCGTAGCTCGCGCAGCACTCCGGTCGCCAGAATCGGCAACGAACCAACAGCGTCTGCCAACGGGATCAAGTGCAGAGCCGGCATCGCATCCGTGACAGCGACCTTTGCTCCAGCCGGCAGTTGCCCGGCGACGATGGCGTATGGATCAACACCGTCGACCCAGACCAGCACGTCGATACCAAGATCCCCGACGGCGGATTCCTTCAGCGACGCCAGTTCCAGCCGAGGAAGCACGACCGACGCCGTGGCTCCGTCAGCAGCAATCACCAGGGCCGTCAACCGTTCGAAGGAATCGGCGCGAGAGCCCGTCAGATAGCGCAAATCCGGCCCCGGAGTGACCACCAGACCGTCCAGACCGGCCGCGCGGGCCAACTCCGCAGCGCGGGCGATACGGGATCCGTAGACGGCAGAAGAGAAACGCGAACCAGATTCGGCGGGAGAGGTCATGGCTTCCAGATTAGTGCCGACTGGCAGGATGGGGACCATGAGTGGGCCTTTGCTTCTCCTTGACGGTGCCAGCCTGTGGTTTCGTGCGTTCCACGCACTGCCCGAATCCTTTGTCGACGACGACGGTAGACCCGTCAACGCAGTCCGCGGATTCACCGACATGGTCGCGTCCCTGATCACCAAGCACCAACCGAGTCGCCTCGCGGTCTGCCTGGATCTGGATTGGCGACCCCAGTTCCGCGTCGACGCCATCCCCACCTACAAAGCGCATCGCGTTGCCGAGGGATCCGACGGCTCGTCCGAGGAAGTGCCGGACACCCTCACCCCGCAGGTCGACATGATCATGGATGTTCTTGCGGCAGCAGGAATCGCCACCGCGGGCGCGGACGGTCTCGAAGCCGACGACGTCCTCGGCACGCTGGCCGCCACCGAACGCGAAGACCTCACCGTCGTCGTCAGCGGCGACCGCGACCTGCTGCAGGTTGTCACCGACGATTACGTTCCCGTTCGTGTTCTGTACGTCGGCCGCGGCTTGGCAAAAGCCGAACTGTTCGGGCCCGCCGAGGTGGCCGAGAAGTACGGGGTGCCCGCAGATCGCGCCGGCGACGCCTATGCGGAACTGGCTGCGCTGCGCGGAGATTCGTCCGACGGGTTACCCGGCATCAAAGGTGTCGGCGAGAAGACTGCGTCGACGCTCATGCTTCGCTACGGATCTCTCGCCGGAATCCGCACGGCTGCAGACGATCCCGAATCCGATATGGCCAAAGGTCTGCGAGCGAAACTGACCTCACCCGAAGCGAAGGCGTACCTCGACGCCGCATTGCCCGTTGTGCGTGTCGTTCGTGACGCGGATGTGCAGTTCTCGAAGTCCGACGTTCTTCCCGACGCGCCGATCGATCAAGCCCGCTTCGACGAACTGGCTACCACTCTGAGAATCGAACGATCAGCGGGCCGGCTTGCCGCGGCGCTGAAAGCTGCGGCAAGCCGACCGGCTGATATCTGACGACTCAGCTGGGGCGCGAGACTTCGTAGGTTCCGGTGTCGTCGACAAACGTCAGCGTCACCGACTTCTTCTCTCCCGACACGGAGAGAGTGCACGTGAACTTTGCACCGGACTTGATTTCCTGACCGGACGGGCAGGACACGTCGCTGACGTTCTTGGCGCCGTACGACTCGGTGACGATTTTCTCGACGCCCTTGGCCGCAGCATTTGCGTCCAGTGTGTCCTTCGACGTGAAGACGACAAGGCCGATGACCACTGCTGCCAGAACGACCAGTACACCGATGGCACCGAAGATCAGCGGCTTCTTGGACTTAGCACCCTGCGGCGGTCCCTGATTCCACTGAACCGGTGCGCCGGGCTGGACACCGGGCTGAGCGCCCCACGCCTGCTGCGGCTGCTGGGCCGTCGGCTGACCCCAGGCCTGGGTCTGGTCGCCGCCGGGTTGCTGACCCCACTGCTGCTGACCCGGCTGCGGTTGACCAGGCTGGCCGGGCTGCTGAGGCTGACCCCAAGGCTGTTGACCGTAACCCGGCTGCCCCTGGGGCTGACCAGGCTGGCCGTAACCGGGTTGCCCGTACGCGGGCTGGCCCTGCGGCTGACCGGGATAACCCGGCTGGCCGTACCCAGGCTGACCCTGTGGCTGACCGTAGCCCGGCTGCCCCTGGGGTTGACCCGGCTGCCCGTAACCGGGCTGCCCCCACGGCTGCTGCGGTGGTTGATCACCCTGGCCCCACTGCCCATTCGGATCATTCGGTCCGTAAGGCCCGCTCATCTTCGCCTCCACTCGAAATACCAGTCTTCAGTTACCGCATGCACACGCAACTCCTGGAAATCCAACCACACAGTCCACGCTCAAGCTGCGTCGAGAGCAACCACTCCGCGGCGAATTGCCCCCACGGCCTTCGCGGCGACCTTCGCGACGTCGGGATCCGTTGCCGTCAACCGCACCTGATCGAGAAGATCGATCACTTGACGGCACCAGCGGACAAAATCGCCCGCCGACAACGCGCGTCCCTGCACACCGGCCGCCAGCAACGCCTCGACCAGCGAATTGTCGCTTGCCCAGTGATAGACCGCTGTGACAAAACCCAGATCGGGCTCACGCGTCGGCGGCAGTTTGTGGCGAATTTCGTCCGCCCGCAGTTCACTCCACAGCCGTTGGGTGTCCGTGAGCGCATGGCGGATTGCCTGCGTCGGCACTCGGCTCGTCGTGTCGCCGTCTCTCCGGGATTCGTACACGACCGAGGACACGACCGCGGCAAGCTCGGGTGGCGTAAGCCCCTGCCAAGCCCCGGTACGGAGGCACTCCGCCACCAGCAAGTCACTCTCGCTGTAAATCCGGCTCAGACGTTGCCCGGCTTCGGTCACCTTGGGCACCGCTTCGGCGCTCATGTATCCGCGTTCCTTGAGCAACGACACTATGCGGTCGAAGGTGCGCGCCAAGGAGTTGGTGGTCGCTGCTGCTTTCTGCCGCAAAGCCTGTGTTTCCCGAGCGAGTCGGTTGTACTTCTCCCCGATGCGACCGAGATGGTCACGGTCCGGCCAACTGTGGCACGGGTGCGCCCGAATCGCGCGCCGCAACGACGCCACTTCGGCGTCCTCGGACGCGCCGCCCTTGTGCCGCTTCCGTCGCCGCGGCGCGGTGAATCCGGTGCTACGCAACGCCGACGCGAGGTCGCGCCGTGATCGTCCGGTGTGGTGATCGACGAACTTCGGCAACCGCATAACACCGAGCGTTTCGGCAGCCTCGGGGAAATCTGCGGCAGACAGCTTTCCGGCCCACTGATCTTCGGCGAGAACCAACGGCCGCGGATCCTTCGGATCATTGTCCGGCACAAGCACAACCGCAGTTCCCGAATGACGACCGATCGGAATCGCGATGACGTCACCGCGGCGCAGAGCCTGCAACGACGCGACGGCCTGATCGCGACGATCCTCACGGCCCTCGCGTTCGAGCTTTCGTTCCCGATCACTCAATCGATCGCGCAGTGACGCATACTCGTAGTACTCGCCGTCCGGGCCACCGAGCTTGTCCTGCAACGCTTTCAGTGCGGTCTCATTGCGTTCGATGCTCCGCACCACACCGACCACGGAGCGGTCCGCCTGGAATTGGGCAAACGAACGCTCGAGCAGTGTGCGGGATTCTTCGACACCCATGCGATCCACGAGATTGATCGACATGTTGTACGACGGCCGAAAAGAGCTGCGCAGCGGGAACGTTCGAGTAGATGCCAAACCGGCGACGTCGGTCGGTTCGACGCCTGGCTGCCACAGAACGACGGCATGCCCCTCGATGTCGATGCCGCGCCGGCCCGCTCTGCCGGTGAGCTGCGTGTACTCGCCTGGCGTCAGTTCGGCGTGGGTTTCACCGTTGTACTTGACCAGACGTTCGAGAACCACCGTACGAGCCGGCATGTTGATGCCGAGTGCCAAAGTTTCGGTGGCAAATACCGCGCGGACAAGCCCCTTGACGAACAGCTCTTCGACCGTCTGCCGGAAAGCGGGCAGCATCCCGGCGTGATGGGCTGCCAAACCACGCTGCAACGCCTTGCGCCACTCCCAGTAACCCAGCACCTCCAGGTCCTCCTTGGGGAGGCCTCCGATGTGCTTGTCGATGATCGTGTCGATCTCACGCACCTGTTCGGGAGTCGTCAGATCCAGGCGAGAGCGTACGCACTGCGTCAGCGCGGCATCGCACCCGGCACGCGAGAAAATGAAGGTGATCGCCGGCAGCAACCCTTCCTTGTCGAGTTGTGCGATCACATCCGGCCTGGGAAGTGGCCGGAAATCGTTGGTGCTCTGATAGCGACCACGGCCGCGGCCACGAGGCTGCCAGCTCTCCACCCGGTCCAAGGCCTGACGTTGTTTGACATGCCGAACCAGATCCTGGTTGACGACAAACTTCGCCGGACCGGCCGAAGGATTGCTGCGGCTGTCGAAAAGATCGAAAATCCGACGCCCCACCATGATGTGCTGCCACAACGGAATCGGCCGCGTCTCGTCGACCACAACGGTGGTATCACCGCGGACAGTCTCCATCCACGCGCCGAATTCCTCGGCGTTACTCACAGTGGCGGACAAGCTGACCAACCGCACGTCTTCGGACAGGTGCAGGATCACTTCTTCCCACACGGCGCCGCGGAACCGGTCGGCCAGGTAGTGGACCTCGTCCATGACGACGTGCGAGAGACCGCGCAGAGCCTCCGAATTGGCATACAGCATGTTGCGCAGCACTTCAGTGGTCATGACAACAACAGGAGCGTCGGAGTTGATGCTGGTGTCTCCGGTGAGCAAACCGACTTCAGCCGGCCCGTACCGCTCGCTCAGCTCGGCGTACTTCTGGTTGCTCAGCGCTTTGATGGGCGTCGTGTAGAAGCACTTCCGCCCAGCCGCCAATGCCAGGTGGACAGCAAATTCGCCGACCACTGTCTTTCCGGCGCCCGTCGGCGCGCACACCAGCACGCCGTGACCATCCTCGAGGGCGCGGCAGGCGTTTATCTGGAACGGATCGAGGTCGAACTTCAGCCCCGAAACGAATTTGGTGAGCTCAACATCAGAACTCGACTCACTGTTACTCATAACCACCTCGTCAGCGTGTCACACGCCGGCGACACGACAGCCTCGGCACCTCGGAGACAAGCCTCACAGAGTTGCCTGGGACATGCTCACAGAGTGTCGCGGACATGCTCACAGAGTGTCGGTGAAGTCCTGTCCCGACGTGTTGTCGCCGGTACCGGATTCCGGCGCAACTGTTGCCTTCGCCTTCGCCTTGGACTTCCGGCCGAACATTCCACGTGACTCAGCCTTCGGCTGTTCGGGGTTGTCCAGAGCTTCGTTCAGATCAGTGGGTGCCGAGATCGTCGACGCTTCCTCGTCCGACAGTGCTCCCCAGTCTTCGCCGGCCTTCCTGGCCTTGCGCTTGTCGTTGAGTCTCGCGATCTGCACGGCAAATTCGAACAGCAGGGTAAGCGAGAGCGCGAGAGCGAGCATCGAGAAAGGGTCAGAACCCGGAGTTGCGATGGCTGCGAACACGAAGAGCCCGAAAATCAAACCGCGACGCCACGCCTTGAGGCGCTCGTACGTCAGGATTCCCGCAAAGTTCAGGACGACAACCAGCAGCGGAATCTCGAAACTGACACCGAAAATCAGCAACAGATTGATAATGAATCCGAAGTATTCGGAACCACTCAGTGCGGTGATCTGAACGTTGTCGCCGATGGTCAGAAGGAAGTGCAAGGCCTTCGACACGACCATGTAGGCAAGCACGGCACCGAGAATGAAGAGTCCGGCGCCTGCACTGACAAACGCCACCGCGTAGCGGCGTTCCTTCGAGTACAGCCCCGGAGTGATGAAGGCCCACAACTGGTAGAGCCAGATGGGGCTGGCGAGCACGATGCCGGCCGTGAGTGCCACTTTGAATCGCAGCATGAACTGTTCGAACGGGCCGGTTGCCAGCAAACGGCACGCATCGTCGGCGCTGAGATTGGCGCGACTTTCGGCCGGAAGTTCACAGTAGGGACCAGTAAGCACGCTGCCGAGGCTTTCGAATCCGAGAATCGAATGCGAATACCAGAAGAATCCGAATGCGGTGGTGATGATGACACCGAGGAACGCGAACAGCAGTCGGGTTCGCAATTCGTACAGGTGGTCGATCAACGACATAGTGCCGTCGGGGTTGACCTTCCGCTTGCGGTTACGCGGGTCTAACGGAATTCGCACTGGTACATCCTGCTCTTGGCAAACTGGTTTTGGTCAGCACACAACCGGGGTGAACATAGATTCTCACCCCGGTTGGACAGCGGCACTTAGCTAGAGCGGCTTTACTTCGGTCGGCTGCGCAATCGGTGCAGCAGCGCCGGTAGCGGTCACCTGTGCGGCCGGAAGCTGGACCGGAGCCTGAGCAACGACGGGCGCAGCCGGAGCTGCGTCGTCATTCTGCATTTCCTTGACTTCACTCTTGAAGATGCGCAGTGAACGGCCGAGTCCTCGAGCTGCGTCGGGCAGTTTCTTCGACCCGAACAGAATGACAACGACAACAGCAACAATCAGCCAATGCATCGGCTGCATTGCACCCATAATGACCTCCCATGATCAGATTCCTCGATGCTACCGGACACAACCGGCGTTAGGAGGCTTCCAAGTCCTTACTTCAGCTACCGTTTACCTGTTTGTTTCATGCGCGGTTGCTGTGAAGTCCGCTCACGATCCGATCGTGTCGTACGCATCCAACGCCGTCACCGCCCGATTGTGCACTTCGGCAACCAGTTCCGGCGGGCCGAGTACCCGAACGCCCTCACCGAACCCCAGAACCAACCGAGCCATCCACTCGAGTGTGCCGAAACTCATTGTTGCCTCGACGGAACCGTCATCGTTCACCTTCTGGACGTCCATCGGGTAGTAATCGAGCATCCAGACGCAGTTCTGAGCAACGAACAATCGTGCTTCCGGCAGGGATCCGTCGCCGCTGAACAGTTCAAGACTGGAATCCTCGTCGAGCGCGTGCGGCGGTGGATTGGAAGGCTCGTCGAGTTCGATTGCCGCATCGATCCGATCGAATCGAAATAACCGCACACCCTCGGCCTGGCGGCACCAACCCTGGAGATAGCTGAAATTGTCGACCAACACGATTCGCACGGGATCCACCACCCGTTCGGACACCGCATCCCGCGAAGCCGAGTAGTAAGTGAGCTTCAGGGCACGCCGATTCGCCAGCGCCGCCCGGACCGTCGCCGTCACCGGGTCTTCAGCGATGTCGACTTCCGGTTCAGCCTCCTGTCCGTTACCCGTTGCCCGCGCCGCTGCAGAGCCCGCCGCCGCTTCGATCTTGGCGATAGCTCGTTGCGCTGCGGACGGATCGACCATGCCCGGCATCTCCACCAGTGAGCGCAACGCTATGAGCAATGCGGTGGCCTCCGTCGATGTCAACCGAAGTGGTCGGTCGATACCGGCCGAGAACGTGACATCGATACTCTCCTCGGAAAATGACAGGTCGATCAGATCACCCGGACCGTAACCGGGCAGGCCGCACACCCACAACTGATTGAGATCGTTCATCAACTGCGTAGTGCTGACACCGAGTTCGGCGGCCGCCTCGGCAGCACTCATCCCAGGATTGGCGATGAAAAACGGAACAAGATTCAGCAACCGAGCAAGCCGCGACGACAGACGATTGTTCATCAGTGAGATTCCTTCTGCTCGGCAATGTCCGAGCGCGCCGCGGCACCCTGCAGTTTTGTGATCACGTCGGCCCGGAGGTCCGGAGGATCAAGCACCAAGGCGTCCGCTCCGTGTCCGGCGATCAACCTGGCAGTCCATTCCCACGAGCGAACCGGGATCGACAGGACGCTTCCCTCGCGTTCGGTCAGCGTCCGCTCCGTCATCGACGACGCCAGCCTGCGCAACTCATGAGCACGGTTCGCCGCCACCCAGACCGTCGCAGTGCCGGTGACGACGCCCGATCCCGTTACTCGGTCCACAACTTCGCGAAGATCAAGCCCCTCCGGTTTGTGCACTGCGCCGGCTGGGCCGAACTCGCGAACATCGTCACCGATACGGGACAGACGGAACGTCCGGACCGCGTCCCGATCGACATCGTGACCGACGAGGTACCACTTGCCGTTGTGCGTGACGACGCCCCACGGCTCGACCGTTCGCTCGATGAACGGTTCGTTGAGTGCGCCCCGGTGCTGAAAATGGACAGCCCGCCCCGCGTCGACCGCCGCGAGCAGTTTCCCGAGTGCCGGTTCGGAACCACGTGAGCGAGCCGGAATCGCGGTGATCGGCGCGGCAGTCACATCGGCGTCGACCTGCACCCCGGCAGCACGCAATTTGAGCAACGCACTCTGCGCGGCCGAGATCAGCTCCGGCGATTCCCACAGTTGCACGGCGACGGCAACGGCCGCCGACTCTTCACTGGTCAAGTCAACGTCAGGCAGCTCATACGCGTTTCGGTTGATCCGATATCCCTCAACCGTCGAAAACCGCCCCGCCGGTCCTGTCTCCAACGGAACTCCGAGGTCACGAAGCTCGTTCTTGTCCCGCTCGAACATCCGGGAGAACGCCTCGTAATTGGCGGAATCGCTGTAACCGGCTACTGAATCACGGATTTTCTCCGCAGTGAGGAACTGCCTGGTGGACAGCAAAGCAATCACCAAGTTCATCAACCGCTCGATTTTCGATGTCGCCACGCCGAAATCCTAGTGGCTCTGCGGTAGCCGACACGTCAGCGCGCTACATCGACGCGATGAGTCGCTCAACTCTTTCGTCGACCGAACGGAACGGGTCCTTGCACAGGACTGTTCGCTGAGCTTGATCGTTGAGCTTGAGATGCACCCAGTCGACGGTGAAGTCACGCCCAGCGGCCTGCGCTGCAGTGATGAAATCGCCGCGCAGTTTCGCGCGTGTCGTCTGCGGCGGATTGTCGACGGCGTCATCGATGGTTTCGTCCTCCGTGACGCGCTTGACCAAGCCCTTACGCTGCAACACGTCGAACACACCGCGCCCACGCTTGATGTCGTGATAGGCAAGATCGAGCTGCGCGATCTTCGGGTCCGACAGGTCAAATCCGTGACGATCTTGATAGCGCTGGAACAACTTACGCTTGATCACCCAGTCGATTTCCGTGTCGACCTTCGCAAAATCCTGGGCTTCGACGGCGTCGAGCATGCGGCCCCACAAATCGACGACTTGCTCGACCTGCGGATCCGGTTCGCGATTGCGCAGGTGCTCCACGGCCTTGGAGTGGTATTCACGCTGAATGTCGAGTGCACTGGCCTGACGTCCGCCCGCCAATCGGACGGGCCGCTTTCCGGTGACGTCATGGCTGACTTCACGGATGGCCCGAATCGGATTGTCGAGCGCGAAGTCGCGGAACGAGACTCCCGCCTCGATCATCTCGAGCACCAGAGCGGCGGAGCCGACCTTCAACATCGTGCTGGTCTCGGCCATATTCGAATCACCGACGATGACGTGCAGCCGACGGTACTTCTCGGCGTCGGCATGAGGTTCGTCGCGGGTGTTGATGATCGGACGCGACCGTGTGGTGGCCGACGAGACGCCCTCCCAGATGTGCTCGGCACGCTGGGAGAGGCAGAACGTTGCTGCCTTCGGTGTCTGCAAAACCTTCCCGGCGCCGCAGATCAGCTGGCGCGTCACAAGGAACGGCAACAGCACGTCGGAAATGCGGGAGAACTCTCCGGCACGCGCGACCAGGAAGTTCTCGTGGCAACCGTACGAGTTTCCAGCCGAGTCGGTGTTGTTCTTGAAGAGGTAGATGTCGCCACCGATTCCCTCTTCGGCCAATCGTTCTTCCGCATCGATAAGCAATTCCTCGAGGACACGCTCGCCGGCCCGGTCATGGTTGACCAGTTGGATGAGGCTGTCGCATTCGGCAGTTGCGTACTCCGGATGAGAACCCACATCCAGGTACAGGCGCGCTCCGTTACGAAGAAAGACGTTGGAACTGCGACCCCATGACACGACACGACGGAAGAGGTAACGAGCAACCTCGTCGGGGCTCAGTCGCCTGTGCCCGTGAAAGGTGCAGGTAACGCCGAATTCCGTCTCGATTCCCATGATTCGTCTCTGCACACTTCGACAGTACAACCAGAATGCCCGCTTCACCCGTGTAGCCGAAGTGCTGTGTCATCACGACTCGACAACATCCCTTTTCGGCAATGTGTCGTTTCGGCATAGTCTGACGGGGTGAGCTACCTCCGTCGAAAACTTGTCCGGACCGATGTCAAATGGATGGAAAGCACTGGCGCACTGAAGCCTTCCACGCTCGATTCAGTAATGCGGCGACTCTCGCGGGCAGCTGACCACGGGGTCTTGTGGATGGTCATCGCCGGTGTCCTCGCCTTGATCGGAGGGAAACCGCGCCGCGCGGCGGCCCGCGGAATGCTCGCTTTGGCGGGATCGAGCGCGTTGGCCAACGGTGTGTTGAAACCCCTCTTTCCCCGTCGACGCCCACCCGTGCGCGCGTGGCTCAACCCGAAACGCGGAGTCGAATTCCCCACGTCCTCGTCGTTCCCGTCCGGTCACAGCGCCTCCGCAGCAGCATTCACTACTGCAGTGGCAATGGAATCTCCGGTAGCCGGCGCAGTACTCGCTCCGCTGGCAGCGGCCGTTGCCTATTCACGCGTACACAACGGAGTGCACTGGCCCTCTGACGTGTTTGCCGGAATAGCCGTCGGAGGTGCTGTAGCGGCGGGCACCCGCAAGTGGTGGGCAGTACGTGACGAGGAACCCGCCGATCTTGGTCCTGAGTGCGTAGTACCTGCCCTGCCTGGCGGCGAGGGACTGGTTGTCTTCACCAATCCTGGGTCCGGCAGTGAGGACGACGGAATTGTCGATGCGATCCGCAAATCCCTGCCGGCTGCGGTCATCGTCGAATTCGATCCGGACATTGATTTCGACAAGCAGATCGAAGCAAAGATTGGTGAGTCGAAGCCACAAGCGGTGGGCGTTTGCGGCGGCGACGGTACCGTCGTCACCGTCGCGGACGCGGCAACACGACACGATCTCCCGCTCGCAGTGTTCCCAGGTGGAACCCTCAATCACTTTGCGCGCGACGTCGGTGTCGCGAACGTCGAGGAAACTGTGACGGCGGTCGAGTCCGGACAGGCAGCGTTTGTCGATCATGCCGTGGTGACAACCGATACCGGAGTCACCGCTCGGTTTCTCAACACGGCCAGTCTGGGCGGCTATCCGGATGCAGTGCGGCTACGCGAAAAGTGGGAGCCGCGGTTCGGAAAATGGCCTGCTGCCGGCGCGGCGATGATCCGAGTGCTTGCCGCCGCGGAACCGATGAGAGTCACCATCGATGGAACCGACAACAACATCTGGATGCTCTTCGTCGGGAACGGGCGCTACTCCCCCGGCGATCAGGTTCCGATGTCGCGGCCCGAACTCAACCGCGGACTTCTCGACGTCCGGTATCTGCGAGCAGACCGGAAATTTTCCCGCATCCGGCTCCTATTTGCCGCTGCGACAGGAACATTGGGGAGCTCACCGGTGTACGTGCGGGAGCTTGTCCCGGCGCTGACCGTTCAGGTGAACGAAGAGTCGGTCGCGATTGCCACCGACGGAGAAGTTGTAGCCGACGCGCGCCGGTTCGATTTCGAAACCGAACCGGCCGCGGTTGCCGTCTACCGAATTACGAAAAACTGACAAAGAGCTGCTGCTACTGGGATGCGTCGCCGCTTGTCGGCGGCGCATCCTCGGGCTTGTCAGCCTTGCCCTGTGGCTCCGCCGCCGGCGGCAGCATGGCTTCGAGGGCTGTTCCCGAGATCCGCTTGAACGCACGACGCGGACGGTTGTTGTCGAGAACGGCAACTTCGAGTGCCTCGACAGTCAATACACGAGGCTCGGCCTCAGTGGTCCCGGCAGGTGCCGGCCCACCCTTCTGCAGCGCGCCGACTGCGATACGTACAGCGGACTCCAGATCTAGGTCGCGCTGATACGACTCGCGCATAGCGGTCACGATGGGCTCGGTGGTGCCACCCATGACCACAAACTCCTGCTCGTCGGCAATCGAACCGTCGTACGTGATCCGATACAGCTGAGCCGGCGTGCTACTACCGAAGCGGCCGATTTCTGCGACACAGATCTCGACCTCGTACGGTTTGGGTTGCTCGGTGAAAATTGTGCCCAAAGTCTGGGCGTACGCGTTGGCGAGCGAACGACCGGTGACGTCGCGACGGTCGTACGAGTACCCGCGCATGTCCGCGTGGACAATGCCCGCACGACGCAGATTCTCGAATTCGTTGTACTTGCCGACGGCCGCGAACCCGAGACGGTCGTACAACTCACTGACCTTGTGCAATGCCCTCGACGGATTCTCCGCGACAAACACCACGCCGTCGCGATACGTCAGTACGACGACGCTTCGTCCACGGGCAATTCCTTTGCGCGCCAGTTCCGAACGATCGCGCATGATCTGTTCGGCTGATGCGTAATACGGCATCGTCATAGCGCAGAACCCCCTTCCGGATTACCGAGCGCCGTACGCGCCGCAACAATGTCCCTGGCGATCTCGGCTGCCTGCTCCGTGGACAGTTCCACGGCTCCTGCCGCTGTGATCGTGACTGCGGTCGGATAAATACCGCGAGTGATATCTGGCCCACCCGTCGCGGAATCGTCGTCGGCGGCGTCGTATAGAGCCTCTACCGCCAACCGCAGCGCAGTGGCCTCGTCGATGCCCGGTGAATACAACTTCTTGAGAGCCGACTTCGCGAACAGTGAACCCGACCCGACAGCGTGGTAGCCGGCACGTTCCTCGTACCGCCCACCTACGACGTCGTAGGACACGATTCGGCCTGCCGTCGTGGGGTCTGCCGCGTCCAGGTCGTAACCGACCAGAAGCGGGACCACGGCGAGTCCCTGCATTGCAGCACCGAGGTTGCCGCGAACCATCGACGACAGGCGATTTGCCTTGCCGTCGAACGTCAGTGACACACCTTCGATTTTCTCGTAATGCTCGAGTTCGACCGCGAACAGCCGCACCAGTTCGATCGCAATGCCGGCCGTCCCGGCAATACCCGCAGCCGAGTAGTCATCGGTGACGTACACCTTCTGCACGTCTCGGCTGGCGATGAGGTTGCCCATGGTCGCTCGGCGATCACCGGCAAGCAATACGCCACCGGCGTAACTGATCGCGACGATAGTGGTCCCGTGCGGAGCAACATCACCCCCGCCCATGGTTACACCTCCCGTGTCGGCGAATCGGTTCTGCGGAAGATGCTCCGGTGCATGCACTCGAAGATATTCCGAGAATGACGACAGATTGGAGCCGAAGCTCAACCGTGTGTCCCCGTCGGTTATCCGGGGCGCGCGATCCACCGTCACTGGCCGCCCTTCTGCACGTATGCGCGGACGAAGTCCTCGGCGTTCTCTTCCAACACGTCGTCAATTTCGTCTAGTAGGTCGTCGGTTTCCGCTGCGAGCTTCTCGCGACGTTCCTGGCCGGCACTACCGTCGCCGCCAGTGGTGTCGTCGTCTTCGCCGCCACCGGCACGCTGCGTCTGTTCTTGAGCCATCGCCGTCGACCTCCTTGTGTGAAGGGAGCTCTCACGAGCATCCTGTTCTGCCCAGCAGTCTCGGTTACTGATCCGCTCGGACCTTTACCCTACCGAGCGACACCGTCACGCGCCGGAAGACTCGGCGGCGATTAGGCACCGAAATCAATGTGTGAGCTGATCTACCAACTCTGCAGCGCTGTCCACCGAGTCGAGTAGAGCACCAACATGAGCCTTACTGCCGCGCAGCGGTTCCAGTGTCGGTATCCGGATCAACGATTCACCACCGAGATCGAAGATCACCGAGTCCCAGCTGGCAGCGGCGATATCACCACCGAATCGGCGTAAGCATTCACCGCGGAAATACGCACGCGTATCGGTCGGCGGATTGGACACTGCGTCGAGCACCTGCTGCTCGGTGACCAGTCGTTCCATCGATCCGCGGGCAACCAGCCGGTTGTACAGACCCTTGTCCAAACGGACGTCGGAATACTGCAGATCCACCAAATGCAGACGCGGGGCCGACCACGCAAGTCCTTCACGGTTGCGGAAACCTTCGAGCAGGCGCAGCTTTGCCGGCCAGTCGAGGATATGTGCACAGTCCATCGGATCGCGTTCGAGAAGATCGAGAACCATGGCCCACTTGGACACGATGTCGTCGGCACGCGGATCCCGATCGGTTTCCCGGTCGAGGAACTTCGCGACGCGCTCGAGGTAAATACGTTGCAGCGCAAGCCCGGTCAATTCGCGACCGTCGGACAATGCGACGGTCTTGCGCAGGGTCGGATCGTGGCTGATGTGGTGAACCGCTGTGACGGGGCGAGCCAACTGCAGATCCGTCAGGTCGACGCCCGCTTCGATCAGATCGAGAACCAGCGCCGTGGTCCCCACCTTGAGGTACGTGGACATCTCGGCAAGGTTCGCGTCACCGATGATGACGTGCAGGCGGCGATACTTGTCGGCGTCGGCGTGCGGTTCGTCGCGAGTGTTGATGATTCCGCGTTTGAGAGTCGTCTCCAGACCGACCTCGACCTCGATGTAATCGGCTCGCTGCGACAGCTGGAAACCGGCTTCGTCCCCGGACTGGCCGATGCCGACGCGACCGGAACCGCAAATGACCTGGCGCGATGCAAAGAAGGGCGTCAAGCCCGCAACGATGTCGGTGAACGGGGTTGCACGGGAGCACAGGTAATTCTCGTGAGTGCCGTAGGACGCACCCTTGCCGTCGACGTTGTTCTTGTACAGCTGCAGGCGCGGCGCGCCGGGAACACTCGAGGCGTGGCGAGCGGCTGCTTCCATGACCCGTTCGCCGGCCTTGTCCCAGATCACGGCGTCGAGCGGATCGGCTACTTCAGGTGCCGAATACTCGGGATGTGCGTGATCGACGTACAAACGGGCGCCATTGGTGAGAATCATGTTTGCCGCGCCGATCTCGTCGGCGTCGATCACCGGAGCCGGCCCGCTCAGACGCCCGAGGTCGAAACCTCGCGCATCACGCAGGGGCGATTCCACCTCATAGTCCCAGCGTGTGCGCCTTGCCCGGGGCACACCCGCAGCGGCGGCGTACGCCAGCACCGCCTGGGTAGATGTGAGTATCGGATTTGCCGAAGGCTCACTGGGTGAAGATATTCCGTACTCGACCTCGACACCGATAATCCGCTGCATAGGTTCGAGACTATGCGATCGAGCGTCGGTACCTGCAGTGGTGGCACAGTAGGAGGAATGCAGCATCCACCTGACACCGACACAAAACGATCAGATGAGGTTGTTGCCGTATACGACCAGTTCGGTAATCCGATCGGCCAGGCGCCTCGTAGCCTCGTCTATCGGGACGGTCTCTGGCACGCCAGTTCAGGCGTTCTCGTGCGCTCAACGGACGGGCAGCGCGTCTATGTTCATCGCCGAACTACGAGCAAAGCCGTCTTCGGCGGCCACCACGATTGCATCGCCGGTGGTGTCGTCAACCCCGGTGAATCGCCCCTCGACACGGCAATTCGTGAAGTCGGTGAAGAACTCGGAATCTTCGGTACCGAGGATGCTCCGTTAGTGCTGACGGAAATCGCCAGAACCTCGTGGGACGGAGAATGGGGCGGACACGCGTTGCGATGCCACTTGTTTGCCTTCGAACTCCGCTACGACGGTCCCGTCATGCATCAGCCGAGCGAGATCTCCGACGGATGGTGGTGGACCCAGGCTGAGCTGGACGCGCACCTGAAGGACCCCACGTGGCCGTTCGTCCCCGATACCCGAGTGTTGCTGGCCGACTACCGTTGGAGCCAACTCAGCGGCGAATGATCGGGATCAGTTTCGGGCCTCTCATTACCGTGGACATCAACAAACCAAACAGTCCCGCCCGTCAATGGGAGAAGCAGAACCAGGAATGGGAGCAACCGCTGTTCCACACCTCGTCCCCGTGGCGAGCACCGTGACCTTCGTGTGGGCACACTGTGCTCAGTAAGGCCAACACTGAACGATTCAGTCCACGACAGCTACACAGTGATCTCACCGACAACCGGCGAAAGCGAGCGAAGGCGCACCCTGAGTATGGATCAGGCCACCCGAAGGTGGCCTGACCATCTTTTCGACGTGTTCAGTCTGCCAATTCGTCCTTCTTTACTCGAACCTTTTGGAGTGCAGCCTCGGCGCGTTTACGGGCGCGTTTTCCCTGAACCTCAGTTTGCTCAGATACCGTCTCAGCCCAGTCGTTGCTCTTCTCACGGGCGAGTTCTGCGATTTCAGCACTGTGTTTGCGCGTCAAATTTGCGAGTTCGGCCCGATGCTCGCGCGCCGTTTCCACCAGCTCGGAACCACGTTTCTGTGCGACCTCAACGAAGTCAGGCACTCGCTCCCTTGTCGCTTCGCCAAGTTCCACTGCTCGCTTGCCTGCGATCTCGGCAATTCCCGAACCCCGCTCCTTGGCCAGTTCGATCAAATCCACCCCGTGCGATTTGGCAGTGTCACCGAGTTCAGAACCGCGCTCCGATGCGCCTGCAAGTGCATGTTCGATACGAGAACCAGTGTGATGGGTTTGCGCGGCGGCTAAGGGAAGTGCAGCGGAAACCGATGCCCGCACCTTTTTCGCGGCGCGACGTCCCCGCCACCCGAGAGAGGGCTTTCCTTCGGTGTCGACCGATGCGATTATCAGCCCGCCGAGCAAGCTGACATTCTTGAGGAACTGAGTACGCTGCATTGCCCGCATGGAGGGATCGGTCTCGTTCCAGAAATCGTGACCGATGAGCGTGGTGGGCACCAGGCTGCCGGCAAGGGCTAACGATGCGAGCCGAGGTGTTTTGCCGCTGGCCAGCAACACACCGCCCCCAACCTGGATAACGGCGTTGAACTTGACGAGAGCTTGCGGATCAGTCGGAACCTTCTGCTTGATCCCTTCGGGCAATGTCCCGACGAATTTGTCGATCAATGGCGCCGCTCGAACTGCTCGCTGGGCGGGATCACGCAGCGCGTCGATTCCTCCTGCGATGAAAAACGTGGAAAGTAGAGGACGAGCGATTCTGCGTACCAACATGTTTGAAGCCTCCCAGTGTAGGTTCGTAATTCACCATAGCGATCACCGTAAGAACCGATTCGACTACATGCTCGCCAGGCTCTGGTCGTCGATCACGAATTCAACATCTCGGCGTTTCGGATTCAGACCGATCCGTCGCGGGTTCACTTAACTGAACAGCCACGTGGCGAGAACCAAGCGTTCGGACTCCAGAGCACGAATTACGCGCCACCGGCAGTCCTGTCATCTATCACCCGCTGATCATGAGCCGATCCCGCTCCCGTCTCGACTCGGATAGTCGCAACAGTAAATCTAACAGACTCGATACAGATTTTATGCACCCGAGTGAGGGTATCGAATCGTCGACGAGCGTTCCAGTCGGCATTATTCGCCGAGTTCGGCGCACGGAGGCCGGGTAGGCCATATTCATGCGTTCACGACATTGCCAATTATCTATGCGCACTGGTATAGATTTTAGTGGCTGAAGTGCACATGGACAGAACGGCGCGTGCGAGCACCGGGGAGAAGGAGGCACAACAGCAAAGAACCGGCAGACGCTTCACTCACGGCGTACACCTCGCAACCTTCCACCAGAAGGCCGAGCATTGTGCGCTTGTCCGCCCAAGCGCACATAGAAGATCCTGGATTGCGACTCACGCATCACGGTTCCGACGGATCACGAAAACCCTTATATCGCAGCGAAAGTGAGTCCAATATGTACGACGAACTCGTCGTCCGGCGCGTCATCGGCGCCCCCACGGTGTCGATATTCACCGCACTCGCGAACCCCGAGGTGCACGCAACGATTGATGGGTCCGACATGCTCAGAGGAGCCATCGATCCGAAGCCGTTGAATGGTGTCGGCGAGACGTTCACGATGCAGATGTATCAGCCGGCACTCGGTGAGTACGTCATGGAGAACACGGTATTCGTGTACCGGCTCAACGAAGAGATCGGTTGGATTCCGAATCGTCAGGGCATGGAGCCTCGAGGTACGCGCTGGTCGTGGCGGCTCGACGCCGTATCGGACGGCAGCACCGGGCTCACACAGGTATACGACTGGTCCGGTGTCAACGACCCGGAGTTTCGTCAGGCGGCTGGATTCCCGCGGGTCACGGAGCAACAGATTGCCGCGACGATGAGCCGTCTAGCCGACCATCTCGGCGTTCCTGTCGAAGACTGATAAGAGAAGACTCAAAAGAACCGTTCTCCACGAGAGCGATGCCTGCTGCGAGCCGCTGATCGACTCGGCATGTGGTGAGTCTCGGCAAATTCACGCTCACCGAGAACTAGTCGAGACTCTCCACATCGCGCAGGCATCGATGCTTGGCCGACATACATACACGTGCATGCGTCGACACACCTTCACCTCAGGAGCCCCATGACTACGACAGGCATCCCGTCCGCGGACAACTGCGACCACAACACCGAAATCCTAGCCTCGAACGATCGAGTTCACGCTATGAATCGCCCTGAACTGACGAGCCTTACCGGTGCATCTGAAGGTTGGCACGACACGACATTCCCTTCGCCGTCTCCTTCAGACGTGTTGTTCACTTCTGTGTCCGAGATCAATGGGGTCACAGCCCTCTCGGTCTACGGCGAAATCGATGCAACATCCCTGGGTTCTCTAGCCGCTCACCTGCAAGACATCATCGACGAGGGACGTCCGTTTCTCATCGATTGCACAAACTCCCACTTTTGCAGCACTGCTGAACTGTCCATCCTGAGCACACTGGCCTCGCGCGCAAACAGACTCAGCATCACCTGGGCGCTAGCAGCCTCGGGTGGGACCCTGCGGTTACTCGAGCCGCTCGAATTCGATACCAAGGTCGCTGTCTTCGGCTCACCATCGGAGGCGGCTGCCTACGTATCCGCATTCTCAACGGAAAAACCGTCCGCATGAAAAACACTCGTGAAGATGCCGAAGGCCGCGCGGACTTCGTCGTGGTCGCCAATCGTCTCCCGGTAGATTTGGAACGCCATCCCGACGGCACCACGTCATGGAAACGAAGTCCTGGTGGATTGGTGACCGCTTTGGAACCGATATTGCGAGCTAAAAGCGGCGCGTGGGTCGGTTGGCCGGGAATGCCGGACGAACATGTCGATCAGTTCACCGAAGACGACTTGGTGCTACACCCAGTCACGTTGTCGTCGCAGGACGTCGAGGAATACTACGAAGGTTTCTCCAATGACACCCTCTGGCCTCTCTATCACGACGTGCTGGTACCGCCTACCTACAATCGAACCTGGTGGGGTACCTACTCTGCAGTCAATCGCAGGTTTGCCGAGGAAGCTGCAGGATGCGCCGCCCCCGGAGCGACCGTGTGGATACAGGATTACCAACTGCAACTCGTACCGAAAATGTTGCGCGAATTGCGCCCTGATCTCAAGATCGGATTCTTCCTGCATATCCCTTTTCCTCCGATCGAACTGTTCATGCAGCTGCCGTGGCGACGAGAAATCATCGAAGGCATGCTTGGTGCCGACCTCATCGGATTCCATCTGCCCGGCGGCGCCAACAACTTCCTCTACCTCGCACACCGACTTCTCGAGTTCGATACCACCACAACAGGATCCGGAGTGGGAAGCGCTCTGGGACAAGTGAATGTCGACGATCGAATCGTCAAGATCGGGGCTTTCCCCATCTCCGTCGATTCACATGAACTCGAAGCCGCAGCCAAGAAAGATACGATAGTTGCTCGCGCCCACGAGCTTCGACGAGAACTGGGAAACCCCGACAAAATCCTTCTTGGTGTCGACAGACTGGACTACACCAAAGGCATCGACCTTCGACTCGAAGCCATTAAAGAACTCCTCGACGAGGGACGTCTCGACGCCGAGCGCACGGTCATGGTGCAACTGGCCACCCCCAGTCGAGAACGCGTGCAGCACTACATCGATCTTCGCAGCGTCATCGAGGAACACGTAGGGCACATCAACGGCGACCACGCACAGATCGGCCATCCGATCGTGCACAACCTCTATCAACCCGTCTCCCGAGATGAGCTGATCGCGCTGTTCGTGGCAGCCGATGTCATGCTTGTCACGCCGAAACGAGACGGAATGAACTTAGTGGCAAAAGAGTACGTAGCCTGCCGCGGCGATCTCGGAGGTGCACTAGTTCTTAGTGAATTTACCGGCGCGGCAATGGAATTGCGACAGTCATACTTGGTGAATCCTCATGATCTCGACGGCGTGAAGAATATGATCATGACAGTGCTTCACCAAGATCCTGAATCAGGACGGAATCGCATGTCCGCCTTGCACCGCCAAGTCATGTCTCACGACGTCCACAAGTGGGCACACTCGTTTCTCGACACACTTTCGGGCTCCGCGGGCAGTAGCACAGACTGCGATCCTGCCGATGACGAACCCGACCTCATGCTCACCACTTAGGGCCGAATACACCCCGAACAAGTCGGCGTTCGACCTGCACGCCGTGGCCCGCACTCATGGCTCGTCAACGCGATCCCGCCCTCACGGGCACCCACGCAACAGGAAAATCCATCGCGAGATGGGACGTACCGCCCAATTAGCTTATGGCATTGTGCAACTGACTGACTTATGCCCGGCCGTCAGCGGTGTCGGTCAAGTGAGCGATCCGCGCCGCCAGAATCGAATTCTCCGCTTCCAACGATAGAATCGATCGAATTCCGACGAGGTTGACACCGTCGTCGATCAACGCGGTGATACGACCCAGGGTTGCCAGGTCCGATTCGCTGTACCGGCGGGTCCCACCCTCGGTGCGCGAAGGCGTAAGCAGTCCACGCCGCTCGTAGAGCCGCAACGTTTGCAGGCCAACCCCGGACAATTCCGACATCACCGAAATCCCGTACACGCCACGCTGCGCGCGCTGTTGAGACTCCGACACAATACCCCCAGGGACCGACAATCTGACCATGCTAACACGCACGGCAAGGAATTTGCAGGCCGCTCAAGAAAGGCAATCTGAAGTGAAATCTACAGATTTCAAAGGTCGCAAGTAAATTCACGTGCGGCATCTCCCCAGCATGTGGGCCCATCTTCGGAGATTGCGGCATAGCCTCCAGACGTTAGACCACCTAAGGCATGTGTTTGCCGACAAAATTATGCCGATTATCTGCATCCACTGGTATAGATTTACAGTGTTGTCGAAGCTGTGCATGAGCTGATTCCGCTAGCCGGCGCCAATAGAGGCCAGGCCCTATCTGTGTCGTTCACTGCGGCCCCGATTCTCGCCGCCCCAGACGGAAGCCATCTCGATGCCCTCGCTTCTGACGGCGAACTTCACGGCTAACCCGAAACTTCTGGCTTATGCGCGAGAGGAGCCAATCTGCAATGAGCGAAAACACTGTTCCCGCCGATGCAGACCCGGACGATCCCCGCAAACCGCAATCACCGACCGAGCTGACGAAATCATCAGGGAATACGTCAACAGTCCACGCCGCTCGTAGAAACTGATATGACGTACTCGGAGATCCGACCTGACCGTCGATCTCTCGGGTCAATCGGGCTAACCGCACCGCAAGAATTATGTTCTCGGCCTTGACCGAAATTATCCGTCGAATGCCCACCAAGTCGATACCGTTATCGATCAACGCGGCAATACGACCTAGTGTCCAGCTCGAGAAGTTTCAACGGCTCGTACGAGCTCATCTCGAAAGCACAGGCGGAAGCCTTGTGCACGAGAGAAGTTCGACGGAACTCGGCGCAACTGACAAGGCTCGCCAAGACTGAGCCGACCGTTTATACAAGGCTGGGCCTGATAGCTACCGGCGATGGGTAGGGAGAAACTCCGAAACCATCACGCAACGTGAATATCGGGTCATTCCACTGCGGCAACGATTTTTGCTGCGTTCGAACATGGTCGGAACGTTGCTCGGCGCCACGGCGATCATTTCCCTCTGACCGAACGACATCAACGAAGGAAAATCAATGAGCGCAGTGCCCAAAGCAATGTACAAGCCGCTTTCCCCTGCAACGTGTGTTATTGGTGGAATCGCTGCTGGGGCGTTTTTCAACAACTCTGGAAGCGCATCGGGGATGACGAAAAGTACCCGATCCGTAGGACCTCAATAGGTCAAGCAAAGAAGTCCCGTTGCAGTAGTGAGATATTCACCCCGCTGCCCGCGGCCGTTGCCCTCCACCTTCTCCTCGGCGCCCACTACAGTGCGCGTCTCGGGCTGTCTCTGGTCGTCTTTCGGAGGCAGCGGTTGGCGCGGCGTGACAGGCTCGTGCAGGTCAGGCGCCTGCGAGGACGGCGAACCGGGGACGGTTTGCGGTGACGGCATGGAACAACTCCTCTTGATTACAAGCGAGATCGAGCCACCGAGCGCCCTCGGCTATTGCTCGGACGGTTGTCGCGCTTCGTCCGTGGACGCTTTCGCGCGAGCTTTCTCGGCCGCTGCTTTTTCTCTGCGACTTCCCGTTGGCTCTCGGCCTTGTCCTGCTTCCCGAGACAAGCTGTCGTGCCGGTAACAGCACCAACCGCTTCCTTAGATTTACCCTTGACGCCTTCGCTGGGACCGCTCTTGTCCTCTGGCCTGTGATTTCTCCAGTGTCAGTACGGACACGTATGTTGCAATTCGTACACCCAAGGCACTGCCCGAAGCGCGACCTGACAGACATCCGTGTACGAATGGCACACCAGCGAGATACCGACTGCGCCGATTTCACAATGATCAGCAGGTCCGGCGTCACTCACAGCATTGCCCGCAGGGAGAAACGACCTGTACGGGGTTGTTTCCTTTCCCCAGCACGTGAAAGGTAGTGAGATGGATCGTTACAGAATAACCATGCCGGATGGCTCCACGACCGATGAATTATTCGAATCGGACAACGAAGCCATCAGCGCCGCAATCCAAGCGAACCTCGGTGCCAGCCAAGGGATCACAGTCGAACGCTATACGAACGACGGCGAACTCCTCGCGACTCACCTCCCGGAGGGCGGATATCGAAGACAGTGAGGCAGCGTCGCCTCGACCACAGCAGGATCGCAAACGGCGTAACTGCTCTACGGTGCGACGCACTCATACCCAATCCAGCACCGTGATCGCCCGGTACACAGACGCCTTCTCGATAGTGTTCCGTCCGAAATGCAGCGACTCCACCCCCCTGAGTCGCCCGAGTCATCGCATTACGAGTGCCTCGCGCCGCCGGGTCTTCCGAACCGTCGCGGCGTCAATAGTAGTGTCGCCGACCACCCACCGCGCGTCCCGTCGACCCGAGCAACAACAAAATCAGTCCGATCACCAGTACCACGATCCCGATTGTCCACAGGATCGGAATTCCGAACACGAACCCAACGATCAGCAAGATGATTCCGAGAATGATCATGACTAGCTCCTATTGCAAGGGCGTCACAATACCCAGCGTGTTCGGCATACCCTCAGATAGGCGCCGCAAACGCTGATCACACAGCCAGATCAATTAGGTAGCAGCAGAGGAACCCTTCCCCTGTCGTCGTCCTTCGCAAGGGGATAGTCCGCACCCAATTGGATAGCCATAGAGGCGCGAGAATATGTGACCCGACACCGCAGTCTGCCGATTGTGTTTGCATTTCAGTAGTTTCGGGCAGGCGAACTGGAACAGTATTTCTGCGAGAAGAGGTCGATCAACGTGCGCGCAGTGACATGGCAAGGCAAGCCGAAGGTCAGCGTCGAAACAGTTCCCGACCCCACCATCGTCGAACCCACCGACGCAATCATCAAAGTCACCACCACCAACATCTGTGGATCCGACCTACATCTGTACGAGACCTTGGGAGCGTTCATGAACTCGGGGGACATCCTCGGTCACGAACCCATTGGGATCGTCGAAGAAATCGGTTCCGACATCACTGATCTCGAAGTCGGTGACCGTGTCGTCATCCCCTTCCAGATTTCGTGCGAGCTGTATCTGCGTATTTTTCTCAGTTCTTCACAACGTGCCGACATGCGCCTCGGTATGGCTACGGGATCGTCACGATGATGTTGTCGACCCCGGCACCGGCGGCGTATCGGCCGCGGCAGGTCGCTGTGCTCTCCGTACATCTCGGTGGCTTCGCAACGAGCGCCGTCCGAGCGCTGCTGCGGCGAAGAACAAGATCAGTGCACCGAGTCCTTCGAAGAAAGCCAGTTGCTGTAAGGCGGCGATCACTGGTCGGCTCGCGGTGGGGTTGCCGGGGTCTTCGATGTTCAGCACAGGCGCTAATACCGGTCCCACGATGAACCACGCTCCACCGAAAACGCCGAGCCACGCTCCAAGACTGGCTACAGCGCGATTGGCACTCAGCAAAAGCAGAACCCCGCCGGCGAAGGTCACGGCACCAGGTAGCACTTCCAGCCAGCCCCTGGCGGAGGTCCATACCCAGGCTTCATCCGGCTCGAAGGAGAACGAAAAGTATGGACCAACAAATGGAATCAACGCACCCCAGAGTCCTAGCAGAATAAGTGCAATCCCGGCGACTGCTCCGCGGCTACGCGGAACCCACATACGGCCAGGCACCGCTGCATAGGCTGGTGCGATGCGTTCCGACGGCACATCGCTCGTTGCCGTGGCTGCATCCTCCGATGTCGAATCTCGCTCATCGCGACTAGGCGCATTCCGACGAAACATTATGGCACTCCTTGCAACTCACGTACTGGTGTTCGCGAAGCGAATACCCCCGCGCCGGAATCTGGTTGGAGACACGACTGCGGATATGCAGCATCGACGGTCAGCACACCAAACCGAGCCGAACGCGATCAACTGCAATTGCCATACCCCGAACCGGTGCACGCAAACCGGGGTGTCCACGCTCCACTGCCGTGAGGAGTGATATCTACGCTTGTGTAACCATGCCGAGAGAAGCCTGCATCGACCTAGGGGCAAGTTCCGACCCTCAACGAATTTCGCGGGCACCGCATGCCGCCGAAAATGGGACAAACGCGCATCGTAATTAGGCTCTGGTTCAGTTCTTCATCGAGCAGCGAAGGAAGACTGTCGTTCAACGTACGGCCAGCGCTGAGCGACAACCTCGACATCGCGTTGATCGGCTTGGCCGCAGTCACATATCGCCCCATGAATTGGTCAATGTTGCCGATGCCTATGACTTCCGCGCGAATGTCGAAGACAACTTCTACGTAGTTGCCAGCACTCCTCACGACTTGCAGACGAACACGATTCCAGCAGGACGTGGGTGGTCCGCTTCTTCCACTCTGCCGTCGACGGGGCAGCGGACGACTTCTTACCGCCGCGAGACGTCCATGGCTCAGCGGCACATTCGACGTTGCGCTGGATATCCCGGAATCTCTCGCCCTGCAGATACCGATTTCTTGCAGCAGTATGGATAGACTCGCCACCACGCTCCGCTTGAACCGCACTCGGCACGAAAGTTCAGCTCGGAACAGGGCGGCCAAATGTCAAGAATGGGGTAAACCACCTCATGCCGTTGCTGATGGACGCACCTGCCGTTACCGCCAGGTCCGGGGAGATGTTGCACTGCAATCGCGTGTATGGCAACGCGGCCCAATCACCAGGATAACGTCCACTTCATGATCCATCGCGCCGCATTTAGGAGGGTGACATGATCGGCCATCGATCTCGAACGTCCGAGGAACACACCGCAACGCTGTACCTGGTAGTACACCTCGGTGGCGCGATGTTGGGCCTGCAACTCGCCAGATCTCTCGCAGATTCATACGGATCATGGGCCCAGGGCCGTTTGGACTCGCTACCAAGCGAATTGGAATACGAAATCGGGCAGTTGCTGGACTTGATCGAAGACACCCAGGAAATCTCACTACCGCGCTATCAGCAGATCGACGCGGGACTGAACCGACTGAGAAAACTCGTCCGCATCGACGCGCTGTGGCAACGCCGTCTCGTGCGACTGGCAGCCCTCGAAATCATGCGGATCGCATTGTGCGGCAAGAGCGCAATGTGGGAAGTGCTTCGCGATATACCCGCTGGCGAGACCGAAAAACAATATCTTGAACTTAATGCTCTGGTCTCGAAGCAGATCGAGACGGTGACGGCTCTGCACCACCGCGCCGCGGCAGAAGCTTTCAACCCATCTGAATGAGGGACGACGAAACACTGACATTGCCGGCACTGAACGAGTTGAGATCACAAAGTGGAGGACGAAGATGCCCGACCAATACGCGATGCAGGACCCCACCACGCGGTATCCCGCGCCCTCGCGGGAACATCAGCAGGAGATCCCACACCCTGGCCTCACGAACGAAATGAGCTCCATCCCAGACCACGGGGAACATACCTACCGGGGTAGCGGACGACTCCAAGGAAGGCGTGCGATCATCACCGGAGCGGATTCGGGCATCGGACGCGCAGTAGCGATCGCCTTCGCTCGCGAAGGCGCGGACATAGTTTTGAGCTACCTCGAGGCGGAAGAATCCGACGCACGGGAAACGGTCCGCTGGATCGAGGAGGCCGGCCGTAAGGCGATCACAATGCCCGGCGATCTACGTTCCGAGGAGCATTGTTCCGCTCTGATACGGACAGCGGTGCAGGAACTCGGCGGTCTGGACATTCTCGTGAACAATGCAGCGTTCCAGATGGTCCAGATGGGCGGTATCGCCGATATCACCACCGAGCAGTTCGATCGCGTGATGAAGACCAACCTCTACGCGCTTTTCTGGCTCTGCAAGAGCGCCGTCGCAGTGATGGAGCCCGGATCGACGATCGTGAACACGTCATCTATCCAGGGCGCCGACCCCTCGCCTGAACTGCTCGACTACGCAACCACCAAAGCTGGAATCATCGACTTCACGAAAGGGCTGGCTTCGGAAGTGGCACAGAAGGGAATCAGAGTGAATTCCGTTGCCCCCGGCCCGATCTGGACCCCATTGATTCCGGCAACAATGCCGAAGGAAAAGTTCGCGACCTTCGGAGAGAATGTGCCGCTCGGTAGAGCAGGGCAACCGGCCGAACTTGCGCCCACATACGTGTTCCTCGCATCGGGCGAATCAAGCTACACCACCGGAGAAATAGTGGGCGTGACCGGCGGAAGACCAATCACCTGAAGTGTTCATTTCGCTTTGAGTCGTCGAGCTTTCCGCTTCTTATGGGTACCGTCGCAGAAGGGTGGAATTCCCGTGCCACCGCATCGGCACAGCGCTACCGTTGCACGTTCACGTCGGAGCGCACGTCCGTCAGCGTCGAGCAGAGCTGCCGGACCCCGAACGAGAAGCGGCCCGTCGGGGCATACCGTAATCGTGACAGCACGGTCACCCTCAATATCGGAATCAGAGTTCACATGTCCTCCATACAGATTGATCGATTGCCGACAAAACAACTGCAACATGCACCCGCACTCCGATTCCGACGCCGCGCGGACCAGTGAGCGCGCTGTTGACATCGGTCTTGTCCGGCTCTGACGGTAACCCGAAGACCTTCACCACTGCAGCCCGGGGTTTAGCAAGCGAACATGATGATAGGTCGATTGTGTTCGACGACAACGCCCAACAGTCGCTGTCGATGCGATACGAACTGTATCGACAAGGACCTCAACGGAGTGTCGTACGCCTGGGAATGGCATGTTGATCTGCTCGCCGGATGCGCTGTGTTGGAGGCTCCCTGCTAGGCGGCGGTTTGCAAGATAGCCGCTTCCCAACACGGACGCACTCCACGTCTTGCCCACACCATGCGCGAACACGGATCGTCCGACCGGTACGTGCACTACCTCGATGTCGTTCCTGCAGTTACCCTCGCGGGCCTCAACGTGCTTTCGCTTTTCGGGCTTCGTCACTGTCTTCTCGGGGCGCCGGAAGCTGGTATCGAGGCGAGACGCCCACTGCGCAGTTCGGTAACTCCAAAGAAAAAGTTATCTGACCGCGCGGATCACGACGATCTCTTCGGTGCGTTGTCCACTGTCGATCAGTCCACGGGCCTCGAAAAGTGCTGCGCGCGCCGAAAGTATACGCCCGAATGGTATTTCGGCCCGATCAGCGATCTCAACGCCCAGTCCCCGTTCTTCCAACATGGTCTGGGTCTTCTCAACTCCGCTGAGCACGGACTGCGCGATCAACAGGACCCCAGACTGTGCGAGCATTGAAGGTGCTTGCGCACAGATTCGATCCAGGAGCATTCGACCATCCACACCCGCATCCCATGCCCGTTCGACGCCACGAGTAGGCAAGACGTCATCGAGCGCAGGTACATATGGTGGGTTCGAGACGATCACGTCGAAAAACTGGCCTCCGACGGGTTCGGTCAGATTTCCACGCATCATGCGAACCGAATGCCGTCCCAGACGTGCGTTGATCCAGGTGGTGGCCAATGCCCGACGAGAGATGTCGACAGCAGTGACATTGCCGGCACCCGCAGCGGCCGCGCACATACTCAATGCGCCCGTCCCGGTGCAGATGTCGAGCACATGCGAGTGGGGTCCGAGGTTCTCACGCGCCAATGCGCCGGCCAGCAGCCAGGTGTCCTCTTGCGGCGGGTAAACGCCGGGCAGTCGCACTAGCATCGGTTGCTCCTAGAAGGTTGAGTGTTCTGCGGTCAACGGCTGTTCAATCAGTGACTGGTAGACATCGGCGGCCCTTTCACACGTGCGGTGCATTTGAGACGAGCGGTGCGACCTGCGACGACGAGATCAAGAAGTACAGCAAGTATTGCACCCGTACGTGATATTATCTGTTTCCACGGATATAGATTAGCGTTTTGGTGCGACCCGAAAAGTCACCCTCTCGACAAGCCTGTCGAGACGACCCCAGGAGGCACGATGATCGACGAGCAAGCAGTTCCGCGAGACGGTTCACCCGATGACGTCGAGACCGTGACGCCCGATTCAGGGTCCGAGAATGCAGACGGTGACGTGCAGTCCGACCCATCCGGCGATCAAACGTGGTCCGATGAGGGTGGCGCCACCAAACAGGGCCCGGCAACCGAACTGAACGACGAGTAGAGTTCAACACCCTCCAACCTGCAGCAACGGGCGACCTTTCGTTTTCCTTGCACCGGATCGAAATACACAACCGCCAAGATGTGATCCGTTATCGCACAGAGGAGTTCACAGCCTCTCAGACAAGATCAAGTCTCTTACGAGAAACTTCGGGGAGAAGGGCGACCCCAAAGAGCAAGGCCGTCCAGATATCGAATGCCGCCGCCAATCGTGGGCGTTGCAGCGTCGAAAAGTCGGGTGGCCAAGCGTCACCCGACGAAGACTGGACCGTAAACGGTCCAACCGCGCGAAAGAACTTGACTTACATAATTATTCAAATCTACACAAGGAATAGTTGATCGATCTGTTGCGGCACCATTGACACTTCGGGGTGATATTCGGGGCCGCTTGACCAACATTTCTGAGAACGGAGAGTTCAGTGCCTGAGGAAGACAACAGCTTACCGATCGACGACGCGCACACCACTCGATCTCATGTAGGAGAAGGAATCGCGGACGGACGCAATTATCCCGGTTACATACTCATCGGACTTGCACTCGCCACGCTCGGATTAGCTTTGGTGGCTGCAGGTTACGGATTCAAGGGTTGGGCGCTGATCGCCGGGATAATCTGCGCGGTGTCACTGGCATGCGGGGTATCTGCTGTACTCCTCGAACGTCGACGCGTCAAACGACGCGAAGGCCTCGATCTCACAGACCAAGAGGGTCATTGATATTTCAACACCGCGCCAGCCGAAGTGGTGAGATCCGACCTCCCGTCGAAACCCAACACCCCTCGCGCTGTGGCCGGCATCGACGCCGCGCACCGGCACAGCGTTGCGACATAGAGCAATACGGCATTGGACGAGGTCAGTGTGTGAGCAGACGCCGACCGTCACGACGACCTGTGCGCAGGTGCGGCATCGCCGGATATCTGAAAGCATCCCATGCATGACTGCTGATCGAATCGAAGTTCAACGCGCCATCCGCGCCGACCCAGCATCGATTTTCGCGGTGCTCTGCGACCCCCAGGGACACGTCGCCATCGATGGCTCCGGAATGTTGATGGATGCAGACGGAGACGTCGTAACAGCTGCGGGTGACAGTTTTGTCGTCCACATGGATCGTGAGGCTCTCGGTGACCTGCCGATGGGCGAATACGACGTGACAGTGACAATCAAGACGTTGGTGCCTGAACGCGAAATCGCCTGGACCATTTTGGGAACAGTTCGACCGCCGATTGGGCACGTCTACGGTTATCGGATAGAACCCACTGACGGCGGATCCCTCGTGACCTCGTATTACGACTGGTCTGAGATCGCCCCGGCATGGCGTGAGGCCGGGATCTTTCCGGTCATCGCCGAGGGATCGTTGAAATCGACCCTCGGCATCCTCGCGCGCACCGTACGCCGAGGATATCCGCACTGATCACGTCATCGTGCCGCATACCGGCCGACAATCGCTTTCACAGCATGGAGATAGCTGTTCCCTCGTCAGCGTTTCCGACGGGTAGGCGAACCGGTGTACACATGTCCGGACTCGCACGGTTCGAAACTGATCCGTCAAATGACGAGTGTCCGCGTCATTCCTCGATATGCCCGCTCCGCAGCCCGTCCGTGGGAACTGACGGCGTTTTGTCGTTTTCGACTCCACGTGGGATCGAAGCCCTGTGCTCCCACTTAGTATCCCTTGCAGTGCCCTAGCGGCGGCATGCAGTCGGCGGTTCGTTGGGCACCGGCTCAAGAGCGAAGCGACCGATCAACAGCGCTATTTCTGACGCTTTGTCTTTTCATCAGTTGAATTCGGAGCCGACTCCGCCGCCTGCTCACGAGTGGCCATACCACCGCCCTCGCCCTTGTCTGTGGGGCCGGGATGTCCAGCCTTGGGGGATTTTTCGCTGCGATCCGTCTTCGCCATGTGATCTCCTCGGTCGAAATTGTCGTCGTACCTGTAGTTGACAGGACCCGCTACACCAATCTAGCTGCTTCGTCGCAAGCGCGACGGTAGCGGAAGTCGTCCTGTGGTCACGCGTTGGAGCTCGTTGTGTCATTTTTCGTGGCGCGGTGTGAGAGGGCGTAGAGAAGTATCCCGACCGCCAGTAGTGCTGCCGCGCGTACCCAAGTCGCCGCGCTCTGTTGCGTGAGCAATGCGATGCAGGTGAGAAGAGCAAGGATCGGGAAGATGGTCGGCGTTCGGAAGTGGCTGTGCTTCACCACATCACGACGCAAAACGAGTACGGCGATATTTGTGCTGATGAAGACGACGAGCAATAGCAACACCACCGTCTCAGCCAAGGCAGACAGCGAACCGGTCAGACACAAACCCATGGCGACGGCCGTGGTGGCGACAATTGCCAACCATGGAGTGCGGCGCTGCGGAAGCACTTTCGCGAACGATCGTGGAAGCAGCCCTTCGGATGCCATTCCGTAGGTAAGCCGACTGGCCATAATCATCGTCAGCAGCGCACCGTTGGCAACGGCGACGAGCGCTATCAGGCTGAACAGTCGAGGTGGAAAGCCGACATCAGCCGCTGACACTACCGCCAGCAACGGACCGGAAGATTCGGCGAGTTCATCGGCGGGCAGCACTACCGAAACGGAGAGTCCTATGAGCACGTAGACGACGCCCGCCGTCACCAAAGCTCCGAACAGCGCGCGCGGGTAGACCTTGTTCACGTTCTTCACCTCTTCGGCAACGTTCGCGGAGGTCTCGAAACCGACAAACGAGTAGTACGCAAGCAGCGCAGCAGCCAGCACCCCTAGTGCCGGAGAGCGGCTGTCGTCGAACTCGAGTAGGCGACTCAAGTTTCCGTCGCCGTGCCCCAACACTACGCACGCGAGGACGACGACCAGCACCAGACCGGTGACCTCGACGACTGTCATGACAACATTTGCGCGCATCGACTCCTTGATGCCTCGCGCGTTGAGAAGGCCCACCAGTAACAGGAACACGAGTGCGGCCGGGACAGTGGGCACGTCGACGAAGGCTTTGAGATAGTCCCCGGAGAAGGCAAGTGCAAGCCCGGCTGCGCTCGTAACGCCCGCCGCCAGCATCGAGAAGCCGACGAGAAACGAGACGAGCGGTTTCCGAAATGCTCGTTGCGCGAACACCGCGGCACCGCCTGCGCGTGGATATTTCGTCACCAGTTCGGCATACGACGTCGCCGTCAGCAACGCCATCACCAGGGCTACCAGGAGTGGTACCCACACCGCTCCCCCGACCTCGCCTGCGATGACGCCGACCAATGCGTAGATTCCGGCGCCGAGAACGTCGCCGAGTATGAAGACGAATAGAAGTGGCCCGGTTATGGCCCGGGCGAGAACGTTTCGCTGGCCGCTCTTGTCGGGCTGTTCGGTCTCGTCCACGTCCTTCGACTGTGAGGCGTGTCGTTTCTGCAAGGGTCTTCCTGTCTTCACTGTGGACGTGCCGCCATCCCAGGATCGGTCACTGACCCATCGATCATGGTTTCGACACGAGCTGGATTCTTGACGTTTCGATGTTTGTTCGATGACACGAGACGGCACGTTTGTTTCGGTTTTTCCAGTTTGTCGATGAACCACACGTGTAAGGGAGTCCTCACCGAGAGCAATGCCACGCGCCGCGGCGTTCAACAGTGCGTCGCTTGTGTGGCTAGGCCTCGGCGATCAACGGTGTAAGGCATCAAGTGTCGACAGAACAGGCTTGGGAATGAGTGGGCAGTCCCGTCCTCTGCCGATCGGAACTGCCCACTCACCGGCCGTTGCTCAGAGTCGACTCCATACTCGATGCGACTTGAGCAATGTGATCACCTGCTCGAGCACCGATGCGCTGTCCTCGCCGGTGACCACGCCGTCCGCAGCAGTGAGCTCTGCGGCTTCGAGAAGTGCCGTTGCGTCGCTCCATGCGCCGATGGCTTTGCCGTGCCTGAACATTTCCGTCAGGAGAATCTCCAGTCGCGGGTCCGCCGGCGCCCCCGCGAGAAGGAGAGCATCGAATTCGATCGATCGTGCAGTGTCGAATGTGCGTGAAATGGGGACAACGACTGAGTCCGAGACCAATTCACCGCCGTGGGGACCGATCACCAGTGGCACTATTGCGTCAGCGGCGAGAGCTGAAGTTACTGTTGTGATCGCGGCGAGATCGGAGTTCTCATCGGCCACGATGCCGATCACCCGGCCTACAACTGGCCACTGCGCGCCGATCTGGGACAGTGCAGGGCTAGGTGTAGGTGCGTCAGAAGGTGGCATCGACGGCTGCGGGGCCGACAGACCGAGTCCGGCCGCGACGGTGGCGCATAGGTCTGGATCGATGTTCGCGATCACGTGCAGGGCGCGTTCCTTGATCGTCTGTTCGTAGCACTTTCCCAGTTCGAAGGTATATGCCTGTGCCACATGGGTTTTCTCGGTGTCGCTGAGGCTGGCGTAGAACAGTTGCGCCTGTGAGAAGTGGTCGTCGAAAGTGGCCGGCGCGGCGCGGAGTTTCGTGACGGCCTCGAGCGCGATCGGAATTTCGACGAAGGCCCCGGACTCTGCCCCCGCGACGAACGGACAGCCGCCGTCGAGGGAGTTCGGTTTGTACGGGGCGGCACCGGAATGTACTGCACTCTGGTGCATTCCGTCACGCAACATGTCGTTGACCGGTGCGTGTGGACGGTTGATCGGGATCTGACCAAAATTGGGGCCACCCAATCTGCTGATCTGGGTGTCGAGGTAGGAAAACAGTCGGGCCTGCAGGAGGGGATCGTCGGTGACGTCGATACCGGGCACCAAGTGCCCGGGGTGGAATGCGATCTGTTCGGTTTCGGCGAAGAAGTTGGTTGGGTTCGCATTGAGAGTCATCACCCCGATCGGCTGGACCGGAGCCAGTTCCTCGGGGACGAATTTGGTGGGATCGAGAAGGTCGATGCCTTCGAACATCTGCTCTGGTGTGTCGGGGAAGATCTGAATGCCCAGTTCCCATTCCGGATAGGCGCCCGCTTCGATTGCGTCAGCGAGATCCCGGCGATGGAAATCCGGATCGAACCCGTTGATCAGTTGCGCTTCTTCCCACACCACCGAGTGCACGCCCAGGCGTGGCTTCCAGTGGAACTTCACCAACGACGTTTCACCTTCGTCGTTGAGAAGTCGGAAGGTGTGAACACCAAATCCTTCCATCATTCGATACGACCGGGGGATGCCGCGATCTGACATGTTCCACAGGGTGTGCGCGGTGGCTTCGGTGTGGAGCGAGACAAAATCCCAGAACGTGTCGTGTGCGCTCTGCGCTTGCGGGATCTCGCGGTCGGGATGAGGCTTCGCGGCATGGATGATGTCGGGGAATTTGATGCCGTCTTGGATGAAGAAGACCGGGATGTTGTTGCCGACGAGGTCGAAAGTTCCTTCAGCTGTGTAGAACTTGGTAGCGAAGCCTCGAGTATCTCGGACTGCATCCGCTGAACCGCGTGAGCCGAGCACCGTGGAGAAGCGGACGAATACGGGGGTTTCGACTCCTCTGCGGAGGAAGCCTGCTTTGGTGACCTTCTCGGCGGCACCAAAGGCACGGAACACCCCGTGTGCACCGGCACCGCGTGCGTGAACGACGCGTTCGGGGATCCGTTCGTGATCGAAATGGGTGATCTTTTCCCGCAAGTGATGGTCTTGGAGCAGCGTCGGGCCACGCTCACCGGCTTTGAGGGAGTGATCGGTGTCGTAGAGGCGGGCCCCTTGCGCGGAGGTCAGATATTCACCCTGCTGTCCACGCACGGATTCAGGGCCCTCGACGACTGCCGCTGTTGCAGTGCGCAGTTGTGGGGAGCGTTGGTCGGCCTTCGGGGGCAACGGATTGCGAGGCTTGTCCGGTTCCTCCAGTGGCGGACTCGCCGGACCGGGTACCCCGGGGATCTGGGCCTTCTTTACGGGCTTCTTCTTGGACACTACGACTCCTCGATTTCCTGTCAGAAAGTTGACTTCACGCCAGAAGATGGTGGGAAGTGTGTGCTGAACTTCGATGTAGCGGAAAGGTATTACGGCACCGAACAGGTAAGTTGTGCCGGCCAGGCCTATCGCCAATCCGCCAGGCGATGCCCGTGTAATCGTCCGTCCCCTGAGGATTCGTTTCGTGCATGCGATTTCGAATCGACGCCCACGGGCTGAAGAGCGCAGGTTGTCGGCGAAAGTAGTTCCGTCCTGCCGGGCCCCATCTCGGCCTGTGCTCGGCCGGCCAGGGTGCGGTCACCGAGAATGGTCCCTGCCGTACCGTCAACCGACTCGAGCATCTGTTGGTACGTGAGCCGACATGGTGCGTCGGTGTCGAATGCGCGTACCACCACGCGGCCCAGAAGTGTGAGTGGATACCGGATTGCCGTGTACTGCAAGCGCAATACGTCCCATGGCAGGGAAACCCACTTGCCCATTAGTCATCCTCACTCGCCGGCATGGAACTGGATAGAGATTCAGGTGTGGCTGCCCTGGGAGTTCAACGAGGTCCTCATGCGCTTCGTTGAGCGCATCGAGTTCCGGTGAGCCCCCTGCGTGACGAGCCCGCGCTGCTGTCCGCTCGGTATCGAGCCTGTCGATTCAGGTGACATCTCCCATCGCAATCTTGGCGATGACTCGTCGAACATCAAGGCGATCGAAGAGTGAGTGCGGCGACGCGCAGTCGAGCTGCCAGCGCGTGTCGTGCTGCACTCGGCGGGTGTATTGCCGATCATCGTCATTGTCCAGCTCCCGAGGTGTTGGGGTGCCAGGAGAAATTCTCCCGACGTCGTGCTCTGCGTCTGACGGCATTGATCTGATTTTTGCCCATCGGCATGTTCATCTCTCGCTACCTAAAATCTATACCATCTGATATAGATAATCGGCAACAGCGCTAACGGGTTGCTGTGCATTAAAGACATCGCAGTTACCTGCCCCCGCTAGCAGGAGGAGGTAACTATCGCAGTGAAGGGAGCAACAATGCAGGACTCGAATGAAAACATTCATTCGCCGGACAGCGATGCCTTCGAGCGAATCGTGGGGGCACTGAATTATCCGATGTTCGTCGTGACCACTCATGTGGGAGACCAGCGGGCGGGGTGCCTCGTAGGTTTCGCCTCGCAGATCAGTATTTCGCCTCCGCGTTTCCTCATCGGTCTGTCGAACAAGAACCGCACCTATCGACTCGCCGCCGCCTCCGAGCACTTGGCCGTTCACCTCATCCCCCGCAAAAACGACACGATCGCGGAGCTGTTCGGGGAGTCGACGGGCGACGATATCGACAAGTTCACGCGCTGCGAGTGGAGCCGCGGGCCTTTCGGGCTTCCAATTCTCGACGAAGCCGAGGCCTGGTTTGCCGGCCGCATCCTCGAACAGCTGGACATGGGTGACCATGTTGCTTTCCTGCTCGAACCCGAAACCGGTTACGCACCTGAAAAACTCGACGAGTACATAATGTTCGCCGACGTTCGAGCACTCGAACCCGGACACGACGCATGACGGTGCCTCGGTGGCGATCGTTATATTCCATAGACACCCAAGCCCGCACACTTCACGACTTCTACGCCGACGCCCCCGAAGGTGTTCGAGTGAACATGGTCTCGAGCCTCGACGGCGCCGCTGCATTCGACGGTCGAGTACGCCCAATCTCCAACACTGCTGATCATCAGTTACTGAAGTCCCTGCGCGCCTATTGTGATGTGCTCCTCGTCGGCGCCGGAACGATACGCGCGGAACGGTACGGACCTGTAACGCTCGATGCCGAACTCCGGCGATACCGCCGCGACGCGTGCGGGAAAGTGTCGTTACCGCCCGTTGCGGTTGTGACGCACAGCGGTGATCTTCCATGGAAATCGGCGCTGTTCACCGCGGAAGGGCCGCGCCCAATTGTCGTCACCAGCGCACAGGTGGCCGCCACATACGGTTCCGATGTGCGGTCCCGTGTCGACATCATGGTGGCCGGGGGCGACTACGTTGATCCGGTCGCGATGATCGCGGGCCTACACGATCGCGGGTTGATGCGAGTGCTCTGCGAAGGAGGTCCAGCCCTTCTCTCTACCCTTGTGGCGCACGATCTCGTGGACGACATGTGCTTTACCCTCTCCCCGACATTGGCGGGGCCCCAGCCAGTCTCCGGACCGATCGCTGCCCCGCCACTCGCAGTTCCCCAGGCGTTGCAGCTCCGGCACGTCTTGCTCGAAGCCGAATACTTGTACATGCGCTACCAGCGCCATCAGTCTGCTCGTTGACACTTCGAGATTCCGCGGGCGGCCTTTTGAGGTGCGCCGACACGATAGATCGACTCCCTTTTGTGTGCGGGCGGCTGGCAAGGATGTTCTCGGACATGGCGCGAGGCGCTACCACTTACGATCTAGTTGAAGTACCCAGGACGACTTTGGTGACCGTGTAGAAGATATGTTCCAAACTCGTATCCAAAACTGAGGGTTCATTATTCGGCTTGTCCGTGAGTTTTGGAGCAGTGCTGCCTCATGGGTGAACTTTGCGCTACGCGACATCTTCTCGAGGGGACACATTGGTGGTGTGGCGACTTGACCGGCTAGGTCGCTCACTTCACCACCTTCTGCAGACTGTAGAGGAACTCGTCGCTCGCAGGGTCGGATTCAAGTTGTTAACCCAAGCGATCGACACCACCATTTCAGGCGGCAAATTGATGTTTTCCCTCTGCGGCGCACTTGCGTTCGGATGAAGGTCAATCGATCAGAGAAGGTCGGGAAGCCAGGGTTCACGTCTGCGATGCCGGGTGGGATCGATCGGTTGCTCGATGCCTACGACGTCGAGGGTGCGGGATCTTGCGCTGTCGTGATCGGACGTAGCCCCATCCTGGGCAGACCGGCGGGGATGTTACTTCTCGATGCTGATTCGACGGTGACACTCTGTCACTCACAGCAGCCAAGGCTGCGGATATCGTGATCGCCGGTCGGTCGCCCGGAGTTCGTGTGGGGTGGGGATTGTGGATCGTGATCGCCGGTAGCGCCTCGCAGGAGCGGGGGCTACCGGCGTCATCTGAAAGTGTTTCCACTCCAGTGCGATTCCCAAGGGCTGCGGCTTAACCACACGAGAATCTCAGTTGCAACGTTTCGAGGTGCGCGGACCCATCCCGACAATTGCAACCTGTAAAGCTGCTACCCGGTTGGTAGGGCTGCAAACGTTTTCTCGTTGACGGGACCCTGAACTGGGGGTTCACCGACCCACGCAGTAAGCCGGACGTTCTGACCTAGGTCCCGTGAATAGGGTGCCGTAGTCCGAATCACTGACGGCCGGCCACTGCTTTACCGAGCCTCGATGCTTCCCCGTGGCCGTTTCGACTTTCACGATCACCCGCCCAACCTTCGCCGGTTCGAGGCCGGCAAGTGGTACTGCCCGTTGTGTTTCTCGACATCCGATTGATCCCTATCTGGGATAGGATCAGTGTCGGTTCTTCGTCAAGCCGCGGCATCGGACTGTCTTCACCAGCCATTGCAACACTGCAAAGGCCAGGTACGAACAGGTAGGACAGCTATGCCCCTCACAAAGAAGTACTCGCAGATCTATAACGACGCACTCATCGCCTTGGCCGCCGTCACTCAACGCCCCGCCAACATCGTCAACCTTGCCGGTGTTTACGCCATTCGCGTCGACCTCGAATACAACCGTTACCTCCTCGCCACCAACACCGCCAGAGGCCTCTCGGACGAACCCGACGCGAGCGGTTCGTGGACGGTGCGCATCTTTGACACTGATATCGAGTCGGTGCCAGACGCATTGCTCGCCGAAGCTACCGATTCCTGGCTCGTCGACGCGTTCGATACCGCCCTCACACAGCTCGAAAGCGGCGGAAACAAAATTGTCGCGGACGCAGACTTCGGCTATCTAGGGCGTACCACCACGCCAGCCGATGTCATCACACCAGCTCAGGCGCCGACGAAGCTGAGTCGCTCAATTGAGCAATCCTCGCCGCCAGAATCGAATTCTCCGCTTCCAGTGAGAGAATCGATCGGATTCCGACGAGGTTGACCCCGTCGTCGACCAATGCGGTGATGCGACCCAACGTCGACAGATCCACTTCACTGTATCGGCGGGTTCCACCGTCGGTACGCGAAGGCATCAGCAGTCCACGCCGCTCGTAGAGCCGCAACGTCTGCAGACCGACGCCGGTCAACTCCGACATCACCGAAATGCCGTATACCCCAGGCCGTTCGCGCGACTGAGATTCCGACACAACACACCACAGCCCGTCGAGGACACAACCGAACCCGCCCCCTCGACCTCAGACGATGTCGCCGCCGCTCAGCAGCAACTCCACTATCTGCAGTGGGCCCTGCCGGCACTGACCGGAGCCATCATCATCTTGGGAGCGCAACAAGGCGAGCAGCAACGCCCCACCCAGATCCTCGCCGGACTCGCTTCCACCCTCGCCAGTCGTACCCACCACTTAACCCCGCACCGATAACGAAAAGGAACATCTGTGATGTGCCAGTGCTGACGCAGGACGACAAGACACAGGTCGCTAACGCGAACATCCAGTACAGCACGCGGTCACATGCCGCTGCCTGTCGCCGCTCTGGGTTGAGTATCCGCAGGATAGACACGGCGCTCCAGGCAGGTTTATGACCCGCTCGACGACCGGGCGTGACGACTACGTACACGTCATCGACTTGTTCGCCCAGATCACCGCGCTCCCCGACGACGACCCCGAACGCAAACAGTTGCGCACGCAGATCATCGAGGCATGCCTGCCGGTTGCCGAGCACATCGCACGCCGCTACCGCGGACGCGGCCAGCCCCACGAGGACCTCGTCCAAGTAGCCAGCGTCGGACTGATCAACGCCGTCGACCGTTTCGACCTGGAGAAAGGGAAAGATTTTCTCTCTTTCGCCGTACCCACCATGACTGGCGAAGTGCGCAGACACTTCCGCGACCACGGCTGGGACATCCGTGTCCCCCGCTCACTCCAGGAGAGCTACCTTGCACTGAAGAAAGCGCGAACCTCACTCACACAGACTCTCGGACACGAGCCCACCGTGCCCGAACTCGCCGACTACCTCCATGTCGAACGCCGCGACATCGACCAGACCGTCGCCGCTGGCGACTCCTACTACTCGACACCCCTCGACGCCGCGACCTCAACCGACGGTATTCCACTTGGGGACACCCTCGGCGACGACGACGCAGCACTCGAAACAATCGACAACCACGAAACCCTCCGTCCAGCGCTCCTCGCCTTACCCGAACGTGAACGGGCCATCGTCCATTACCGATTTTTCGATGAACTGACCCAATCGGAAATCGCCGCGAAATTCGGACTCTCCCAAATGCACGTATCTCGTCTGCTCGCCCAGTCCCTGACCACTTTGCGAACCAAACTCGACGGCCGTCCTGCCTAACGGGGCGACTACGTCGACGCATCCGATGAATAGATATTCTCGAAAATGTTCTACAACAACACTTTCCAGCGCCAGTTCCCTGCAGTGGATGCTACTCGTTACCGACCACCGGCATCTCGCGGAAGGTGACCCTCCTCGCCAACTCGAGCACGGATACGTTCATTTCCTGTGAGAGTGTCCGAACCATCTGAAACGCCGCGATGGCGTCAACGTCGAAACGCTCCATGATCATGCCCTTGGCTTGGCCGATCAGATCACGTGAGGCCAGTGCACTGCGAAACTGTTCACCGCGGCGTGCACTCGAAAGCGCAATGGCCGCATGCGTGGCCAGATTGATCGCCTGCTCCTCCGTTTCGGCGTCGAACCCGCCGGCAGTGTCCGAGAACAGGTTCAGCGCGCCGAGTTCCTGGCCATCGGTATAAAGCTGGATCGACAACACGGATCGAATCGGAGTCTGCTCCCGCACCGCTGTCATGAACGCGGGCCACCGCGGGTCCGACACCACATCGACGATTCGGACCGTCTGATGAAACCAGATCGCATCGAAACACGGTCCCTCACCCTGCTCGTGCTGCAGTACATCGAACCGTGTCGGAACTGTACCGGTGGCTGCTACGGACTCGAAATGCTCCGGACGGTGCCCGGGACGAAGGCGGCGCACCAACGTTATCCCCGCATGATCGACACCATGAAGCAGCTTGGCCGCGGCCTCGGTGACCTCCTCGAGCACCTCCGACGGAGTCTTCACCCCACCGGTATGCGTTCCGTGCACCGTTCGTGCCAGCTGAGAAATCCGCTCGTAAACATCCAGGACCGACTCCTTCGATGTCTCCACTGTCATTCTTCCTTCCACCCGCAGTGTCACCAAAAACAGGGTCGGAGCGCCGACTACCGACCGGGATCGAAGACTACTCGAATTCCCTTTCCACGCCGCCATCTGGGCCACGGGGCACCCGGCACAAGGCGAGTCCGTCACATGAGACGGTGGGCGAAACCAAAAAGGCCCCTTTTCAGATCCCAGCGGCTTCAGGAAAAGGTGCGGTTGGTGTCTCGATTGACAGTCGCTCGATCTGGCATGCGAACTCGCCGTTACTTTGTCGAAGACGGGACGTCAGCCATGCCACCTTCAAAATTTGTTTTCGTAATATACTGTCGGACAACATCATTTGCGCTCGAGCGATGCCAAGATCTTCCTGGCGCAGTCCGGCGCGGAAATACCATTGCGCTCCGCCTCAGCTTGTTCGGCTTGCCTGGTGAAATGGCGGTCGTCCACGAGGTCGCTCGACATCAGCCAGGCGATGTCCTACCGAATCACTCAAACCCTCACCCGTACAATCAAATGAAAATCCGGAACCTCTGTCCCTGAGTGACAGGTTTGGCGACGTCGGCACCGACTTCGCCCCGAGCCAGAACTCCGGCCTTCAGACTTGGGCCGCGCTCCTGAGGAGTGCCCCTAGGCGCCGGGCAGGTCGCGTTCGAGATGCCAGTATCGCAGGATCAGCACGTTCATCGCGGCGAGAGTGATTCCGAGAAGGAGTCGGTGGGCGATGAGCCGAAGATCCGGAAGTCGGCGCGGCGAAGATCCGTTCAGCATGCGTTGATCATGAAAATTCAAACGACATTGCCGATCGGTTCCGCCTGCTGGCCGTGCCACCGGCACTGCGGCGCGCTCCCTCGCCCAAACTCTTTCTCTGTTCCCGACGCTACTGCTCACCAGTTCGATCGCATTGCTGACCGGAGCGATCTACCAACGATGGCGCACCGCCCATCGCTGGAACTGGCCGGCAAACCGTTGACCGAGCCGCTGTTCAGTCCTGGACCGCACCGCATTCTCCGTGCTCAGAATGAGCCAACCTGCAAACGACACAATTGCGCTTGCGGTGCGGAATGCTCTGAGATGTCCGGGAGCGCACGTACCGCATCGCGCGACCAATTCTATGCGGATCGTCCATTTGATGAGTTAATGCACTGCGACAGAGTCTAATTGGAGAAATACCCACACCGTCGTACGCAGCGGCAGGCGTCCACGCTTAGTAGCCCAGATCAGACCACGCTTGATCGCTGAATTCCGCACCTCACTTGTTCCCGCAGCAGTCGATCCCATCGCCTCGGCGACCTTCGCAGACCGCGGGTGGTCCTCACCGAGAGTGGACATCGCCGCCAAATATTTCCGCTCCCTCGGGGTTTGCCCGATCCCACCGCAACGGGAAGAACCCGTCGTCGAGGTGCCGTCGGCCGACCTCGACAGCGCCGAGTGCATCCGCGAGCTCGAACGGCGTGCCTGGTGCAATGTTCCAGATCGCTTTGCCGTACTCCTGCAGGAAATACGGATAGCCGCCACTCGTTTCGACGAGCACGTCCAACGCTTCTGGAGTGAAATCACCGCCGTGCGCCTGGACAGGAAATACGGATAGCCGCCACTCGTTTCGACGAGCACGTCCAACGCTTCTGGAGTGAAATCACCGCCGTGCGCCTGGACAGGAATCCGCAATGCGTCCGCTGCATCTATGGGCGCCAACGGCCCGATCTTCTGTACAGAAACTGCCCTTCAGCGTATGAGCAGCAGTACGCGAGAACAGCGGGCAGATAAGGCAGACCTGCACCGATAACGAAGAACGGCCACTGCCGCTGGTTCGCTTCGTGCGCAACGCCACGAGCGCGGCGAGAAAGTCCTGTTCAAGGTCTTGCATCTCGTCGATGAACAGTCCGAACGCACCTTTTCGCGGACGCAGAACTTCGCAGTTCGCTTCGCGGTCTATCGCGATATAGCCCGGATCTATCTGTGGGCGAGGCACAGAAACGTTGTCAGTGGAACCCATAACCGATGCACCTACCGAAAAGTTTCGAGCCTGGGCAACCAGATCGTCGACGCTGTCCTTGAGTCACTGTTTGCGGCTGTAGCGACGCAAACCCAACGACAGTTCCTGCGCGAGGGTTCTGCGCACAGCCGCGATACCGGAGGTGCTGGGGCGGCCTTCGATACTGATGGTCAGCCAGCCCTGGTTGTCGGCATGATGGGCCAGATAATTGAGCAACGACGTCTTCCCGACGCCCCGCAGTCCGGAGAGGATCATTCCGCGGTCGTAATTGCGGCGTTTGCTGCGCGCGACAAGAAGATCGAACGCGTCGATCTGGTCGTTGCGGCCTTCGAGTGCGGGCGGACGCAGCCCTGATCCGGGGGTGAACGGGTTCAACTCGAGGTCAATATCCAACTGTATAAATACATATCCATTTTTTGGATATACGACTATAGGGGGAGATGGTCACGCACACACCAAACGTGAACGCAAAAATTGGATTCCAGCCCTCGTCGCAACACTTGTGATGACGAGACTTCCAGTAAAGGACTCAGGCGCTCCGCAGGGGTGTCCCAGTCGAGCGATTTCCGGGGTCGGCCGTCAAGCTCCTCCGCGACTGCCAAGAGTTTGTCGACGCTGTGTGCTGCCAGGTCGGTACACGCGGGAAGCATTGGTGGAGAACCCCATTGGACGTTCTTATGCCCTGATGGTCACGCTCCGGTTTACAGGTCTGCACGCAGGAAAATCGTCCGGCATCTCGACGGTCAAAATGCACACCCAACCCGCAAAACTGCTCTCAACTCATTTCAGTTGCTGGTGTAGGAAGAGCATGTCGATTTGATTGCATCTCCCAATGAACGGCGCTGGGTCGGTGAGACTGACACGATGACGCTCGAAGAAAAACGAGACAACCGATCGCCCACGACGTGGCTCAGTGTGGCTTTCTTGGCCCTGACGCTCTCGTTCGTGCACCTGATGATTGGGCTTCTCATCCGGTGGACTGCGCTGGTGTTCACGGTTGCTGGAGTCCTGCTCACCTATTTCTGATATAAGAAGCGTCGTCGCAGTCAGTCGTCGGCTCTGTTCGGTTTCACCTACGCACGCTTTGCCACGCCGGCTCTGACTACGAGCGGAGCAACGATTTTCGTACCCATATCGGCGGCAATAAACAGCGTCGGGTAGCGCAGGATCGTCTGCGGTTCCTCGATAAATCCGGTGCCGGCAGACGAACTGACAGTGACAACTGCCGGATCGAGCGAACCGATTCTTCAGTCCTGGCCGGAGGTACCGCAAACTTCAATACAAAAGGTGTGCTCGAACCGAATCAGCTACCGAGGTCGTCGAGCAGCGGGACTGACCTGTCACCACGTTACTGCGACCGACTCCGGAACGGTTGGTGCTCAGACTCACCAAGTTTGATGCTCAGAACACCGGAGCAAATACGGCCATGCCGTGGAGTAGACCTGCCGCGCTCACCGGCACCGTCGTTGCGCAAGCTCACACGATGAAAGTTTCGGGGCCTCGATGAGCAAGATTGCCGCAGCGCTCGATGTCAGCCGATTCGACCTTTTACAGGAGCCCGACCTAAGTAATCAAATTCGGCGACGTCTCATACGATTCTTCCCCTCCCATGAATCCTGGTAGACCCGTCGGACTTCGATTCCTTCGCGCACCGTTCGAGGCGGTACGGTTCGAACGGTGCGGAAACTCGTGCTCACAGCGGTAGCGATTGTCTTACTTGGTGGGCTTTGGGGATGCGCCAACGACCGCGACCAGCCTGCGTCGTCAGGGCCAGCAGACGCCGCTGATATCGCCGACACCGTCCGTCGGTATTTCGACGCCTACAACGCCGGCGACGTCGCCGGACTCAACGCGACCTCATGTTCCGCCGCGCAGCATGACAGCGCAACGGTTCCTCCATCGAAGACGATTCTGACCGCCGTCGAAGAGCCGATCATAGAGGGCGATTCGGCGCGAGTGCCAGTCGAAATCACAGTCCAATTCGACGGCGCTGCCCCCACTCCTAGTCGAACACAGATTTCACTAGTCGCCGAAGACGGGCACTGGGGCGTGTGCATGTTCGAACGACGCAGCGAGTGACTGTCTGGGTCCAGCGTGTCCTACCTGGTTGCCGCGCGACGAGGTAGGACTGGAAGTCGCACAGAGCTACCGTGTTGCATTTACTCGCTGACGCCACGGAATATCAGCAGTCAACTATAAATAGACGAATCTAGCTGACCACCAAGGTGATTCATCCTCTGAACCTGCGCCAGCTCTGGGCAGCCGAGCAACAAACTACCGCTGAGATGCGTGCCCTGCACCACCCGAACAAGCTGAGCGGCAATCAAATCCAGTGGATCAAACGACCGGCACCAGTAATAGGCCTAAGCGACGCATAAGCGGCATCACACTATCGTGACAGTCATGAAACCTGCGCCGCTCCCCCCGCGCCCTCTCCGAATCGGCCTATCCGTCGTCGCATGGTTCAACCTGCTCTCCGCCCTCCTCGGAATGGCTGGACTAACCGCCGGTGGCGGGTTCGGTCTCCCCCCGGAATGGATCGAAGGAACCGTCTTCGCTTCCTACTTTTGGCCAGGCATCATCCTTGGCATCATCGTCGGCGGAAGCCAGGCACTCACACTCGTTGCCCACTTCCGCAGGTACACACTGGCATGGGGTCTACACGCCGCAGCCGGCCTGATCATGATGATTTGGGTCTTCGTCGAAATCGCCATCATCCTCGTCTGGTCACCGCTGCACGGCATCTATTTCGCCACCGGCATCATTCAGACAACCCTCGCCGTGCTCGCTCTAGGCGCCTGGCCGCACCCCTTCCTCCAACGAACCCCAAAGCAACCACCATCCTCTTCATGACCGCACGGCAAGACATAATCTTCACAAATTCCTCAACACAACGTTCAGGTGCGTCCTCCCGCTGCGATGCCTCGGACTAACTGTTGATCATTCCCACACCGTGTTCGATCGCTTGCCGAAGTGGACCACCAAAACCGAACACGCGGCGTAGTGGAGCAAAGGCCCTACAGACAACACCAACGCCGTCCAGCATCCGGGACGGCGTTGGTTCATTTTCAGGAAGCGGCCGAACCTCGCCTGCCGAGCACTGAGAGATCAGCTGACGATGAGGCGCCGCTCACCACTAGTTCTAAGCCGAGCCAACCTCATGATCTGCGGCTTCGACGCCCTCTTCAACTTCTTGTCGATAATCAACTTGGCCCGCGTTGCATTGATCTGCGCGTCAGTCACATGCGCAGCGCGTTGTGGTGTCGAACCGTCATGACTAATCCTCTAAGTCTTCACTGCCAGTATCACCCAACGCGAGCACCTCATCAAAAAAGTGACTTCGCCGGACCATTTGCTAGCCGTCGAGAACGAACTCAGCAACCGTCCCAGGGTCGTCCTACAAGACAGTTGTCCGACAGAGCTATTCACGGCCCTACTAGGCAACAAACCCCCTTCGATGTTGCGACGTAGACCGGAATCCAAAGCGCCGTACCTTGATCAGCTTCCACCTGCTGTCGACAGGACTCAACGGCGGCCGTCGATGCGTGCTCACTGATTTGCCAGCGTCCGATCGCCCACACAACTTCGACCGACACCACGACGCGGCCGCCGGCCCCTGCTCGAATACGGCAAGGCCCCTCGACGGCTGACGCTGCAGCTCAAGGATCTCACCGTGCCGATAGCGTTGGCGTCAGGCCCGTTACGACGAACCCGTTCCGGGAAGTGACGAGCTGTCTCCGGGGAGCGTGGGGTGTAAGTTCGGACAAGCGTGGGTACAGATCGCAGCCACCCGCACCGACATTCGCGTTGTGCAGTGCACCGAAGTATTGGGGTGCGTAAAATTCGAACTTATTGATGTGCAGTTGACCGGGTCCGGTCCCGAAGAACATTTCGACGACGACGTCCGTTGGGGTGTTCGCCCTCGCGTAGCGCTCGTTGTCGCCGTCGTAGCCGACCGGGTTGTCGATCTCAACAATCACGCCGACTCAGTCGCACACATCACTCCCACGAAAATGTCTATCTTCCTACCTTGCAGCTACTTTCAGATTCAATCTGACCTATTCACGTCAAGCAAACTGCGCTGCTTACCTCAGCAACTCGACACGGGAGAAAGGCCAACTAGTAGCTCGACGTCGCTCACACATGTCAGCGACCTCGGTGGACCAACTCCGACGACCTCTATCCAGCTGGCTCGCCTGCCGTCGAATCTGCATTCATCTGACGCGAATGAAAAAGGTTGTCGGGCACCACCTTTTTACGATCACGTAAGTACTCGATGCACCACACTAGGCTCGCTGCAGCAGGAAACGACGCCCCGAGCAGACACACACCGCTCCAGCCGAAGGACGGGTAGACGGCGGCGGAGAGGACACTACCGATCGAACCGGCCGTGAAATACGCCGTCATGTACGCGGTATTGAGGCGACTACGCGCATCAGGACGTAAGGGGTAGAAGATACTTTGATTGCTAATGTGGGTGCCCTGAACTCCCAGGTCCAGTAAAGCGACCCCGACCGCCAACGCAATCACGTGACGCTCACCGATCGCCAGCAGGATGAAACTCAGCGCTGTCAACGCGACGAACACTCCGGTCTGCATCCGTGCGCAACCTCGATCTGCGAGGACGCCGGCAAACCGAGCGGCCAAGGCGCCCGCGACGCCGACCACCGTGAACAAACCAATGCGGGTTTCGGACCAGCCATAATCCGGTCCGGCGAGCAGAAAGCCGATACTTGTCCACAACACGCCGAAAGACGCATAAGTGAGCATTCCGAACCACATCCGGGATCTCAGAACTGATTCCTCCCGAACCAGTGCCACTACCGACGTGAGCAGTTCACGATAAGATATTTGCGTCTCCGGCACCGACCTCGGCAACAGTCGCACCAGTCCACACGTGAACAACGTCAATATCGCCGCAACAACGAAAACCGCTCGCCATCCAGCGATTCCGGCAACGAGACCAGCGATCACACGGGAGAGCAGAATACCGAGCAGGAGCCCGGTCATCACGTTACCGATCACTCTGCCACGCTCGTCCTCGCGAGCCAGCGCAGCGGCGAAAGGAACCAGTATCTGTCCTACCACCGAACCCAGTCCCACCAGTACCGCGGCCGACGCGAGAATCTGCCAAGTCGACGAAAAAACCATCACCACCAGACAGGCAGCAGTGCCGACAAGCATGAAGGTCAGAAGTCGGCGCCGCTCGAGCAGATCGCCTAACGGAACCAACAACGCTAGACCTATGGCATACCCGACTTGGCTCGCTGTAACGACGAGACCCACTGAGGTGCTCGACACGTCGAAAGTAGTAGCAATGGACCCGACCAACGGTTGCGCGTAGTAGCTGTTGGCGACCACAAGTCCGGATGCCAGCGCCATCACCACCACCAGTTTCGGATTCATCCGAGATTCTGCCGAGAGTGCTGCGCGCTCATGAGTGCGAGGATGCGATCGACGACCTTCAATCATGGCCCCATCGTTCAGGGAACCCACTGTGCTGTCCAACAACTTATTATGATCCTATTGAGAAGTAATATCACTGAATGGATTCTCGAAAACTCACACACTTCGCTGCAGTGGCCGAACTCGGGAACTTCACGCGAGCAGCCGAAATACTCCACCTGTCGCAATCAGGTCTCAGTGCCTCGATTCGAGCTTTGGAAAACGATCTCGGGTGCACACTGTTCGAACGCACCACACGCAGCGTTCTTCTCACCGCTTCCGGACATCTCCTGCATCGACACGCTCCTCGCATCCTGCGGGAGATCGCTGATGCTCAAAATTCACTTGATGCCTTGAAAGACTGTGACACAGGTAGTTTCGCCCTCGGCGTTGTCCAAACCCTTTCAGCTGTAGACCTGCCCGCCGTGCTCGCACAGTTCCATCTGCACCATCCCGGAATCAACGTCACCCTCATCGAAGCACCTTCGGCGGATCTACTCGCTGCGGTAGAAAGTGCCGATCTCGATCTTGCTTATGTGGCGCTGGATTCGACTGCACTGCCGCCAGGTCTCGTCGCGCTGAGAAATTACACCGAGCGCCTCCTACTCGTGGTGGGCGAGGCCCACGCACTGGCAGAGCGAAGCACGATCGAACTTGCAGAACTACAAGATCACTCGTTCATCGATTTTCAGGCCGGCCTCGGACTGGAAACAGTGGTCGCAGCCCTGTTCGCCGAATCCGGAGTGCACCGTCACATCGCATTTCGAACCAGCGAAATGGATCTCGTCCTCGCACTGGTCCGCCACAGCCTTGGCGTCGCAGTCGTGCCCGAGCCCATCGCAGAACGCAGTGGCCTACGACAAATTCTCCTAACCCCAGGCAACCCCGCCAGAGAAGTCGCACTGATCGGCAGAACACCATCACCCACCAATCCCGCTGCACGGGCATTCCTGCGACTCACCGCCGACCCCGATCTCAACATGAGAACACCCCGACAATCTCGGCGAAAACTCTAAAACAGTTGCGGCACAAACTTCCGGTGGAACAAACTCACTCGAGGATCGTGCGGTGGGGCGTACAGGGAGGCGAGTCGGCCCGCATCCGGTGCGCCTTCCCGCCCGTCGGGTGGTCTGTCCGAGGTTTGCTCAACCTAGGCGATTTCGGTCATAGAGCAGTCCGAAGAAGATCGCTACTGCGGCGAGGATGTACAAGCAGATGATCAGCTGTGTTGTCCATCGATCCGCTTTGTCGACATGTCTCGAGCGTCTACGTTTGCGCCTGGAAGGTATTTTCACCGGCGAATTTTCCCACGTGGCGGGGTTTGTTTGCACGTTCAACTAAACGCCTGAGTGAGGATTCACCCCCGGTTTCACCCTCCCAAACTTGCTTCTGAACAGGCAGTTCACCTAGGTCCCTATCGCCTCCTGCCAAAGGGGGTACAGGATTCGGGACCGACAGCACTGGCGACTCACCCAAGTTAGGTTCTGGACTTTCACCCCAGTTTCGGGGGATGGTTAGCAATGCAATCGAACATGGCCACGGATACACAATGAACCTCTGGGTCGACAACTTACGAAAACCACCAGACGGGTGGACGTGGGCAAAGACCAGTTCAGGCGCTATCGATGCACTCTGCTTCGGCATGGTGGAACGGATCTCCCTTGCCTATGACCTAGGCGGTAGGGACACCACATCCTCGGTCGTTTTCTGGATGCGCGAAAACAGGATGTGGCCACGGGAGATTTGCGTTCACAGCGCCAATCCGGCAGGTGTCGAATGGCTGACCAGAATGATCGACCGGCACCGCAGGTAGCGGTTGAGTTCATCCGAATGCTGTACGACGATCAGTCCCCCTGAAGCAGTGTGTTGCTACCCGAATGGGGACGGCCTAGAGGTGGAAGCGTCGGCGCTCGATGCTGTCGCCGGCGCGCGCCCGCGTTGGCAGTGCTGAGAAGGTCGCGATTGCGTTGTCGCTGTGTGGCGCCGCGAGCAGCATCAATGTTGGCGTCTGCGCTGGAGTTTCCGTCGAACGGTCGCTGTGCTGCTGGTCCGAGCCGGGATTGTCGATCCGCACGCTTGCGGAAACTCTCGGCCACAAACTCGACATTCAGCCACAGCGACGTCGCCGATGCGGGTTTCGTCAAGAAACTCCACGATCCAACGTCCGTGAGGTCGAGGAGATGCTGCTCGAACGCGGTTTCGTGGTCAGCTACGAGACGATCCGGCCGTGGTGAGCCAAGTTCGGGCAGGCTTTGGGAGGTCGACAAGGCCTGTACCCCGACTGCCGGTCATTCCTTTGCCCGGCGTGTTGGCCATGGAGTGTTACGACGAAGCGCTATGCGGCGTCAATCAAGTGAGCGACCACGCCGAGATAGGGGTGAGACTTTGACGACGACCACGCCCCACCGCGTTCCTTGGCCAACGCACTGATCTCGCCGTCCCGCAAGCCCGCAGTAGACGACGGCGAGCAGTTTTCGGGCCGCATCGATCTCCGCGATGCTCTCGCCGCGGCGAGCTTCGACCCGCAATCGATCGGCAGCGATCTGGGCGGTGGTCTTACGTTGGATCGCCTCCACCGTGGCCCAGCGGACGAGCTTACTGCCTTGTTTGGTGCTCTGTCCGCAGTTGCCACGGTGTCGGATTCGCGGTGCAGTGGTGTCCATCCGGGCCATATGCACAAACCGTTCCGGGCCGGCGAATCGGGTGGCGACGTCGATTTCGGCAACAAAGATCGCTGCCAGGATCTGCCCGACCCCGGGCAAACCCTGGATCGCCCGATAACCGTCGTGCTCGCGCAACTGCTCGCCGATCCCGGCCGGTAAACACGGCTTCCTCGGCGGCGAATGCAAGCAAAGCCACTGTCATGGTTGAGCATTGGCGGAGGTGGCCGCTGTACGCGGTGACCGGGTTACAGTCGGAGCGGGCACTGCTGTCGTGTTCTGCTTCGTGCTCCAGATGATCATCACCAGGAAATGAGCGGCCGAGTTGGTCAGTGGTGTGGAATAAGTCTGCGGGTGTGTTCGTTTGACGGGTTGTCGGTGTTCCGTTTCTTTGCCCCGGGTACCACCCCAGAAATGCCGCTTCGAGCGGCCACTTGCCGAGAGGCGCAAGGCGGACACCGACCTTGTGAAGCCGCTTGACACCTTTCAGTGCGGGCGGCATGCGTGGACTGCACCGTGCGGCCGCCGTTCTCAGGTACGCCAAATGCGCTGCACGATTATCCAGAGCCACTCGCGAACAGGCTGCGGAAACGTGCTCCAGGACAACCACCAATTGTCCATTGCGAGCCCTTCTCGAACGCGTTGTTACTCCGGATCGGTGACGGCCGGGGAGGTCGACTGGCGGATGGGCAGTATTCGAACATGCGGTATTCATCCGCTGAGATCACGACGACGACGCAGAAACGAGACGACGCAGAAACGAACAGAGCGCCGATGCCATGACTGCAGGGTTGTTCGGTGTTCCCGCGTTCCGCTAAAGCTATCCTTCTCAACATCCGTCTGCAGTAAACGGCGTCAGCGTGAACTCCCACATTGCCGGCTGTTGACAGCGGTTGAAGAATGTTCTTGCCTAATCTTCAGGATCGATTATGAAAGTGTCAGCCGCTGAGGAGTATTCGCGCCTCTTCCGGAGGTCGATCGGACTGCCAAGGCCTGGACAGGACCATGGGTCAGGCGATCGGGATCGCCAGTGGAGGAGTATCGGCGGGCGGGACGGCCGTCGCCAGCCCATCGAGGAGGATGCTCAAACCTTTTTCGAGTTCGTCGAGCCCGTCGTAGTTAGCCATGATCGTGGCCATCGACCGCAACCTCGGAAACTCGACCAGCGGCAGCCTGTGTAGGCCCAACCGCAGCAGGTCGTCGGTTTCCGCAGGGTTTTCGACAATTTCCTGTAGCTCGTTGAGGATGTGCCCATTGAGGAATCCGAAAACTGCGCGGAAAATGTGCAAAGCATCTGCTGCGGCGAAACCGGCGCCGATCAGCAGCTCCAGAATTGCCTCAAGATAGCGCAATGTTCCCGGTGGACGTAGTCCCAACGGCGTCGACAAAGGTCTGGTGACCAGCAATGGGACCATGTTCGGATGCTCGAGGGCAAGACGGCGGTACTCGTACGCGACGGTGTGCAGTTGCTCCCTCCAATCATGGTCGGAAGGCTCGATGACGATTTGGCCGAGCATTGTCTCGACGACACCGTCAAGTAGTGCTGCCTTGTTGGCCGCATACCTGTAGAGGGTCATCGGATTGCGGTCGAGCGCTTTCCCGAGTCGTCGCATCGACAACCCCTCCGCACCCTCCTCGTCGATGATCGACAGCGCCGTGGAAAGAACAAGGGCACGGGTGAGCGGTTCCTCCCGGCCTTGCCCTGGCCTCAGGCTTGTTCGAGCTGGTGGTGGCGAGTTTCCGGTCATCACGGAACCATACAGCGTATGCCTACATATTGACAGGACGGTCCGATTGGTTTACGGTTCGAACACGTCCTCTCTATACAACGTATGCAAGCGTTGTATACCCGAATTGTTCGGATGCGCCAGGACGCCCAGCGTTGCGTGCTTCGCGCCAAATTCGGCGCAGGCCGTACAGACTCGATCTCGCCGCCCGGGTCCCCCACTTCGAAGAATCGACGATGAACTCAATATGACAACACCCACCGCTAGTCGAATTATACGAACCAGCCGATTTTCTTGTATCGCAACAGTTTCCGCCTTCGCCGCAGGGATCGCCATCTTCCCGGCCGGCATCGCCGGCGCTGCAGCGACTGCCGTCGACTTGGGCACAGCCAAGTCCTTTTCGGTCCTCGCCGGCGCCGGTGTCACCAACACAGGACCGACAACACTCGGCGGCGATATCGGCACATACCCGACCGACACCATCACCGGCGTGTCCGAAATAACCATCAACGGCACCAACCACGGCGGCGACGAAGTATCACAAGGCGCCAAACCCGACGTACTGACTGCGTACAACACTCTCGCCGGCCAAGGACCAACAACGCCGACCGGAGCCGACTTGACCGGGCAGACACTGGTTTCCGGTGTCTACAACTCCGGAGAATCGATCGCACTCTCGGGCACAGTCACACTCGATGCACAAGGAGATCCCAACGCTGTCTTCGTCTTCCAAGCCGGATCAACGTTGATCACCTCCTCCTCGAGCACTGTCGCGTTGATCAACGGAACGCAAGCGTGCAACGTGTTCTGGCAGGTCGGTAGCTCCGCCACCCTCGGTACCAACTCCGTGTTCCGTGGAAACCTGTTGGCACGCACCGACATCACCGCCACCACCGCAGCCACCATTGAAGGACGCTTGTTGGCCATGAACGGTGCAGTCACCCTCGACACGAATACCATCACTGCCCCCACCTGCGCACCACCGGTGACGACCACACCACCGACCCCGACGACAACCACCGCAGCACCACCGGAAACAACTACCACCGTGGCCTCACCCGTCATCACCACCACCGTGGCCACACCCGTCATCACCACCACCGTGGCCACACCCGTCATCACCACCACCGTGGCCACACCGGACACAACCACCACCGTGGCCTCTCCGATCATCACGACCACAAAAAACATCCCTCCGCTACCGGTGATCCCAGGACTTCCGCCACTGCAAGGAAATCCTGCCTCTACGCCCGGAAGCCCAACCGGTCCGTCTCCACTATCGGGAACGTCCACTTCACGAACGAGTTCGCCTACTGCCCAGCCCACAACACCAGGATCCTCCAATAACCGGACGCCTCAGGTGACGCAGATCCCGCGAGGATCGGTCGACACCGGTGACGGAAGTGCACAGTCACATGCTTCCGCGAACATGGACAGAACGTGGATTCCTCTTCTCATCGCTTCCGTCAGCATCGTGGCAGCCTCGGTACTCGTCATTCGCCGAACTAGTCGATAGATGAACGACACTCATTCCGTGATGACTCGGCGAAGCCGCCGAGTCATCACGTCTCTCGCCCTTGCTATCTCGGTAATCCTGGTAGCGCCCGGGTGCTCCGGCGAGCAGATCGACACTCGCACAACGCTCTCACAACCGCACACACCATCGCAGCCCGAGTACACCGCTGCCCCAACAGTTGACGGTTCCGATACGGCAAAACCAGCCGCTGCAATGGACACATCGAAACCCGTCCGAATCGAGATTCCGTCCCTCGGCGTCGACACCCTCATTATCGACCTCGCGCTCAACACCGACGGGACTTTGGAAGTGCCGCCGGACGGCACAACGGCAGGCTGGTACACCGGGGCGCCCACCCCCGGAGAAACCGGCCCCGCCATCATTGCCGGCCACGTCGACTGGCACGGCACCGAAGGAGTCTTCTTCAACTTGAGGAACCTGCAACCGGGCGCGGACATCATTGTCAGCCGCGAAAACGGAAGCCGCGCAATATTTTCCGCCACCACCATCGAACATTTCCCCAAAGATGCCTTCCCGACCGCCACTGTGTACGGAGACATCGACCACCCAGGGCTCCGGATCATCACGTGCGGTGGATCTTTCGACGAAAATGCCCGCAGCTACACCGACAACATCATCGCCTTCGCCGACCTCGTTTAGCCAGGACGTCGAATCCTAGTGCCCGAACAACGCGAAACAGGCCTTCCGAGCAGACTGCGATCATTGCGCAGCCACGACGACAGAGACACGAAAATAGCACTGATAGAGAAAGATTCAGAAGTCGGAGTGGACGCGCTGACATCGGGCTGCGCTATTCACACTACGGACGACCGACCGCGATGCTACTGCCAATCGCCGGGCGCCACGGGGCTCCCAGACACGGAGCACACCCACGTGACACACTTCGAGCGAGCAAACCACTCGCCCTCCACCACAGCGCCTTCACTGACCGTCGCAGCATCGCCTGATCAGCTCGAGATCGTGCGCGCATTTGTACGGACCACGGCCGCCCACTACCCATTCTCAGTGGACGCTCGGACCGACCTGGTTCTCGCGGTCGACGAAGCCGCCGGCATGCTCCTGGAGCATACTCAACTCTCCGGCACTCTCACCTGCACGTTCGACATGGACACCGAGCACCTTCGAGTGATTTCCACCGCGACACCGACGGCACCGATCGACACCAACGCCACCTCATTCCGTTGGTTCGTCCTCCAGAGGCTGATCGACCGCATCGTTCTCGAACAGTTTCCCTCCACAGCGGCCGGGGCGCCCGGGAACTCGTCGGCAACGATAATCCTGAGCAAAGCAGTGCAGGCAGGTTCGTGATGCCCTGCACCACGAACAGTCCACAATTACACCCGAACCTCACACACGTGGGCCACGACAAGATCCATCCACCAATACGTGTACCCCGGGCCGGTCAACTACCCCCATTGACGGAAAACCATTACGAAACCAGCGATCACAGCCCGGCGCACTCCTGCGCCGCCGCCCTTCCGAGCACGCAGTGACAGCTAGCAAAAGGCGCGCCACTACCAACGCGACATACGCAGCGCCGAGTCCCAGTGTCGTCGCTGCCACAGAATTCCTGCTCGCCCAACCCGACGCCCGCGAGCTTCGACGCCGCTACCTCGCACTGATCACCCGCACCAACAGCGCATCCGGCAAGACAACCACCGATTACACCGCCGCCGAACGGTACCTCCTCACCACCGCGGCCAAGCTCCGACGGACACGCCCCTAACCCGGCCCCGCATGACAGCACAACCGCAGCGCCCCAGCGAATTACGCTCGACCCACCGATGAACCTGCATCGGGGACTGAGCAGCTCACGCAGGAGCGAGACGCCATCGAAGAAAGGGAACCACCATCATCTACCGCGTGTACACCCCCGAACACAACACGGAAACCTTCCGCGATCGGCGCGAAGCTGAAACTCTGGTCCACGCCCTCGAAACCAATGGGCACCGCATACACTCGAAAGCCGTCTACGGCAGAAATGACAACCAAGTCGTCGCCGTCGAATACCATCCCGAACCATAATCAGCCACCTCGAGAACCGATTCTCCCTCTCTCGTTAGCAGTGACTCGCAATTGCCGTGTTGGCCCGACACAAACTTTGTCGTTCGCCCGAAGCGGGTGAAGCAGCAACTTGACAACACAGCGAAACTCCCCATGCACGCGGCGCGTCGACAAGTCAGGGGTCAGTGATTTGAATGCCCCGATTCGCTACCAGTTCCTCATCGACGGCGATGTGTCGGATCGCATGAAAGTCACCTTCCCCGATATGAGCACGGCGTCAACCGCGGGCGGATACACAAGCCTGCACGGCCCGGTAGCCGACTACATCGCACTGAGGAGCATCATGGCTCGGCTCGACTCACTGGGACTGACCGTCGCCGAATTACGCAAGCTCCCAGAATAATCGGAGCCTGCAATGGTTCTCCCGCCTGAACCGACCCGAGCCACTCAACGCATGACGGGAACACGTGGTCCACGACCCCCGCCCCTGCCCGCCAGTGCATTCCCACGAGGGTGAGTAGGTACAGGCCGACGTCACTCGAACAACCAGCACGGCACTAGCCGCCAATGTCAACGCACCACAGCGGCAGTGCGGACATTCAGCGGACACCCCGCGCCGCGACCTGAAAACACTGAAGCGACAGGACAACACAGGAGTCGACTATCCGAACAGACCCGGAGCCGACTTTTCGGTCCTCTTGATGTCGTGGGGCATTGTGCAGCGATCCGTGTTGGCGTCTGGTCGCTGTGTAGGTCCAGGGGCTCGGCGGGAACCAAGTTTTCGTGCCCGCCTACCGTGGTTCTCGCCTGAGCGCTGTTCTCTGCCTTGCGCTGCGCGATTCTTTGGTATTGATTCGGGTGAGGTCGTGGTCGTAGTAGGCCAGGACACGGCGATCCATGATCCCCCTCCACAACGGCGGTATCCACGCGCAGACAATCATCACCGCGTACCCCGCCGGAAGTTGCGGCGCCGACGCGTTGCCACGCAAGGACTGATACCTCAGTCGCGGATTCGCATGATGATCGCTGTGACGTTGCAACTGGAAGAGGAACAGATTGCTCACGAGGTGATCGCTATTCCAACTGTCTTCCGGTCGAACCTTCACGAAGCTGCCGTCGGGCCTGCGGTTACGCAACAGTCCGTAGTGCTCAAGGTAGTTCGCGGCCTCCAGGAACGAGATTCCAGCGAAGGCCTGCAAAAGCAGCCACGGCGCGATCTCCCACCCGAATACTGCGATCAACCCGCCGAACACCGCGAGGCTCATCGCCCACGTCTGCACAATCGCGTTCCCAGGACCCCACGCACGTTTCCCACGCCGGTGCAGACGCGCCGCTTCGATCCGCCATCCCGACTTCAACCCGCCGACGACACTGCGCGGCAAGAACGCCCAGAATGATTCACCGAACCGGGCACTGGCGGGATCGTCCGGTGTCGCCACCCGCACATGATGGCCATGGTTGTGTTCGACGAAGAAATGCCCGTAGAACGATTGCGCGAGGACGATTTTCGCCAACCATCGCTCGACGCTTTCGTTCTTGTGGCCCAGCTCGTGCGCGGCATTGATGCCGACACCGGCCACGACACCGACAGTCATCGCGAGAGCGATCTTCTCACCCGTGGCCATGGGCGCGTTCACCCAGCACCAGCATGCGAAGATCAATCCGGCATACTGCAACGGCAAGAAAAGGTATGTGCACCACCGATAATATCGATCCTTCTGCAGCAACGGGATCATGTCGTCGGGTGGGCTCTGGCCGTCTTCGCCGGCAAGAAGATCGAAAATCGGGATGACCAAGACCAAGATCCATGCCCCCGTCGCCCAGAACAAACCCAAGCTCAGATGTTCAACGAGAACCCAGGACAGGAACGGGCTCAGTGGAATCAGGAGACCCAACGGCCACCAGTACCGTTTGCGGTCCCGCCAGCGCGGAGGGTTGGCGGTCTCGGATGGAGCGGGTGTGGGGGTCATCAAGATGATCCGAACATGTACAACACTATGGTGGGGCTCCGGTCGTTAGACGAACATACAACCTGTGTATCCCATTCCGCCGCAATAAGTTACATGCGCGTCGAGTTGCCGGTAATATTCGAAGGCCAAAATGGCCATGTGTGCGTATTCGCGGGTAGTTCTCGGTTACCCCGCAACCAGAGCACCGTCGTTTGCCGATACCATCGCCGAGGTTCGCAAGCCGTGAATGACGTTGCGGCAGAGCCTTGATCGGTGATTCCGGTTTTCCGGTCCGGTGGCGGTAAGGCCGACCGCAGTGGAAGTAGGACTACTTGTCGTAGATGGACATACATTCGCACTGGTGACCGACGTCATAATGGATGGCGTCAGGAAGCCTCTGGATCCGCCGCTACGGAAAGGTGTCTACGCTGGTAGATCCTGGCCGAAATCCACGACGCCATCAGCCGACGGCGCGGAGGACTGACTGCGATCATGACGTGCACCCCCAACGCTGGCGGCCGCCTACCGAAGCGGGCGCATAGACAATGAGACCCGCAACGCCGAACCGGTTCAGCGTTATCCACTACACAAGGCACAGTTCACGAGGCGCCCACCAGGGAGCCCCAACGACACGCCGGCTACCGGCCACCGATGCGCACTCGCTCATCCGGGGCGAACTCGACGAGGGCATAAGATAACTGCCCCAAGAAGCCGACCGGGCGCCGACATCGCTGCAATACGAAGTATCAAGAGTCTCACCCGTCAACGGGTTCTTCACGCGTCGCCAGCGAGCGCCGCTGGCACTCAATCACCCCGTGGGTGCAACGCCTCGTTCATGCTCTCCACCCCACGCGCATGCACCGACAGATCCGCCCGAGCCGACCGCATCGCAGCTCTGCGACTGCGCGACCCCGACACCTCAGAGTCCCCTTCCGAGCCCGACACTGCGTCGTCACGGCCCCCTCGGGCGTTGTCGGAGTCCTCCCGATCGGACTGCGCACGGAGCAACGACTGGGACTTCGAGGTATTTCGCATCCGAACATTATTCCAGAAGGACACCCGGCACCGGCAGCCTGTTCACAACCATTGCTGGCCTCCGGCAACCATCCAGCGGTTTTCCCCCGAGATCGTATCTATCGAGACCACTGGAAAATATCTACAGCGACCGGGGTAGACATTCACATCAAGCCGTTGTATCTTTTCTCTTGTACCGAGAGAATGAATCACGAGGTGCGGGAGAGATGAACTACCCGCAAGCAGTACCGCAGGGCAGGGCAGGTTCGAGGCCGAAGTTGTGTACGTGTGTGTGGCCTCGGCAGCCCCTTGAGAGCGGCTACCGGACAGTGCAAGTGAAGTCCGGAAGCTCGAAAGAGTGCAGTTGTGTAAGGAAGTTCAACCCAGACCCCCGGCGGCCTCCACGGCGCCGGGGGTCCCGTCCGTTGACAGAGAGAAGCGACCCATTCAGGTAGAACCCCCCGGCAGTGCACTGTCCGACAAATTCGACGACGAAAACTATCCCGCCTACAGCATGGGCCAGGCCGCCGACATCCTCGGGGTCCGGCAAGCTTTCCTGCGTAGTCTCGACGCTGCGAAACTCCTCACCCCGCAACGCTCCGATGGCGGGCACCGTCGCTACTCCCGCTACCAACTCCGTATCGCCGCCCGCGCCCACGAACTCGTCGCCGGCGGTACCCCTCTGGAGTCGGCGTGCCGGATCATCATCCTCGAAGATCAACTCGCCGAAGCCCGCCGTATCAATGCCGAACTCCAGCACACCCAGCAGCAGGAGAACCTGTCCGGCGACACACCCGAATAGATTCGATTCACACCGCCGTCTTTCCTTCGGAATTCCTCCACAAAAAATTCTGGCACTCGGACTTGCCGAGTGCCAGAATCTCTGTTTAACATGTTCTCGCACAGTAAGTTCGGTCGCCCGCCGCGGTGGCGGGGACCTTTCAATTTTCGACATGGGAGGTGCGTTGCTGTGCTCCGTTTCGATCCTTTCACCGACATCGACTCGATCACCAAATCTCTGCTCGCCGCAGGTTCCGGCAGTAGCCGCAGTCCACGATTCATGCCGATGGACCTCTACAAAGTCGACGACCACTACGTCCTGCACGCCGATCTTCCCGGCGTTGATCCCGGTTCGGTCGACGTGCATCTCGACGGCTCCACCTTGACGTTGACCGCGCACCGCAGCGCCCCCTCCGAGGACGGGGTGAGCTGGCTGGCCGGTGAACGATTCGCCGGCACCTACCGACGCCAACTCTCCATCAGCGACGACATCGACAGCGAACGCATCACCGCCTCCTACGACAACGGAGTGCTGACAGTGAGCCTGCCGATCGCCGAAAAAGCGAAACCACGACGCATCGACATCTCCTCCGGGCCACCCTCACACGCCGGAACCGATCAGACGGCGCAGCCGGTACCGATCGAAGCCTGACAAACCCCTGCTCGTACACATCACGGTGATACCCGAGAACCCTTCGCCCGGTCCTCGGGTATCACCGCATCTCCCGTCGACCCTTGATCGCCAGAGGTAGTTACCATCAAGGCGCACAACAGATATCGCGAGAGTTCGCGATATCTGTAGCGATACACGGACCGTACCGGCGGATCTCGAGGACTAAAGTCTTCTCCAACCTCATGGAACTCTTCGGTGCCGCCCAGAATTCCTATCCGAAAAACCGACAATCAATCGTCGAAAACGTCGCGGCGGCCCAGCCCTTCGACATAGATTCTCGTCACGAGTTCTCGACACTTCGACCTCGGAACGACCTGGCGATATGCGTCGTCCGTCCGGCGTCCGAAAACCGATCTAATTTCGACGCTGCGAGGGCACCGGTCGTGGTCATCGTTAGCCTCGGAGACCGTCGACTCCGCCTTCCGTTCGCCACCTCCCCCGGATGTGACAGGCCAACGGGAGCATCCGAACACTGTCGTACGGATCGATGCCAGGACATGAATCGAAACGAAATCCAACCCGCGCAACACAGGGTCAGCAGCGACACGCTTGACCTGGGTGCCACCACCGACTGCCGGGTTGCGCTTAGCTACCGACCGGAATAAACTGTGCAGTAACTGCTTCTTGTGAGCGGTCGAGTCGGCCACCGAGCAGTTTCACGTTGATCTGCACATCGGAGGCCGCGCTATGAAGCCGGTGACTATCATGCCAAACGACGAGTTGGCTGACTTGTACTGCTCGTTTCGTTCCGAAATTGTTAATCAGAAGTTGCTGGTCCCGTTCCCGGACCCGAAATACTTTGCAGACCTGGACGACGACGCACACAAGATTTACTCAGAGATGGCCAAACGGGGTATGCTGGTCTCCGAAACGGACCCCCTGGCAAAGTAAGCATTGGAAGGGGAGGCGGTCACCTTCCTGACGATCACTCCAACGGCAATCGAGCGGGGTTCGCGGAATGAGGCATCCACTGTCGTCTTGTTCGACGCACATCACGGAACTGTCAACGTCTACCAAACGTAGAATTGCATTGTTCCCCCGCTGACTTGCAACAAGTCCAATTTCCAGGATAGGCGTGAGGTCGAATAACAATGCTGCGTCTAACAATGCTGCGTCGCTGCGGTAGTCATCGTTATCCCTTTAGCCGTCATCGAGGTGTGAGCAGGTCGTCCCTGTAGGAAGTGCATTCGAACCCACCTCTAGGACAGCTCAGGAGATACCGGACTGGCACCGCTGCTGGGGTGGATCGCAATGCTTCCACCTCTGGCGGATGCGACGGCAGAGGTGATGCAGTTCCAGAACACCGGTATGGACGTAGTGGAGCCTGTTGCTGCCGGAACTGGAAGCAAGCCTCTGATGTTCCCCGAGTTTCGTGGAGACGTCATATTTGATTTCAGGCTACGGGTTGGCGTGTGAAGTGTACGTTCTCGAACTCGATCGGGGTCAGGATTCCGAGGGCACTGTGCCGGCGTCGGCGATTGTGGAAGATCTCGAGGTACTCGAACATGGCGTTGGCCAATTCGATCCTCGTTTTCCATCGTTTCCGGTTCAAGAGTTCGGTTTGCATTCTGCCCCAGAAAGATTCGATCACGGCGTTGATGCTCCTATAGTTGTCAAATCGCGTTGGCACTGGTCACGGGATTGTTGACGAGGTGATAGACCTCGCGGATGACGTAGCGTTTCAGGCAGCGAATGATGTCTCTTTTGGCCTTTCCTTCGGCGGTGCGGCGTGCGACGTAAATTTTGGTGGGCTCGTGAAACCGCATGCGTACGATGACTGTTCGATAGATGGCGGCATTGAGCTGCCGATGACCGCCGTGGTTGATCCGGTATTTCCCGGTCGTCGTCCCTGAGGACGCAGGGATCGGACTGATCCCGGCAAGCTTGGCCAATGCAGCTTCGGACTTGATTCGCTCCGGGTTGTCACCGAACACGATCAAAATCTCCGCTGCCGTGTCAGTTCCGATTCCATATGATTGAACGAGTTGTGGTGCAGTAGTTTTCACTAATCGTTCGATATGTTCGTTCAACTCAGCTGCTTCATGATCGAGCATGAGCCACCGGTGGGCGAGGGTTGCCAGCGTGATCTGCATCGAGTCGTCAGGACTGTCCAGATGCTCGACGGTCAACGCTGCGCAGTGACGAGCCAAGGTGATTTGTGTTTTCCCAGCCATTTCGGCGCGTAATACTTCCGGTGCATGCACCAGCATCGCTTTCAGCGTCACCATTGTCGTGGCACGCGCCTTGACGGCAGTGTCATGTGCGACTTTGAGTTGGCGAATCATCTCGACCGTTCCGTCGGCGGTTTTCGGTTCGGCGGTAGCGAACCCGGCCATCACTGCTTTCGCCGCATTCTGGGCGTCGATCGTGTCCGATTTTCCGACCAGTCGGCGTATCCGTCGATCCGGTCGGGCAACTTCGATGACGCGGTAGCCGCGACGTCGGATGAACGAGGTCAATGCACCACCGTAGGAGCCGGTCCCTTCGATTCCGAAGGCTATCGGCTGTCCGAATGACTCGGCCCACGAGAGTAACTGGATAAATCCGTGCGAGTCGGCGGGAACGCTGATGGTCGAGAGCAAACCGGCGGTGGTGTCGAATACCGCACCGACATGCACGTATTTGTGGGTGTCGATCCCGACAACAACATCGCCTGATTTCGTAGTATCTACAGCTGTGGTGGTGGCCATGACGGTTCCTCCGGAACGTCGATCCGATCTACCATGGGTTGCACACTGGCATCAGGCCTGATCGACAGGACTGTCACGGGGACGCTCGCAAACCGACCTCCAGGCTCCTTATCAAGTCAGATCGGGCGTGATGCCAGTGCCGTGCGCCCAATTAGAGGGCTGACAGATCAACGCAAAGACACTGAAAGGGTCACTCGTAACAAGAGTCAAGCCGCTCTAACTGGGACTTTGCCGAATCTACGCGCATAGACCGGCAGGAACAGACTGACAGTCATAGCAATCGCCGATCGATCCCGTCGACGGGACCAGTCCTGAGTCGTGTGCCCGGCGGGTGAATGCCCAGGACGTAAATTGCACTCCGCGGTCCGAGTGAATGAGTGTGCCGGGTGTGGGGCCTCGATTCGAAATGGCCATTCCCAGAGCGTTTGTCACCAATGTCGCTGTCTGCGAGCTGTCGATCGACCAACCGACGACTCGCCTCGAAAACGTATCCAGGACAACAGCGCAGTATATTTTGCCTTCACGGGCTTGGATTCCAGCAATCGTCGCAACACTCGTGATTACGAGACTTCCAGTAAAGCACTCAGGCGCTCGGCAGGGGTGTCCCAGTCGAGCGATTTCCGGGGTCGGTCGTTAAGCTCCTCCGCGACGGCCAAGAGTTTGTCGACGCTATGCGCTGCCAGGTCGGTACCGCGCGGGAAATATTGGCGGAGAAGCCCGTTGGTGTTCTCGTTGCTGCCGCGCTGCCAGGGAGCGCCCGCGTCTGCGAAATAGACATCGAAGTTGGTCGCGGCGGCGAATGCCCGGTGCTCGGCCATCTCGGCGCCTTGGTCCCAGGTCAGAGTTCCTCGCAACGATACGGGCAGATGACGGACGGTGGTAATGAGAGAGTCGCGGACGGCTTCGGCAGTCCGTTCACATCCGAGGTGCCCGAGCATCACGAAGCGGGAGGAGCGTTCGACTAGTGTCGCGATCGCCGATCCACCCAGCGCACCGATGATGAGATCGCCTTCCCAATGTCCTGGAACTTTTCGCGATTCAACCTCCGCCGGCCGATTGCTGATGGAGTTCATCGGGTCGACGAACCGCGGCCGGCGGGCATCGGGCTGCTTGTGTGGTTTGCGCGCAATTCGACCGCGGCGCAGTTGCTTTCCGAGTTCCCGTGTGAGTTCGCCTCGGGCGTGGACGTAGATTTCCTTGATAAATCGTCTCGGTGCTCGCACGCATCTGCGGAGTGGTCGGAAAGTCCTTGATCAGTCGGTGACTGATCTGTTGCGGCGACCACCTTTTCGCCAGTTTCCCCTGGACGTAGGAACGAAGCTCGGCATTGGCAACCAGCTTCGCCTGCCGCGGCCTGGCCCGATGCTTCACCGACAGCCGATGCGCCGTATGAGGCATATATCCCCTCACCGAGACGGTGTTGCGCTTGAGTTCTCGGCTGATCGTCGACGGTGCGCGTCCCATCTCCGACGCGATCGCCCGGATCGACAACCCCGCACGCCGTAGATCCTGCAACTGCTCACGTTCGAGCAGGCTGAGGTAACGGGGATGGATGATCTTCTCGACCACATTGAGGAAAGACACTTCCGCCGATCGCGCGAGTTCTTCGTTCTGGCACAACATCATTGTTCTTGACGGGGTACCGCACCACCCGGCCGTCGGGATAGACCCGACCCCGGTTGATGATCGTGATGCCTTTGTCCCAGTCGGTCGCCGATCGGGCATCGGCCCCGACGCGAGCCCTCGCCTCTACGCGCGTGAGTCCAGCAGCTCGCAGACGTAGGAACTCTTCACGCCGCGGGTTTACCTTGCGCGCCTCGCTGGTCGATATCCCAGCTTTCCGCGCCCACGCATAGGCTGTTGGCCGATGAATCCCCAGCTCATGAGCAACAGTCGAGATGATTTCCCGCTCGCGAACGAGCCGCAAGAACTCAGCTTTCAGTTCTGCGGGGTAAGTGCGCGGCGCGGCCCGCGCCATGGTCAGCCCTGTCTTCCGCAACCAGTTGTAGCCTGCGTCTTCATGAACGCCGACTGCACGCGCTGCGGCGCGGACCGTGCCACCTCTGTCGAGTAATCGGAAGAATTCTTCCTTCTGCTGATCCGTGTACTTTTTGCCAGCCATTGCAACACCTTTCAGTAGGTGTTGCGACGATTGCTGGAATCCAAGGGGTGGGATGTTCGGTGATGTCCGTGACCCACAGCTTGTTCGGCTCGTCGCGAGTGAACGTGCGGTCCACGAGATCGCTTGCGGTTGGAGTCTGATGCTTGGAACGCGCACGTTTGTTTCCCGGAAGTCCTTTCACACCAGCTGTTCTCATCAACATTTCGATGCAGCCGTGTCCAACGGCAATACCGTGGCCAAGGGTGAGTTCTTCCGTGAACTCGGCGGGCACCGTAGGTGCCATGCGAGGCGGTGTGAACCTCGGTGATCAGCTGCGTCAACCAGGCATGTCGCAGTGCGCGTTCTGAGGGTGGCCGGTTTCGCCACTCGTAGAAGCCGGACTCCGACACCTCCAAAACGCGACATGCCGTCTGGACGGGTAGTCCTTCCTTGGCCATCACCTCGATCGCTTCGAACCGCCTTTTGCGGCCGCCACCGACTTCAGCAATTCCGTGGAGCGTGTGGCGATGGCAAGCTCGGTCTCCAACTCGGCGATACGACGACGAGCAGCGGCGAGTTCGGCGCTCTCGATCGAGCTCAGCCCCGGCCTCTGACCGGTATCGATGAGCTCCTGGTTTCGCCAGTTGTAGATGGTCTGTGCGGTGACACCAAGACCTGCGGCGACCTCGGCGACCGTGCATCCTGACTTCAACAGATCAAGGACTTTCCGGCGGAACTCGGGCGGATAGCGTCGGGGCATCGTGAACCTCTCTCGGGTGCATCAATGCCTGAAGTAAAACAAACGAACTCCGAAAAACTCGGGGTACATCAGCGTTGGGGCGCGCTATTGACGACGGTTCAAAATGGTTCTGGCAAGCAGTGACTCAGCGATCGAGCGGTTTCGTGCGAGTGGTCAGCGCGCTTCGAGGTAGGCGACGACAGCCAGTACCCGACGGTGGTTTTCACCGCTCTCGGCGAGGTCGAGTTTCGTGAGAATGCTGCGCACGTGTTTCTCGACCGTGCCCGCAGTGACACAGAGCCGGCGGCCGATCCCCATATTCGAGCGCCCCTGGGCCATCAATGCCAACACTTCTCGTTCACGCGCGCTGAGAGCATCGAGTGGGTCGTTGCGTCGGCGAGCCGTAACCAACTCCCGAACCAAATCGGGGTCGATAACTGCTGCGCCCTTGGCAATTCGATGCAGGGTCTCGACAAAATCGTCGACGTCGGTGATGCGGCTCTTGAGCAGGTAGCCAATCCCCTGACCGCTTGCGAGCAACTCCATTGCCTGCTCGACGTCGGCGTGCGCCGAGAGGACCAAAACCCCGGTTTCCGGGAGTTCGTCGCGGATCACCTTCACCGCGTCGAGTCCTTCGGTCGTAGAGGTCGGCGGCATTCGAATGTCGACCACCACGAGATCCGGCGACGTTTCCCGGACCGAATCCAGCAATTGCTCCGCGTCGCCGGCCTGACCCACAACATCGACGCCCGAGCGGGTGAGCAGGCTTGCGAGACCCTCGCGAAGGAGAACCTCGCCGTCGGCCAGCACCACCCGGACGGTACCGGTGCTTGTCTTGTTCATATCTCGAGGTGATGCAACGAAATTGAAATCTGTCATCGTCTGCTCCGAGACTCCCACGCACGACTCCGGCTTTCACCCCAACGTCGCAGCACCAATCACGTGCGGGTCTGCCGAGCTTCGTCGTACATGCAGGGCCGGTGACCTCAGCGGTGACGTCAGCGGTGACACTGTGGTAACCGGTACGACTAGGGTCGAAACCTACTTCTCGACCCTCGCCGCCTCGAGATTAAGGCATGCCGCCCGCGCGCGTGCAGAGCATCGCGATGATGACAACCGTTGTGCGCCTGTGTTAAAGGCTTTTTGGTCGGTTCAGCTGCAGAAGGCATCGGCGCGATGCTAGTGCGCAGTGATCGTGACCGCAATCCGTCGACCGCTAGTCCATCAGTTACAGAACCCGACACGAGCCGCGGCGGGGCTGAATAGACCGGTGGCGGTATTTCGGCGAGGGGAAGTACGGCAATGCTGTCTCATCAAAAGCTGATTCGTACTTCATGCGATGGGTCGCCCAACAGGTATGGGCACACTGGGCATCGAACGCCGCCCGCACTTCGATCCTCACCATGAGGATTGCACGAGCATGTCACACGGATATGACTGTGGGGCAACTACATTCTACATTCCCACCCAGGGCGTCACGGTGATACCCGGGTGCGGAATTGAACTCGGGCGCTCCGGCCACCTTGGCCGTCCCGCCCCCTGCGCGGGGCAGGATGCGTCGGACTCGTGTGCCGAGGTTCGCCGCGACGACGAGGACGACGGCTCCGTCGCACTCGTCGACAGAGCCGTTTCCAGTCGGTGGTTCAGGGCTTTTCAGCGAGAACGTCGAGGTGGCTGATTTCGGGCGGCTCAGCGAAGAGTTCGTCGGCGCGTTCGCCGAGGGCCTTGCCGACCGGACCATTGAGATGTGTCTCGCGGGCAGCTTGGTCCGGGAATGCGTCGATGATGCCGAACGACGAGGGCCCGAACCGTACCGCAAACCAGGGTTTCGTGCCGGGCTCCTGCTCGACGAGCGGCAGTGCCGATCGGAGGAATTCCTCGACCGCTTTTTCCTTGCCGGGTTTGGCTTCAAGTCGGACCAGCAGCGCCTTGGTGGCCATATCGGGTCTCCTCCTCGAGGTGGTGGACACTGTCAAGCATCACACCATCCATCGGTTAAAGGAAGGAAGCCGAGCCCACCGATCGAGGAAACCGATCCCGCCCCCTAGCGATCATGGAGCCGAAAGAGGAGACTCCATGGTGAGGGAATGCGACACCTGGAACGCAGCCGCAGTTGCGGCGAGACAGGAAAAATGTTGGTGCGCCGACATTTTGGCGCGGTCTTCACTTCCGCGCGCCGTGGACCTCCCCCGAACAGCACGATTCATTCGGTCGGTCGCTCACGCGTGGACACCTGCGGCCGGCGAGATCAACCGGAAAAGCCGCAGATACCAGATAAGGGAGTGCCGCGATGAAAGCGCTTGTATACGACGGGCCTCGTGAGGTTCACGTCAAGGACGTGCCCGATGCGAGGATTGAGCAGCCGACAGATGTGCTGGTGAAGATCACGAGCACCAACATTTGCGGGTCGGATCTACACATGTACGAGGGCCGCACCGATCTGGAGCCCGGAATGGTCCTCGGCCACGAAAACTTGGGAATTGTCGCCGAAGTGGGTAATGCGGTAGTCAAGGTATCACCCGGGGATCGAGTGTGCTTGCCGTTCAACATCGGCTGTGGTTTCTGCCGAAACTGCGAGGAAGGGTTGACCGCGTTCTGTCTGACGGTGCACCCCGATCCGAAGATGGCCGGCGCTGCATTCGGTTTCGCGGGGATGGGTCCGTTCTGGGGCGGACAGGCGGAATATCTGCGAGTGCCGTTCGGCGACTTCAACTGTCTGCGACTGCCCGAGGATGCCCAGGACAAGGAAACCGACTACGTGATGCTGTCGGACATCTTCCCGACCGGATGGCATTGCACCCGCCTGGCCGACATGCAACCCGGCGATTCGATGGTGGTCTACGGCGCTGGCCCAGTCGGTTTGATGGCCGCGTATTCGGCGATGATCCAGGGAGCGAGCAAGGTGATGATCGTCGACCGTCACCCCGACCGGCTGCGCCTGGCCGAAGACATCGGCGTCATACCCATCGACGACTCGAAGGGCGACCCCGTCGAGCAGGTCCTCGAGCAGACCAACGGTCACGGCGCCGACAAGGGGTGCGAGTGTGTCGGGTATCAGGCACACGACCCGCAAGGCCACGAGGACGCCGCCATGACGATGAACCGCCTCGTGGATTCGGTGCGCTTCACCGGCCACATCGGGGTGGTCGGCATCTTCCTGCCCCAGGACCAGAACGGCCCCGACGAACTCGAGCGCAACGGCAAGATCGCCTTCGACATGGGCAAATTCTGGTTCAAGGGCCAGAAGATCGGCACCGGACAAGCGAACGTCAAGCACTACAACCGGCAACTGCGGGACCTCATCCACGAAGACCGGGCAAAGCCCTCCTGGATCATCTCCCACGAACTCCCGCTGACCGAGGCCGAATCCGGCTACCAGCACTTCGACGCCCGCGACGACGGCTGGACCAAAGTCGTCCTGCATCCCTGAGCCGGCCAGAACCGAAAGGAGCGCAACGATGCCAATGCCACTGCAGGGCAAGCAGATAGCGATACTGACTGCCGACGGGGTCGGAAAGGTAGAAGTCGTAGACGAACAGGCCGCGATCGACGGGAATTTGATCGCGAGCCGCTCGCCCGATGGCGTACCTGCGTTCTGTCAGGCCATCGTCGAGCAGTTCGCGAAGCTCGGGGCAAGTGCGTCATGACCGTGAACCAGACCTCGGTGTCCCTCGACGATGCGCAGCGGGTCATCGCCGCAGGACAGGCCAAAGCCACCGAGATCGAGTCGCCGTCGAACATTGCAGTGGTCGATGCCGGTGGCAACCTCGTGGCTCACGTGCGGATGGACGGTGCCTGGATCGCCAGCATCGACATCTCGATCAACAAGGCGTTCACCGCGCGGGCATTGGACATCTCGACCGAGGACCTCGCGGCCAACGCGGGTCCGGGCGAGCAGTTCTACGGGATACACGCCTCCAACGGCGGGCGCATCATGATCTTCACCGGCGGTGTGCCGCTGCGGCACAACGGCCAGGTCGTGGGCGCGGTCGGCGTCAGCGGCGGCACCGGGGAGCAGGACAAGGCCGTCGCCGAGGCGGCTGTGGCGGCGCTGTGAGCGGTGGACTGCGTCGTCAGGTCAGAGAACGCATCGACAGGGCAACGTCGAGCATTCCGTCGTTGCTTTACAGCAAGCCGATGAGGTCCTCTGTTTCACCCGCGCGTCAGGTGAATTGACGCCGGCCAAGCCCGCTCGGCGAAACCGAATCCGGCTACCAGCACTTCGACGCTCACGACGACGGCTGGACCAAAGTCGTACTGCATCCCTGAGGCGGCTCCGAGCCGAGACGAACACAACCACGGCCAGACCTGGCACACCTGCGCCACCGCGGGGGCGAGAGCAAACCGACCCCTCGATCGAAATCCTGCCAAAGGATGTAGCACAGGAATAGACGAGAACCCACGTAAGTCCCGTAGCGACGGTGGCCGAAACATGTTGAATTGCAATAGCTCCCGCCTGATCGGTCTGTTGACCAGCCACAGAACGGGACGTTGAACCGTGCAGCACGCGGGTGTGCGCCGCCTACTCGCAACCAATTGGAACCGACCAGTAGTGGCTCATTGCCTCTCTGTCACAAGGAGATTCGATAGAACTACAATGAATCTCGTCCGGGTTCAACGGAGCTGCTGTTCACTGACTGTGAAGATCTTTCGCAAAGGGAGTTCTCCTTATGCATGCGTTGCGGTAGTGTGGACGTACCGCAGTAGCGGCCGACACTCGAGTTTTCATGTCGAAGCCGATACTCGGAGTTTCATGCGATGGCCGCTTCGATCGGGTTCCGGCGGGCATCTTCGATCAAGGGCAGGTGTGGTCGCCACTGCCCCGTTGTGCCCCGCCCATCAGGCGAATGTTGTTGACGCCCTTTAGGTGGACGAAAAGACTCATCATGGCTGGGTGGTTCGTGAGCTCAACCGGTTGACCGGCGGTCGGGCCCTGTCAGTACACACAGGCCCGGCGAACCCCACAACATCAACGCTGAGGGGCGTGATGTCAAAGCTCAGTGGCGGAAACCCTTACCCTCGGCCGCTCTCGAGCCTCACGCCCGCCATCCACGGATTGGTGCAGGGCGCCGTTATCGGTGCCCTGCTCGGTCTCCGTGACTTCACCCAATCCACTCGCCAAAACCAGGGAACTACGAAGTCCTTGCCGACATCGAGCCAAGTTGCGGGCGGAATCGCACTTGCTCAACGGCCGGGCCGATCGAAAGGAATGAGTCATGACAACTGCTGTAGGCATCGACTTGGGCACAACCAACTCGGTCATCGCAAGCTGGCAAGGCGGCGAGCCGGTGGTGATCTCCAATGTGGAGGGAGCACGGACGACGCCTTCGGTGGTGGCGTTCACCGAGAACGGTGAGCGTCTGGTGGGCCAGCTTGCCCGACGGCAGGCGATCTTGAATCCGAAGGGCACGATCTACTCGGCGAAACGCTTCATCGGACGTCACTACGACGAGATCTCCGAGGAAGCCAAAGCGGTCAGCTTCGACGTCGTACCGGGTGACAACGGTGAGGCCCGCTTCGACGTGCGCGGCAAGAAATACGCACCAGAGGAGATCAGCGCTCTCGTGCTGCGCAAGCTCGTCGACGACGCGAGCAAGTTCCTCGGTGAGAAGGTGAAGGAAGCAGTCATCACCGTTCCTGCCTACTTCAACGACGCGCAACGAAACGCCACCAAGGACGCCGGCCGTATCGCAGGCCTCGAGGTTTTGCGGATTATCAACGAACCGACCGCTGCGGCACTCGCGTACGGCATGGACAAACAGACCCACGAAACCGTATTGGTCTTCGACCTCGGCGGCGGAACCTTCGATGTGAGCCTGCTGGACGTCGGCGAGGGGGTAGTCGAGGTTCGTTCCACGGCCGGCGACTCCCACTTGGGCGGCGACGACTTCGACCGACGCATAGTGGACTACCTTGCCGACGAATTCCAGAGCACGGAGAACATCGATCTGCGTAAGGATGCACAGGCGTTGCAGCGACTGTTCGAAGCCGCGGAGAAAGCCAAGGTCGAGTTGTCCTCAGTGACCCAGGCCCAGGTCAACCTGCCCTTCGTCACCGCCGACGCGAATGGTCCCAAGCATCTCACCACTACGATCATGCGATCGAAGTTCGATGATTTGACTGCGGACCTGGTGGAACGCTGCCTCGGCCCGGTGAAGCAGGCGATGAGTGATGCCAAGGTCGCCGCCAACGACATCGACGAAGTGATCCTGGTGCGGTTCGACACGTATTCCGGCTGTTCAGGCACTGGTTCGCCGGCTGACCGGCGGTAAGGACCCCCATATGGGCGTCAACCCGGACGAGGTCGTTGCACTCGGCGCCGCAGTCCAGGCGGGCGTGCTCAAGGGCGAGGTTTCCGATGTGTTGTTACTCGATGTCACCCCACTGTCCCTCGGCGTCGAGACGCAGGGCGGGGTGATGACCAAGATCATCGAGCGCAACACGACGATCCCGGCCCGGCGCAGCGAAGTGTTCTCCACGGCGGAAGACAATCAGTCCGCCGTGGACGTCGTGGTGCTGCAAGGCGAACGCGAACGTGCCGCCGACAACCGGGTGCTGGGTCGGTTCCGGCTGGAAGACATCCGCCCCGCGCCACGTGGCGAGGCCCAGGTGGAAGTTATTTTCGATATCGACGCCAACGGCATCCTGAACGTCACCGCTCGAGACAAGGACACCGGCAAGGAACAGAGCATCACGATCAGTGAACAAGGCAACCTGGATCAGGATGAGGTCGAGCGCATGCTGGCGGAGGCCGAACGGAACCGGGGTGAGGACGAGGCGCTGCGCAAGGCGGTCGACGCGCGCAACGGGCTCGATTCGGTTGCGTATCAAGTGGAGCGGCGACTCGCCGAACTCGGTGACAGTGCCCCGCCGCACGAGAAGGCGCGGGCCGAGATGCTGATTGCCGACGCCAGAAAGGCCGTGCAAGACGGCGCTTCACCCGCGGAAGTCCAGCCACTCACCTCGGAGCTGCAACAGCTGCTCTACGGACTTGTGCCGGACCAGTCAGACGACGGCCGAGCAGGCGGCGCTGAGGCTGCGTCGTCGGATGACGGCGACGTGATCGATGCCGAATTCGATCGAAGTTGAGGCGCACGATGGAAATGTCTGCAGATCATTCGACGACTGAGCCGGCTACCGACAGTGCCGACACGGATAAGAGCAAGACGGCGCCTGATCGCACCGAGACGGCAGACGAGCTGTCTCAACTCGAGGACCGTTGGCGCAGGACCCTCGCAGATCTGGACAACCTGCGCAAGCGGTATGCCAAGGATCTGGACCGTGAACGCGCCGCGGAAGTGGCGAAGGTTTCGGCGGCGTGGCTGCCGATACTGGACAACTTGGAGCTTGCGCTTGCCCACGCGGGCAGCGATCCGCAGGCGGTCGTCGAAGGTGTGAAGGCGATCCGGGACCAAGCGGTACAGGTGCTCTCACGACTCGGCTTCGAGCGCCACGACGAGGTCGGTGTGCCGTTCTCCCCGGAACTGCACGAAGTGGTCAGTGTGGTAACCCAACCCGACCTTCCGTCCGGGACCGTGGTCGAAGTCTTGCGCCCAGGTTATGGAGAGGACGGGCGACAGTTGCGGCCCGCCGCGGTGGTCGTCAGCCGCCCTGAGGGGTGAGCACCGATGGCCCGTGACTACTACGAAGTGCTCGGGGTACCGAAGGGCGCCGGCACCGACGAAATTCAGCAGGCGTACCGCAAGCTGGCCCGCAAGTACCACCCCGATGTGAACAAGGATCCTACCGCGGAGGACAAGTTCAAGGAGGTCAACGAGGCCTACCAGGTGTTGTCCGACCCGGACACCCGGAAACGCTATGACCGATTCGGTGACGACTTCCGGCATGTACCCGAGGACTACGACGAACGGGTGCGGGCAAACGCCGCCGGGTACGGCGGGGGCGGGAGAAGGGTGCACTTCGGCCACGGTGTCGGTGGTGAGGGTGCCGTCGACTTCGAAGACCTCTTCGGGCAGATGTTCGGCGGAGGCGGTGGGTTCGGACCGATTCCCGGCGCCGATCAGGAAGCCGAACTGGAACTGGCTGTGGAAGAGGCCTATCAGGGCGGAAAACGCACTCTCAGACTGGACGGACGGCAGTATGACGTCGACATTCCAGCCGGCGTCCTGGACGGCCAGCGAATCCGGTTAGCCGGGCAAGGCGGCCGAGGCAACGGTGACGCGCCGCCTGGGGATCTGTACCTCGTGGTGCGGATCAAACCGCATTCACGGTTCCGCGTACAGGGCCGGGACATCTACGTCGATCTGCCCGTATCGCCATGGGAGGCGGTTCTCGGGTCGACAGTCGTCGTTCCCACACCGGGTGGTGAAGCGAAAGTCAAAGTGGTGCCTGGCTCTTCCACTGGTAGGAAGCTGCGCCTGCGCGGAGAGGGTATGCCCAATCCGCGCGGCACCAACGGCAACCTCTACGCCGAAATCAAGGTGATGGTTCCGTCGAAACCGACAGCACGCGAACGTGAACTATTCGAGCAGTTGGGCGCCGAATCGAACTTCAATCCGAGGAAAGAGACATGAGCACCTCAACGCCGATCACTCAGTACGTATTGGTTCGCCGTACCGGATTGTCGCCAGACGCCTTCGCCGAACGTACTGGGCTGCACCCGGATCTGGCACGAAAACTCGTGGCTCTCGGACTGCTCGACGCCCACCGCTACGCCGGCGGTGAGATGTCGTTCGACCCATCCGAAGTAACCCACGCCGCACGCATCCAACGGCTGCGGACGGGTCTGGGCCTCAACTACTCGGCAATCGGGCTCGTGCTCGATCTGCTGGATCGAATCGAAAGACTCGAAGCAGCGGCCCGCAGAAGGAGGACGTCCTCATGGACACCGGCAGCTTGACTGAAAAGTCACGAGAAGCCTTGCAGGAAGCCCAGAATGTTGCAACCAGAATGGGCCACACCGAGGTCGACGGTGAGCACCTGCTGCTCGCATTGGTCGATCAGCAGGATGGGTTGGTGCCCCGACTGCTCGAACAGGCCGGCGCGAACGTCGACGCACTGCGATCCGATCTGGATCGTGAACTGTCGCGTAGGCCGAAGGTCAGCGGCCCTGGCGCAACTCCCGGTCAGGTGATGATCACCCAGCGTCTGGCCAAGCTGCTCGATGCCGCAGAGCGGGAGGCGAAGAGACTCAAGGATTCCTACGTGTCGGTGGAGCATCTTGTGATGGCCCTCTCCGAGGAAGGGTCTGCTAGTGCGGCCGGGCGGGTCCTCGCCAGTCATGGGGTCACACGAGACGCCTTCCTCACAGCGCTGACGAAGGTGCGCGGCAATCAGCGTGTCACGTCGGCGACCCCGGAGGGGGCGTACGAGGCCTTGGAGAAGTACGGGCGCGACCTCGTGTCCGAGGGGCGGGCAGGCAAACTCGATCCGGTCATCGGCCGGGATGCCGAGATACGCAGGGTAACTCAGATCTTGAGCCGGAAAACGAAGAACAACCCGGTGCTGATCGGCGACCCCGGTGTAGGTAAGACTGCGATTGTCGAGGGTCTCGCCCAACGGATCGTCCGCGGCGACGTGCCCGAGGGCCTGCGCGACAAAACGATCTTCTCGCTCGACATGGGTTCACTGGTGGCCGGTGCGAAGTACCGCGGCGAGTTCGAGGAGCGGCTGCAGGCCGTGCTGTCCGAGGTGAAGGCGGCCGAGGGGCGCATCCTGTTGTTCGTCGACGAGTTGCATACCGTGGTCGGCGCAGGATCAGTAGGCGGCGAGGGGTCTCTCGACGCCGGCAACATGCTCAAACCGATGCTCGCCCGCGGCGAACTGCACATGATCGGTGCCACCACCCTCGACGAGTATCGCAAGCACATCGAATCCGATGCGGCACTGGAGCGTCGATTCCAGACCGTTCTCGTCGACGAGCCCAGCGCCGAGGATGCGATCTCGATTCTGCGCGGACTTCGCGAACGCCTCGAAGTGTTCCACGGCGTGAAGATTCAAGACGGTGCATTGGTGGCCGCCGTGACCCTCTCGCACCGATACATCACCGACCGATTCCTTCCGGACAAGGCGATCGATCTCGTAGACGAGGCGTGCGCTCGGCTCCGCACCGAAATCGATTCGATGCCCGCCGAACTCGACGAGCTCACCCGCAAGGTGACCCGTCTGGAGATCGAAGAGGCCGCACTGTCCAAGGAAACGGACGCGGCCAGCAAGACGCGCCTCGAAGAATTGCGCAAGGAGCTGGCCGACCTGCGGGCCGAGGCAGACGCCCGGCACGCTCAATGGGAGGCGGAACGGCAGGCAATCCGGCGAGTGCAGGAGCTGCGAGGAGATCTGGAACGGTTGCGCCTCGCAGCCGAGGAAGCCGAACGCAACTACGACCTCAACCGGGCAGCCGAGTTGCGATACGGCGAGATTACCGAGCTGGAACGCCGGCTAGAGGCGGCGGAGGAGCAACTGACCACCAGACAGGGCCAAAATCCGTTGCTACGTGAAGTGGTCACCGAAGACGAGATCGCCGAGATCGTGGCCGCATGGACGGGCATCCCGGTCGCCCGGCTGCAGGAAGGCGAGCGGGAGAAGTTGTTGAAGCTCGACGAGATCCTCCACGAGAGGGTCGTCGGTCAGGACGAGGCGGTGCAACTGGTCGCGGACGCGGTGATCCGGGCAAGGTCCGGTATCCGTGATCCGCGTCGGCCGATCGGTTCGTTCATCTTCCTGGGCCCGACGGGCGTCGGAAAGACCGAGCTCGCAAAGACGTTGGCCAGCGCCCTATTCGACAGCGAAGACAACATGGTGCGCCTCGATATGAGCGAGTACCAGGAGCGGCACACGGTGAGTCGGCTCATCGGTGCACCTCCCGGGTACGTCGGGTACGACGAAGGTGGCCAGCTCACCGAGGCGGTGCGGCGCAAGCCGTACTCCGTGGTGCTCTTCGACGAGATCGAGAAGGCCCACGCCGACGTCTTCAATACCCTGCTGCAGGTGCTCGATGACGGCCGGATCACCGATTCTCAAGGGAGGCAAGTCGATTTCCGGAACACGGTGATCATCATGACCTCCAACATCGGATCCCAGCATCTCCTCGAGGGGGTCACAGTCGACGGCGAAATCATGCCGGACGCCAGGGAACGGGTGATGGCAGAACTGCGCGGGCACTTCCGCCCCGAATTCCTCAACCGGGTCGACGACATCGTGCTGTTCTCCCCACTCACCCTGCCCCAGATCGAGCACATAGTGGAACTGCAACTCACCGACCTGCGAAACAGGCTGTCGGAGAGGCAGATACACCTGGAAATCACGCCGGAGGCGCGCCGACTGATCGCCGAACACGGGTTCGACCCTGTCTACGGTGCTCGGCCGCTGCGCCGATACATCGCACACGAGGTCGAAACCAAGATCGGCCGTGCACTGTTGCGCGGCGAGATCAAACCGGACGGCACCATCAGCGTCACGGTGGACGGCGGCGAGCTTGCCGTCGCGTATGCCGAACCCGCCTTCGCGGCGGCCTGAGAAGAGGTAACTGGTCATGGGATCCGAAAAGGTGAAGTGCCCGAACTGCGGCAAGACCAACAACATCCCGGCAGCAGGGGAAGGAAGACCTCGCTGCGGGAACTGCCACGAGCCGCTGCCCTGGATCGCCGCAGCGGGAGACGGCGACTTCGCGGAGATCGTCGAAAAATCCTCGGTGCCTGTGCTCGTGGATCTGTGGGCGACGTGGTGCGGCCCGTGCCGCATGGTCAGCCCCGCGCTCGAGCAGCTCGCCAGAGAACACGCCGGCCAGATCAAGCTGGTCAAGGTCGACGTCGATGCTGCACCCCGGACGGCTGAACGATTCACCGTCCGCGCCGTGCCGACTCTGCTGGTGATGGACCGGGGTGAGGTTCTCGCTCGCCAGTCGGGCGCAGCTCCGGTCCCCCAGCTGCGCACGTGGCTCGATCAGGCGCTCTCGGAAAATGCCGGCGAGGAGGCGAAGTCATGAGTCCTGTCCATGCGGACCCACATGTAACCGCGATCCGGGCCGTGGTGCCCCGTACCCCGCAGGGCTGCGAGGAATGTCTTCGCCTCGGCACCCCGTGGGTGCATCTGAGGCTGTGCCTGACGTGCGGACACGTCGGTTGCTGCGACTCTTCGCCGGGCAGGCACGCGAGTGCTCACGCTCACGCCATCGGGCATCCGATCGTCCAGTCGATGGAGCCCGGTGAAGATTGGCGGTGGTGTTATGTCGACCAGAACTTCGTCTGAGGGCGCCTCACCCATCGGGTACAGCCCGCCGGTCGACGACGAGACCGCGGACGAGGAGGGTGCTTTCCCGCGTCTGACGGACGACCAGGTCGCGACGCTCGAGCTCGGCGGCTCGCGTCGGTCGGTTCGCGCCGGCGAGGTGCTGATCCGACAAGGCGTGCCCTGCAACGATTTCGTCGTGGTCCTTTCCGGAAAGGTCGCAGTCGTCGACGAAGGCGACGCGGACGGCGAGCGCCGGATACTGCGCGTGCACGGTCCTGGGCGCTTCCTGGGCGAGCTCGGACTGTTGGAAGGCCAGGTGGCGTTCTTCACCGCCGAAGCGATCGAGGACGGCGAGATACTCGTCGTCCCGGCCGAGCAGGTGCGCGAGCTAATTGCCCATGATCCCGTGCTCAGCGATTTGATCCTGCGCGCCTACCTGGTGCGTCGACACCTGCTGATCGGGCTCGGCTCGGGGTTCCGGATCATCGGCTCCTGTTTCTCCCCCGATACGTTGCGGCTTCGCGAGTTTGCGATGCGAAATCGTTTGCCCCACAGGTGGTTCGACTTGGAGCAGGACGAACGGGCGGAGCAGCTGCTACGCAGCCTGAACGTCGCCCCCGAGGACACACCCGTCGTGATCTGGCACGGCGAGAAGGTGCTGCGCAATCCGACGAATGCGGAACTCGCACGCGTCGTCGGGCTTGCCGTCCCGGCATCCGTCGCGGACGCAGCCAAGGACGTATACAACCTCGTCGTCGTGGGTGCCGGACCGGCCGGCCTGGCCGCATCGGTGTACGGCGCCTCGGACGGGTTGAACACGGTGACGTTGGAGCGGATCGCCGCGGGCGGCCAAGCCAGTACCTCCTCCCGGATCGAGAACTATCTGGGCTTCCCCGCCGGGGTCTCCGGCTCCGAATTGGCCGAGCGAGCCGTGCTCCAGGCCGGGAAGTTCGGCGCCCGCATCCTGGTGTCGGCAGAAGTGACCGGTTTGGGATCCGAGGCCGGGAACCATGTGCTCCGACTGGCGGACGGCGGCACGGTTCACGCCCGGGCCGTTGTGCTCGCCGCCGGGGCGCGATACCGCAAGTTGGCCGTTCAGGGGATCGAGGCGCTGGAAGGAACGAGCGTGTACTACGCCGCAACCCACCAGGAAGCGCGGATATGCGGCACCGACCCGATAGCCATCGTCGGTGGCGGCAACTCCGCCGGCCAGGCTGCCGTCTTCCTCGTCGAGCATGTCTCACACGTGCACCTGCTCATCCGCGGCGATGACCTCGGAAAGAGCATGTCCCGTTACCTGGTCGACCAGATCGAACACCACCCGCGGGTCACCGTGCACCGGAACACCGAGATTCGTGCGGTCCACGGCGAGAAATACCTCGACGAAATTGCGGTCGAGGACAATCGCAGCGGCGACCAGGACACGATCCGGGTGCGCGCCCTGTTCGTCTTCATCGGGGCAGTACCGCACACCGGGTGGCTTGCCGAAGCGATCGCACTCGACGACCATGGCTTCGTCCTCACCGGCATGGACGCGATCCACGCCCGAGCAGACGGCAACCTGCCGATCAACGGCGGCCTGTCCAGGACGCTCGAAACCAGCCTGCCCGGCCTGTTCGCGGCGGGCGACATCCGCCGCGGTTCGGTGAAACGAGTCGCATCCGCCGTCGGTGAAGGAGCGATGGCCGTACGCCAAATCCATGAATACTTCGAAAGGAGCTGACGACATGCCAGTAATGGGCACCGTGAAATTCCAGCGGTTCTTCAGGGCAGCGGCTGGACTGCAGGTCGACCGGAACGATCTCAAGCGCTATACCGATTTCATCGACGACAAGATCTACGACGTGATCCTGATCGGGAAAGCCTCCGCAAAAGCAAACATGCGCGACGTGATCGAACCGTGGGACCTGCCGATCACCAAGGGATTACAGGAGAGCATCCACCGGTTCGAAAAACTCGACGAGGAGATCGAACTTCAGCCGCTGCTCGATCAGCTCACGGCCCGCCCACCCTTGGACGTGGCCCTCTCCGAGGAGACCGAGCAACGACTGCCGCTGATCGCAGGAGGCTTGAGTGTGGCGCTGGCGCACACCTTCGCCACGGTCGAACCGGACCGCAAGAACCCCGGCACAGCCCAATGGACCGTCGCCTTCGACATCTTCCACCTACTACTCTGACCCCGGCCAGCGGCCGGGAGCCGATGGCGAGCGAGACGATTTCGCACCCCACTGCGACGTCGGCGATTGCACCGTCACCCAAATCGCGAACGCGCAGGACCTTTCGAGGGTGATGCGATGTAGCCGATAAGCGAATGCGGAGTACACCCGTAATCACGGACAACGTGCCTGACGCACCACCCTTGGGCTCGGAGTCGTCTTCGCAAATTTCCGAGCTGGTGCTCGCCCATCTCGGCCTTGGCCGTAGCGCGAAGTCCAGCTAGGGCGCGCACCTGATCAGCGACCGGGAGACCCCCGGTTCGACTACCTTCTGCTCACCGCCCACCAGAGAACCCGGCAACAGGACTCAGTGAGGGACAGTCCCGCAGGGTGTGGGGAGTCAATCCAAACCTGCACGGGGCTGCCGACCGGTCGAGCACCCGATCTGACACCCGAATCATCTGGGGACGTCCCCGATTGGGCACCACGGCTAAATCGCGCGCGCTTCGCCGGTCGCGACTACCTTGCCTCGTTCGACGACTGCCGCGTCTCCTCGATACGTTGCCGCTGCCGCACCCCGTACGCCGCCTCCTTGACGGCAGCGTCATCCTCGAGACCTGACCCGAGCGCCCCACCGATGGTCGCGATGGACGCCAACAACCAGGCCAGCGTGAGGTAGTCCGCGAGGTTCACCCCGTGCCCGAGAACACGAGACAGAAGTTCCGGAGGAAGAGTCAGAGACGCAGTGAACAGCAACAGACCGAACAGGGCCACGTACAGCACGACGACGCCGATGACCAAGGTGACCACGGTCGCGGTGTTGTACAGCACCGAACGATCACGTTCGGTCGGCGACTCCGGCCGCTCCCACAGTTCGTGCTCGAGGATCAGCCAGAGGATCATTGCCACGCTCGACAGGACTGTCGCCGCACCCATACGCCAAGGGCCCATGGTGTCGGCGAACAACCAGATCGTGTTGGTGACCAACGCGATCGCGCCCGAGGCGAAGGCGCCCACGAACACCTTGGACAATCCGGTGACCAGCCGCTACGGCCGGTTAGCGCGCACCATCCCAGACAGCAGTCGCAGTCGCCGCAGCCCTGACGGCGCGAAGTACCGGACGCCGCCCTCGGTGCGCGCAGACGGGAACCGCCGCGCCGCGCCGGGCCTGAGGACCGGCTCACCGAGGACGCGGGCGATCGCGAGTTCAGTGACGGTGCGGACGCGACGCTCGACGTGGACGCCGCCGACTCCGGCGACAGAGATGAGCGCGAATTTGTGTTGGTCGCTGACATCGGCCACCACCGGCAAGGTGTCCTCGCGGCGCGGCAGATCGGTGAGGTACACGACGACGTCTTCCTCTTCGGAGGACGGATCGACCGTGTCGATGACGTCGGCGAAATCAGCTTGCTCGTCGGGCAGGTACGGTTTGCGGCGCACGCACGTCGTCCACCGGCGCGCGAGCCGGTGAGTGCTGCGCAGGCGTTTCGGCAGGTACTCCGCGATGCGTTCGGCAATTTCCGCTGGTTCGCCCGGATCCGCGATCAGCAGTACCGAGACCTGCTCACCCCCGGCACCGGAGCGCCCTCCCCGCACATGCTCGTTCGCCATCACCGCCTTCACGTACCCGCTCACTCTGCCCCCAAACTCCAGGCAGCAGGGTGCGAGTCGATCACAGCGCCGCCACGGATATCCGCGGCCAACCCGTGTCCGGTAGACATCCCCAACAGCGACCGCGAACGCTCGACGGACCTGATCGAGCTCGTCGAGCTGCTGGTGAACAGCATCGTCAACACCCCGAAGTCGTTCGAGACCGACTTCGACGAGATTGACGTCCACAAGACCGAGTTTCTGGAGGCGGAGGAGTTCGCCCGGAAGGACCTCGAGGCCGCGCGAAAGTCGGCGGCCGGCGCAGGCGCCGGGTTCACCGCGGGCGCCGCGGTCGCGAGCATTGCCCCGACAGCTGCGTTGTGGGTGGCCACCACCTTCGGCACCGCATCGACCGGCACCGCGATCTCCACTCTCTCCGGGGCCGTCGCGACCAAGGCTGCTCTGGCCTGGCTCGGAGGAGGAGCCATCGCGGCCGGAGGCGGAGGCACTGCGGCAGGCACTGCGCTACTCGCTCTCGCCGGCCCCATAGGCTGGACAGTCGCGGGGGCCACCCTCCTCGCATCCATCGCGCTGTTCACCAAGAACAAGTTCGAGAACCGCGAGGCGAAGCAGGAGGCGCTGACCGCGGTGAAGCACAACACCGCGCTCATCACTACGCCGAAAGTAGAACCGGCCGCTCAATCACCGCCTCCCGCATCACCATCGCCACCCGCGCCGGGGTCAGCGTCGCGGCGGTTAAACGCGCCAGACGATTCCTCACAGCCCTCGGCGTCGCCACAGAAACTCGTCCGCGGCCGCTACCTTCAAAAAATCGAATCCATGGCCGCAGAGCACACCACGGACACAAGCAGTTCCGGGCAGCGTCCGTCTGGGCACTCATCTCACCCCGCGCCGCGGTCACAACCATCACCGCGCCCTTCAAGAAGTTTAAAAAGTCCTCTCGCGCGATACTTCGCAGCGCCGCATACCGCGCCGGCACAGCCTCTCGAACTTCTCCACACACCGGCGGCCGTGGCCCCGTATCCCCCTCTGGGGGATTTGTTCTTCAATCTCTTGTTTTCAAGTTCTCACCAACGCACGCGCACACGCGGGCGGGCAAGCCGAAGAACACACCAAGATCCACCCCACGTCCAATCTCGTTGCAATGCAATGCCACCCAGCTGATTGATCACATCCCTGCCCTGAAAACTGTCAGGCACGTCGGCCGGATCTGCGACGTCCTCGAGCGAGCTGGCATCGACCCCACCCGATGGACCGGCCGCGACATCGCCCGCGAACTCACCACGGACACCCAATCCCGGGGCTGGGTCTGGCCCACACAACTCACACGACCCACCGCATTCCTGCCTGGCGACTCACCCAGATCGACTGGTCAGCACCTTCCCCGGCAGAACGTGCCCATGAAAACGACCAGATCCGCCTAGCCGAACAAGCTTCGCGCCGGCGCGAGGCACAAGAGCGAGATTCACACTCGCTTACGCCGCGACACCCACAGCAATCGTGCAACGATCACGCCCGCAATTCTCATGAACACATTCGTAAGCACGGCACAACGCGGCCACGACCACGACCAGGCCACACCACCAGGCCGACAGGGCAGGAAACCAAGCCTTTGGGAAGCTTCAAGGCCAGCGCCGACGACACGATTGCCACCGCCGTTCGATGAACTGCCGCAATGATATTCGCGAAGACACACTCCCTTGAAGCGTTGTTCCCAACGGCGCGAGCCAAGCTTTCATCGGGTCCGGGTCTTCAACTCAGCACCCGAACCATCACACACCTTCCCACAAACCCACGCCGGCAGCGTCCGACAACGAATCAACGAATCGAAGTGCCGACATTCCCCGCGAGGAACCCGATCCGGTGTCCAACCTTTCAACTCCTAACCGCCCACATCCTCACCGCCACCAGTTTCGTACTGGGGATGAAAAAAAGCGTGATCAGCCCGACACACGACTGGCTTCACCGAGGACACCCGTCATAGGCGCTGGAGGGCACGCCGACAGCAGACGTACACACAACGTCTTGACCGATATTCGGTCTGTAGTGCAAATATTGCCTGATATAGTCGTATATGCGACCATATATGTATGGCGGAGATGACGGTGAGTGCTGCGGCAGCCGAACTGGGGGTCACCGAACGACAGGTCACCAGGCTAGCCCGCGCCGGCGCCCTCCCCATCACCCGCGAAATCGGCAAATCGATACTCCTCGACGCCGCCTCCGTGCTCCGCATGGCACACACCACCCGACACCGAAGCCGTCCCTGGAACGGCAACGTCGCCTGGGCCGCCCTGGCCTTACTGTCCGCACGCCCCGTGAACTGGATCTCACCCCCACACATCACCCGCCTCAAGCATCGACTGCGGCGATCTAGCCCCAGCGAAGTGGCATTCCTCGCACGCCGCCGCGCCCATACCCGCCGCATGCAGGGATGGGGCGATGACGCGAACACCCTTGTCACCGGCGGATCCATCACCGCAACCGGCCCCAGCGCCCTCGCCCACGTTCCGGGCACCGCAGCACGCTTCGGCCTGTCACCGGTTGTGCGTGACACGGTCGACGGGTACATCACCGACGACCGTGTCAACGATGTCATCGATACGTTCGGACTGATACCCGAGCACGAAGGTCACATCACACTACGAGTGGTCACAGACCTGAACCCGTTCTTCACCTCGACGACACTGCCGATCGCAGCCGTCGCCGTCGACCTCATGGAATCGCTCGATACTCGTGAGCGCAGCGCAGGCACCCGAGTACTGCAGGAGCTTCTCGATGACATCGGCTGATCGACCCGAATGGACGGTGCCCGCACCCGCAGGAGGATGAGCACCTCCATGGCCACAAACCGCGGAACTCGCCCGCGCAATACCGTCCGAAACAGTGGACACTAGTCGGCGGGTTGATGGTGCAGCTGCACGCCGCGCGCGCAGATCTACCCTTGAACCGACCCACAGTCGATACCGACCCACAGTCGATGTCGACATGGTGCTCCATATCGAAACCGGCGCCACCACCTTCCCCGACGTGCGAGACAAGCTCGAAGATCTCGGATACGAAATCCAGATGCCGGCCGGTGACGGCCCAGTTCACCGATTCACCCGCCACAACAGCGAACAACAAGTTGGCGTGATGGTCGCCGACAACCTCTCACCCAGATTTCGACCAACAGTGAAGGGACGGCCGGTATTCGGGATTCCCGCAGGCACCTCGGCTCTACAAAAGACCGTCAACTGCGAAATCGACGTCAACGGAACAACAACACGATTGAGTGTCCCCACAGTGTTGGGAGCCCTCGTGCTCAAAGGAGAGGCCTACCGCCAAGACGACCGAGACCGAGACCGGCACCTCGACGACGCCGCCATTTTGGCGTGCGCCATCGTCAACCCCGTCACCGAACGTAACTCCTGCACACGCGCATCAGCCGCTTCAGCGGACCCTCTGAGGTACTTATCTCTGATGCGCTACCAACGTCACTGACAGAGGAATTGACCGCCTTCGCGCACAGTCATTTTCTCGACCAACTCAACGGTCTCACCACACTTTCGCCCGCACTCGCCGCGAAGGTGAACGTTCGGTCTGCGTCACCGTGTACAGGTAAGTCATACTTCGGTACGCTAGGAGTATGACCGCAAAGTTTACAATCAGCCTCCCCGACGAGGACACACACGTCCTCGACGAGTACGTCCGTGATCACGGGCTCCGTGGCCGGTCAGCGGGAATCCAGGCAGCACTCCGACTTCTCGCGGCGTCCGGCCTCGAACGCGACTACGCCGCAGCGTTCACCGAAAGCGACACCGACGAGGCGTGGGACGTCACCGCGGCCGACGCCGGATGATCCGCCGGGCACACATTCACTGGGTCGATCTGGACCCTACGCAAGGTAGCGAAGCGTCCAAACGTCGCCCGGCGGTGATCGTGAGCAACGACCGAGCCAACGCCACGGCAGAAAACCTCGGCAGAGGTGTGGTCACCGTTGTTCCGCTGACCACCAACACGTCACATGTCTTCCCGTTCCAGGTACTCGTCGAGCCAGACGAATCAGGGTTAGGTCAGGCATCGAAAGCTCAAGCGGAACAAGTACGTTCGGTGTCGGTGCGCCGACTCGACGCCGAACCTGTCGGAAAGCTTGGGCTCAGAACACTGGCCGCACTCGAGGAAGCACTACGACTGCATCTCGATCTGAACTAAAAGGAAAAGGTCCGAAAAATTTTCGAGATCCTCGCCGCGGTCAGGGCGGATCCCGCCGATTCCCGCACGCTGTCCGACCAGTGCCCGCGTCCTCGGGCAGGACGGGGACGCCGTGCGCGAGGCTCTCGGCGACGTGAACCGGCGTCGCGTGCCCCTTTCCGCGAGCGTAGTCGCTGGGAGTCCGGCCGCGGTGCTCGCTGAAAGAGCGAGTGAAGCCGGCGTCGCGAATCCGACTTGCCGGCCAGTCCAGCCGATCTCACGCCCGCGCCCAAGTATGCGGCCCCGGCCTCGATCCGGACGGCGGCGCGCCACAGGACGAAGGAAAGCCCGGTTTCCTCGGTAAACCACGCGCTGCAGTGTACGAACGCCTATCCGTTCCCATCGTTGGCAAGCCACTCCCGCACACCCTGCTGATCCACATCGTCGGAAGTTCGATCCCGCGCGGTGGCGCCGCGCCAAGGAACACAGAGGATGGGAGTCTCGGTGCGATCGTCGATAGCGCCGATGGTTGCTTCGACAACGGCGGTGCCGACTCCGTCGGGCAGTCTGGCCAGCCTGTGAATGTTGATCTCTGTTCGTTCGATGCACTTCAGCAGAAATGCCGGTGATCGGCGCTGTCCATGTCCTCGGCGCGGCTGACCACTCATTTCAGATGATCGTATAGCCGAGTTCGTGCGCCGCGGTGTAGATGCGAGCGCCGGCGGGTGGACCGACTTGTCGCACGGCGATGCGTTTCCATCCCATGCTGTCTTCGACGAACCACAATTCTGCCGGAGTCCCGTCGAACAGTGTCCGTGTCGAACACCGAACAGACGGTGATTTGGCGGTTGTCAACAAGTGTTCAACGAGTGGAGCACGAATCGCTGGCACCTGGTTCGGCATCTTGAGCGCGTCCAGATTGCGGTAGGAACTGGTGGTGCGAGCGTCATCAAAAGTTGATCGCCCATGTTCGGGCCACTTACCCGTGGCGCCGCTACCGTCCCCGAGAGTTCGGATGGGGCCGCATGGATGGACGACCCGGCGACGAATGTACATATTTAATGTCTAGGGTTGAAGCTCTGGCGATGCTCGGTGAAGGAGTGTCGGCCTCGACCATCGAGCAAGCCACCCTGCAGGCCAGATATCCCGCTCCTGCGTTAGCGCTCGCCGACGAGCAGAATCTGGAATTGTTCAGACGCGTACGAAATGCGTCGAGGCAGAGCTCTTTTTCCAGAATAGATCAAGCGTTCGTTGCAGACTCGCCCCGATTGACTTGGCGCGGGATTTTCCTGGTGCCGACGCCCATCGTAACGCCGACTGCCAGGCCATGGCGGTGACCCGATGGCCGGCTTCTGCCAAGACCCGGATTTGCCGATCCCAAACGTCGAGGCTCAGGGTCCATCCATGCAGGCAATCGCCCGCGTGCCATCCCACTTGCTAGCTATTGAGTCACCAAGCCTTATCGGGCAATGCCGTCCTGCCCAGCGCAGAACGGAGCGAGTTGATCACCTACCTGTCGCAAGGCCGGAAGGGCGAGAGTATCGCCGTCTCGGGTTCGGTCTCCATCCCTCACTTCACAGCCTCAAGCGTATCTGCGACGTCCTCTGAAAACTCTTAGTGGCTTCACACTTCCTGATCGGCTGTGCGCATGGACATGTCATGGCGGATCGCTCCGGCACCTGTGAACAACCCCTCACCGGACGCAGCAGGAAGTGAGCGTCCGGCAGGCTAAGGCCCCGGTCAACACAGACTGATCTAGATTTGTGTGTAAACCGACTTGGTTTTCATATATCCCTCGATGCCCTCCCTGCCGTGCTCGTAGCCCCACCCGGACTGCTTGTATCCACCGAATGGCATAGCGTGGTCGAAAACCATCTGGCAGTTCAGGGTGACAGTTCCGGCGTCCAGTCGCTTCGCGAGCCGGTGAGCACGGCCGACGTCCGAGGTCCACGCCGTAGCGGCAAGCCCGTATGTGGTGTCGTTCGCCATGGTAACTACTTGGTCATCGTCGTCGAACGGCATGATAGGAACGACGGGTCCGAAAATTTCCTCCTGATAGAGCCGCATGTCGGGTCTGACATCGGTGAGGACGGTGGGATGCACGAAATAACCGGGCCGGTCGATCCGGGCTCCGCCTGCCACTACCTCGACACCGTCGCGCTTTCCCTCTTCTACGAAGCCCATGACTCGAGTGAGCTGCTTCTGACTGATGAGCGGACCGATATGGACGCCCTCATCCTTAGGCCCGCCGAGCTTCAGCGAATTGGCAATCGCCGCAATACCCTCGACGACCTGATCGTAGACACCGCGCTGAACGAAGATGCGTGAGCCGCTGATGCAACCCTGACCGGAGTGCACGAAGATACCCATCGCGGCACTCAGGATGGCTGTGTTCAGATCGGCGTCGTCATAGATCAGGACGGGTGACTTGCCGCCGAGTTCGAGCATGACTTTCTTGAGGTTGCCACTGGCTACTTGCACGATCTTCTTACCGACTTCGGTAGATCCTGTGAATGCGATTTTGTCTACATCGGGATGCTCGCTCAGCGCCGCGCCTGCAGTGTGGCCGTAGCCGTTGACGAGGTTGACGACACCATCGGGGACGCCGGCCTGAGCCAATAGTTTGACCAGGAGCAGCGCCGACAGCGGTGTTTCTTCGGCGGGCTTGACGATCACGCTGCACCCTGCAGCAAGGGCTGGAGCAAGTTTGGCGCACGCGTTGAAGATCGGGCCGTTCCACGGGAAGATCAGCCCGACGACACCCACGGGTTCCTTGAGGGTGTAGCCGTGCATATTCGAATGAGCTCCAGTGATCCCGCCGGTCATGTGCACGTCATGGGCGATGCCGTTGACCTTCGTGCACCAGCCTCCGTAGTACCGGAAGAATTCGGCGCTGGTACCGACGATGGAATGCGCTTGAACGAATGGCATCCCGGTGTTGATCGAATCGAGCTGAGCGATCTCAGTTGCGTGTTCGTCGATCAGATCGGCAGCGCGCCATAGGATTTTAGCCCTTTCGCTGCCGGGGAGACCGTGCCACACACCGGCCTCGAAGGATTCGCGCGCACGAGAAACGGCTTCCTCGACCGCCTTTGCCCCGCCATCGGTGAACTCGGTGATCTGTTCTTCGGTCGCCGGGTCGATGACCGCAATGACTTCACCGGTGCCCGGGAGATTGCGTACTTCGTCCATGATCGATTGGAGTGTCATTCTGACTGCTTTCGGTTAGTTCGAAACTTGAGTCGATATCGCTGGCCGATTGGGTGATCGAATAGATTGCCCTGGTGAAGGTTCGGTTTGTTGGCACTAGCAGCCGGGAACGGTGGCACCGCTCCCCTGGATAGCCATCAAGGTGCAGTACGTCGTTGCGGAGACCTTCCAGGTACCGGCTTCCTGTACTGCCTCACCGGACTGGTCGGGAAGTACTGGGGTGCCGCCCATCACGAGTGTCCATTTGACAGAGGCGTTGTCGGCGCCGGCTGCGGTGACGCCTTCTACGGTGGCAGTAGTTGCCATCGACTGCGGATCAGCGGCCATCGCTTCGAGCGTTGGGAGAAATACTTCACCGTTCTCGAGCAGGGCGGCACGCGTGGCAGGTGCGGTAGTTCCATTGAAGAAGGTGATGTACGCGTCCGTGATTGCTTGGGTTTCCGCGGCGGACGCCGCAGCGCTGGTTGTCGCTGCTGCCGACGCCGAAGTACTTGTCGCCTTGGCTGATGAGGTGGTCTCGCTCGAACTGTCATCGGAGCTGCTACAGCCCGTCGCGAATGTAGTGATGATGAAGGCGCCGACGATCAGGGCTCGACCGATTACAGATTTGCGCATGGTGAATCCTTTCCGGTGGACGGAACGGTTCCGCCACCATGTGTTTCGAGCTCCCGACGTGTCAGAAGGTCACGACTGTTCTCCGTTGTGGGAGGGAACTCTCGTTGCGAGTGCCAGGTCGTAGGATTGGCGAGCCATCCAGAATCTCAGGAAATTGGTCAGTGAATAGCGCAGGAAGATAGCAGCTCCGTTGATTCCTACGGCTATTCCGATCACGGCGACAATGATGGCGTCTCGTTGCACGAGCGGATCAGATGTGTTGTGTGACAGAAGATAAGCCCCCACTCCCAACGCTGGACCCAGCACCATCAGTGCAATTCCGAGTCGCAGCCAGAGACTGGACCGGCCCGCGGACGGGTCGGGAATCTTCAAATCGGCAAGCTCGCGGGAAAAACGCTCTGCGCGTGTTTCAGTCGTGGTCATGTGGAACTTCCTAGGTAGAGGGTGGCAAGTTCGGTGCGCAGTCCGTCGTCCGGGTGGCCCTGCTTTTCGATCCGACCTCGAACGAGAACTGCAGCATGGTCGGCGAATTCGAGTACGGCGTTCGCGAACTGTTCGACGAGTATCACGGCGACACCTTGCCTCGCGATCTCGGCGACCTCCTCGTAGAGTTGGCCGACGATCAAAGGCGCTAGTCCCATGGACAATTCGTCGAGCAGAAGCACAGCTGGTTCGGTGGCCAAGCCGCGGGAGAGAGCGAGCATCTGCTGCTCGCCACCGGACAATGTTCCGGCAATTTGTGAGGCTCGTTCCGCGAGGATGGGAAAACGAGTGAATGCGACCTCTTCGATTTCGTCACGAGAGCGACCGGTGAAGGTCATCATCGACAGATTGTCCCGGACGGACAGATTGGGGAATACGCCGCGCCCCTCGGGGATGAGACATACACCCGCGCGCGCCAATTCCCGCGGTGATACTCCGGTCATGTCTCTGTCACAGAGCAGGAGCTGTCCTGAGGTGATCGGATGGACACCGGAGATGATGCGCAGCGTGGTGGTCTTGCCTGCACCGTTCGGACCGAGCAATGCCACTACTTGCCCTGGCTCGACTGCAAGATCGATGCCGTGCAGGACAGCGATATCGTCGTAACCCGCGCGGACGTCGCGTAGTTCGAGAACGGGACTCATGATTCCCCCAGATACGCTGCCAGAACGGCGTCATCGCGCCGGATCATCTCGGGTGGGCCGACCGAGATGATCTTCCCGAGATCGAGCACGTACACCTGATCGCACACGCTCATCACCAATTCCATGTCATGTTCGACCAACAAAACCGCTGTTCCCTGATCCGCCAGTGATCGCAGTAGCACAGAGAACCGTTGTGTCTCTTCGGGATCCTGCCCGGCAGCCGGTTCGTCGAGAAGAATGACGGACGGGTGCACTGCCATCGCCCTCGCCACCTCGACGAGTCGTCCCATGCCGGTCGACAGCGAATCGGCAGTGATCGCGGCCACGGCAGCCAATCCCAGTCGATCGATGATGTCGTCGACAACGGCTGTCGCGTTGCGTCGTTGCGGCCCAATTTCGGCGGCAACGAGGAGGTTGTCTCTGACGCTGAGACGACCGAAGAGTTCCAGTCGTTGAAACGTCCGCGCCAGACCGTATTTGGCGCGCCGAGACGGTCCGGCTCGGGTCACATCGCGGCCATCGAGGAACACACTTCCCGTGGCGGGCTTGCGGAGTCCGGATATGACGTCGAACAGGGTGCTTTTTCCGGCACCGTTGGGTCCGATGAGGCCGGTGATGTTGCCTTGTTCGGCGGTCAGTGAAACGTCGGTGAGTGCGTGGTGGCCGCCGAATGTGACCGTGATGTCCTTAACTTCGAGCTGCGATGGCACGATCAAGCACCTCCTCGTCTTCCGTAGTCCAGGGGCGCTCCAGGCCCCACCACTCCACCGGAATCTCCCGCTCTGCCGGTGCCTCCCGTTGCCTCGACACACCCCAACTTCGGGCTGCGAGAATTCCGGCCACCGCCCCGATGATCAGCACGTACCCGTTCACGACATCGACGAGTCGCAGAATCCACAGCGCCCCAATCCAACCGAGTAAGACAGCCATCACGACGCGGTCCCGAAGTGCGGGCTCCCAGCGCCGACGCAGGCTGGGTACGAGTCCGTCGTCGACGGCGCCGGAACTGTATGCCAAGCCGGCAGCGGCGGGCAGCGTCTGCACGAGGTTGGCGGCCGCCGGCCACAACGCCACAATTGCATTGAGAGGGCCGGCAATCATCGTTCCGGTGAAGAGTCCGTTTCCGACCACACCGAGTCCACCGACGACGGCGATCAGGAAAATACCCAGTCCGGCAACAAAACTGAACTGCTCCGCCGAGATCGACATCAGTTGCATTCCGTACAGCGCCCCACCGAGACCGGCAATGCCGGCTGACAGCGCAAAGACCAGCATTTTCGTCAGCAGCAAGCTGCCTCCCAATGTCGCAAACGCTGCCTCGCTGTCGCGCAGTGCAATCAATCGTCGACCGAGGCGCCCTCGTCGGAGCATTGCCACGCCCAGTGTGACGAGCGCCAGACACACTGCTGAGAACACTGTCAGTTCTGCCGGGGTGTCGATCGCGAATCCGAACAGTCGCGGGCCTACCAATTCCACTGAACCCTGATCAAACAGTGTGATCTCCGTGCCGAACACCTCGAAAGACGGCAACGTGAAGATCCATCGGTCGAAGATGGCCGCGATTGCCGCCGTCCCGAGCGCCAGGTACACCCCTGAGAGTCGCAGCGCCGGCACTGCGATCACCGCACCGACAATGCCCGAGATGACCATCACCGCCAAAAGTGCCCACCATTGCCCATTTCCGCCCAAGCGTGCACAGACGATCGCCCCGACCCCCGCCATCGTGAGCTGTGCGAGCGAGATCTGACCGGCGTAACCGACTAGCGGAACGAAGGACAACGCGATGACGCCGAATGCGAATATCTGTCCGTAGGTGATCAGATCACCCTCCCCCAGTACGGTGGCCAGAATGAGTCCGAACGCGACGATAACTCCTGCGAAGGCGATTGTGCCGCGAACTGTCGGTAGCGGAACTTGACTGAGGTGACGGTCGCGTCTCCGAAGTCGCCCGTGCGGAAACAGCAACAGCGCGAGCAGCAACAGAATTGCCGGCGCAGCGAGTCGCAGCCCGGGAAGGTACGGACTCTGCGGTAGGTAACCGGTGAGGTAGCTTTCCATGCACCCGACGACGATCGCGCCGACAAAAGTCATCGGCAAGCTCTTCAACCGTCCGAATATCGCTGCGGCATAAGCACTGACGATCACGAGTGACAGTTGGGTCGCATCGAGGGCGACCATCGGAGCGATGAGAATGCCGCCGATTGCCGCCAATACCGTCCCCAGAATCCAGGCAACCCGGTTGGCGCGAACCGGGTCTGCCCCGGTCAGACCCACCAAGGCACGGTCGTCGACCGTCGCTCGCATTTCGGTTCCGGTTCGAGTGCGCAGCATCAAGATTCGCAGCCCCACCGCGACGACGACCGCTACCAGCATGGTGATTGCCTGGTGCCAACTGACCGTCGCGGCACCGATCTGAAAAGAGTCTTGCTCGGCAAAGAACTTGGGAAGCGTGCGTGCCTTGTTCGGACTCCAGATCCACCTCGCGAGCGCAATCAGACCGCTCAGCAAGGCGATAGTCATCACCAGCTTCTCAGCCTCACCAAGGGCTTGGACCGGCCGCACCAACAGTTCGACGAGAAGCCCGAAAGCCGGTGCCAGGACAAGAAGTACGGTCGCTACCGACAACCACACCGGCCAACCCCAACCGACGCTGAGCTGCCAATAGGAGAAAGCCGCCATCATGCCCGTCGCGCCGTGTGCGAAGTTGAACACGCCGGTGGTCGTGTAGGTAACCACCAATCCGCTGCCGATGATCGCGTAGATCGCCGCAGTGCTCAGCCCGACGATCCCAAAGGAGATGAACTGTTCCATTATTCGAAATCGCCGATGCTTTTACCGACTTCGGCCAGGGTCATCGGCGTCCCGAAGTCAGCCGTCAATTTGCGAGCGGGGATATCGCAACGGTAGAGACCGTTGTCAGGATTGAAATCAGCTGCCTCCCATCCGTCAGATGTCGCTCGCTCGACGTTGAAGCACGGCTGCGGCGGGATAGGATTCGCCAAATCGTTAGCGACATGCAAACCTCCCCCGGTCCAAGCAGTTTCGGCGACAGCTGCGTTGTAAAGGCACGAGCGGGTGAGATCGTCACCGCAACTGGCGGCCGACTTCGCGAACAGCAACCACGACGACATGGCGAGCATCGACGGAAGTGTGATCTGCGCGTCCGGGGCGTACTTCTGGTACATAGCCTTGAGCTCCGCCACCGCTGGCTCGTCACTCTCCAATGGCGCTACCCCGCTGAGAGATACGAGATTGTTCTGGAAGTCCGCGGACTTCCCCAGCAGTTCGATGAACGAGGTGTTATACGCATTGTTGTTGGCATCGATCCAGTCGAGCTTGTAGTTCATGCTGGTAAGGACCTCTTCGAGCTTGGCCAACTGATTGAAGTCGCCCATGAAGATCAGACCCTTGACGCCCTTGCTCTTGATCGCCTGAGCGTATGGAGTCCAGTCCGAGACACCCATAGCTGGATAGAGCTCGTCGTAGATGAGCGTTGCACCGGTGGCTGCGAGTGTTTCTGCGGTCAAAGCACCAATTGCCTTGGTAACCGCCGAATCACCGTTGATGATCCCGACGGCGGCTTTCGAGTCCGGGTACGCCTCATCGGCGATCCAAGTCCGAAAACCGTTGTAATTGTCGTATCCGGGAATCATGGTTGGTGACGCACTTACCTCCAGGTCTGCGCCGGCAGATCGTGCCTGGACGGCCTGCGCGGGGAAACTCGGCAACATACATGTCAGCCGGTCCTTGACACCGAGGGCATCCAACGCTGCGCCGCCGCCGACGAGAGCAAAGTCGTCACGGCAGGCTTCGATCATTCTCTGACGAACTTCCATCAACTTCGAATCGCGGACGTTGGCAACAATCCGGCGACCGTTGATGCCGCCGGCATCGTTACACCACGATGTGAAAACCTCTGCGGCGTCGGCAAATTCCGTGTTCTTGTTGAAACCCATGTCGGAGAAGACTCCGACAGAAATTTCCTCCGCGGTCACGCCTTGGGCCGGTGCGCCTTTGACATCGCCAGGCTGACACACGCCTTGAAGGTCGCCGAAGTCGCTGGAGGCGGCCGCAGCGCTGGTTCCGCCATCGTCGGCGCCCTCAGCCGAACTCTCGCTCGAACTTCGGCCACTGCATCCGGTGACGGCTGCCGCTACCGCCACCACGGCGAGGACGGCAGCGAGTGTTCGTTGTGGTTTCACAGGTCTCCTACATTTGGTCAAGGCGGTCAACTGGCGCAGTCGACAGATCATCGTGTATTCCTTGACATGGCACTTGTTTAAGTGAGAGTTCAGCTGCTGAGAGGGAGGATTGATCCGGTGATGAAGCTGGCCTCCTCCGAAAGACATGGAAGCGCGGGACGCAGCGATATCTTCCGGCCGACCGAGCAGCATTGATACTGCGACGAATTCAGACGAAACGGGTCGACAGTGGTGCCCGTGGGTGTTGAAGTTCTTTGGCGGCACATACCGCAGTAAATCGCGACGTGCCAGGTGGCTTTGTGTCATCGCTGTCGGTACCGGGCCCGCACGGAGTGGAGTGCACAACCCGGTACCGAAATGTACAGCGGACTGTCACTGCTACTTGAGGTTGCTACCTGCATCGATGGTGAGAGGAAGTCCTGTGACGTAACGGGATTCGTCAGAGGACAAGAACAGCACGGCATTGCTGACGTCCTCGGGCTCCACCCAGCCGATCGGCAGTACGTGCATGAACTGCGCGGCGGCCTTCAGATCCTCCGGTCCGGGGCTCTCGAGGTCGGGGCGGAACATCTTCATCGTTCCCTCATTCATGAACATCGGTGTATTCACGTTTGTGGGATGAATGGAGTTGACCCGGATGAAGTGCTCTCCCAGTTCGACTGCGAACGTACGCATCAGCCCGACCACGCCGTGTTTCGCGGCGATGTACGGACCCATGTGGGCGTATCCCTTCAGGCCCCCCATCGAACTCGTCAAGATGATCGACCCGCCGCGACCGCCCTCGATCAAGTGCGGAATACCGGCCTTCACCGACTTCCACACGCCGGAGAGGTTGATGTCCATCATCTCTTGCCAGTCCAGTTCACTGGTCTGATCGAGCGTAGGGCCACCGGTTCCGATCCCGGCGTTGGCAACGATGACGTCGAGACGGCCCAATTGCTCGACGCCGCTGTCCACCGCAGCCTTGAGTGCGTCGAAATCGCGGACGTCGACCTCCGCCGTCACGATGCGACGGTTGAGCCCCTTTATCAGGTCTGCGGTTTCGGCCAGATCGGCCGGCTCAGACGGGGCTATCTGGGCGTTCGGTCTGATCGGTCCGCAGATATCGATGGCGATGATGTCTGCACCTTCTTGTGCCAGTCGCACCGCATGACTGCGTCCCTGACCACGTGCCGCGCCGGTGACGAACGCAACCTTGCCTTCTACTCTGCCTGCCATGAAATTGCCTCTCTCGGTGGGTACATCGAGTAATCGCCCGATGCTGGTATGCGACGAATTACGGCTGTCGGATAGCGGTGAACTCGATATTGAGTTCCATAAGTCCGCGCAGCAGGAAGGTGGGTTCGTATACGTACCGGCGGTTGCCGGCTGGGCCATGTGCGCGTTCACTGATGGTGATGTCACTCATCCGGTCGAGCAGACGGTTCAAGGTGACGTAGGCCTCCACACGGGCGAGCGGTGCACCGGCACAGGTGTGCAGCCCCCGACCGAACGCGATATGGTCGTGCGCGTTCTTCCGGTCGAGCCGAAACTCATTCGGATTCTCGAACTTTCGCGGATCACGGTTGGCGGCAGCGAGACCCAGCATCACGACCGTTCCGGCGGGGATGTCAAGATCGCCGATTCTGGTGGACTTGCGGGCGAGGCGGAAGTCCACCTTCGTCGGACTGTCGAAACGCAGTGATTCCTCCATGAATGGACGGATCAGGCTGCGATCCTCGCGCAGAGTCTGCTGGAGTTCCGGACGTTCGGCGAGTACTCGCAACGCCGAACTGAGCAGCTTCGTCACAGTCTCCTGACCGGCAGCGAACAGGAACGTTGCAGGCCGCACGATTTCCAGAATTTCAGGTGTTGAGCCGTCCGGATACTTGGCCGACGCCAGACCGCTGAGAATGTCGTTGCGCGGTTCGCGACGCCTTTCGGTGACGTAACCACTGAAGCGCTCCTCCAGGTATTCCAGCGGGTTGATCCCGACAGGATCATGGTTGAGCGCCCCGACCTTGTTACCGGCCGGCTTGCCTGCGCCCAGCATCCGGCGAAACTCTGCCCGATCTTCCGTCGGAACGCCAAGCAAATCCGTAATCGCGAGCGTGGCAAAAGGTTTAGCGTACTCACCGAGAAACTCACAGTCCCCGTTATCGATGAATTCGTCGAGCTGAGTATCTGCCAGGTCCCACAGGTATTGTTCGTTCTCCTGCAGACGCTTTGGGGTGAGGAGCCGTCCCAGCAGCGATCGAGCTCTCGTGTGCTCAGGTGGATCCATCACAACTATGTGCTCGAAGATCGGGAAATGGTGCCGGTGCGCTTCAATCTGGGCGGTGATGTCGTCACCCTCGGGCTCGAACGGCAGCGGAGGAAACGGCCCGCCGATCGCGTTGATGGCCGACAACGCGTCGGTGTTCTTGAATCCCTCGATCACCTCTTGATGGCCGGTGACTGCCACCACGCCATAGTGCGGTTCACGGAAAACCGGATTCTGTCCTCGAAGGTAGTCGAAGTATTCGAAGGGATTCTGTGCGATCTCTCCGTCGGAGAAATAGTCGACTGATGCGAGATCGGTCATCGGATCACTGACCTTTCGGGTGAAGTAGCAGGCAAATCGTGCACTATGCTGATGGCCTGGCGCGGGCAAGCACTGACCGCGGCCAGCGCTTTGGGCCACAACGCTTCCGGAGGATTCTCGTTGCAGCTTGCGACGTCATCGTCGACGAGGTCGAAGATCTCGGGTGCGATCTCGACACACAGCGCGTGCGCCTCGCACATGCCGCGATCGATATGTACGCGCTTTGGGGAACCAGTCATTGGGTGCTCCGCATGGTGAATTCGAACTCGAACAGCAGTGGTCTCGCCGATTGCCGACGGCGCGGACATTTTTCGTGCGGCCACCGTAGGATGTGAAGTAAGTAACCGAGTTACTAAGCGCTACGATAACCTGGTTATCCCGACAAGGCAAGGGAATTCACAAAATGGAGAACGTAGATCTCGCGGGCGTTCCGGAGCTCACACGAGACCCACTTCTCGAGACCGTCATCGACTTCCTCGAGGAGGAAGGGTACGACGCAGTGCAACTGCGCGAAGTAGCGCGTCGCGCCCGCACATCGCTGACGACTATCTACAAACGGTATGCCACTCGAGAAGAACTGATCGCCGCTGCCATCGAACGGTGGATGGTAGAGAACCACTCCGGGCTCGTCAATCACACGCGCGGCCCAAATGAGCCCCTCCACCCGGCCATAATGCGGGTGATGCGGTCGATATTCGAACCTTGGGAAAAGCACCCGACGATGCTCTTTGCGTACTTTCAAGTACGGACCGTCGTCGGCGACCGTGACCTCGGCATGGACAGCTTCGACCCGGTCATACGCATCGGCAGATCAGTCATGTCCGACGTAGACCCTGAATTCGTCACAGAACTGCAGTCGATACTGTCCGCCGTTGTCTACGGACTCGTAGGTCGATGCCGTGAAAACCAGATCGCGATCAGCGACATCATGCCGACAGTTGATCGCGCCGTCTTCTTGCTGACCACTGGCTATCAGGCCTCACACCACAACGAGACAGCTGGGGCCGATCGGCCGTCCGCTTCCGCGACTCGCTGATCGCCTAACGGATTGTGAGGTTATCCAAGTGCTGCAAGCGTTTCCGGCGAGGGCGGAGTCGTGAGCATTGCTACGAGCGTGTCGAGGAGTTGACTAACATACACGGCATATGACGCGACGGGCGCGCCGAGCAAACGTTGACGGTGGCGGTCGGCGCTCGCATGTAAGCACATGCCGGAGGCTTGGTGAATTCTGATCTCGCGCAACGCTTGTGGAATATGCCCGAGGAGAGCGCCAACCCGCTCGTAGTAGACACGTTCGCAGTCTCGAGACCCCTCGGGCAGGTCGTCAAGAGGATGCACCACCCGAATGAGTTGCTCGAGAAACGGCAAATAGTAGCAGTCTTCGTCCTCCGCGAGTTCCATCAACGGCAACTGGTGGGCTTCGAGGACACTTCTCAGGTCCGTTGCAGAAGAGCGCGCGCCAAGAATCGCTCGCCTCCGTGTCAGTTCTTCGACCCGGTACGCCAGGATGGCTTGTATCAAGCCTTCTTTGCCTCCGAAGTGGTATTGCACAGCGGACTTGTTGGCCATACCTGCCGCAGTTCCGATGTGCCTCAGCGGCACACCATCGAAGCCATGCAGAGCATAGAGTCGCTCTGCAGTGAGAATCAACTGCTGTTTGGCCGACAGGTTTACGGCTGCAGGGGCATATTTTGGCACACCTAATGTAACCATCATCGAAGTCTAAGTCCAAAGACTTAGGCTTCGACGCCCCGTCTGAAGGCGGGATGATGCGACACGTGGCGTCCCCACACCCGACAAGCGCGGCACAGAAGGACGAAACCACCGAGCACGTGGCGAGGTACTCGAAGGGAAACTACGGCACTTCTCGATCACGACATTCCGATACGAATGTTCTTCACCTGCTGAAACTCGTGGAGGCCCTCGAGTCCCCCTGCTCTACCCGTACCACTCTGTTTATAACCGCCGTAAGGACTTTGGGGTGAGATATCGCTGTTGCGATTGACCCAGACAGAACCTGCTTCGAGCTGACGCGCAACTCGATGTGCGCGTGTGAGGTCGTTGGTTTGAATGTAGGCGTTGAGTCCGAAAACGGTGTCGTTCGCGACACCCACGGCCTCTGCCTCGTCGGTGAATCGCATTATCGAGACGACTGGGCCGAATGTTTCGATCCGGGCCAACGGCGAGTGATTGTCGACGTCGGTAAAAACGGTGGGTTCTATGAAGAAGCCATCTGCCAGGTCTCCACCGAGTCGTTTGCCACCGGCGATGAGTTCACCCATCTCCTCAGTTGATGCCCGATCAATGGTCTCGAGGATGCGATCCGCCGCCACCTGACTTACCACTGGCCCGACCACGACGCTCGGATCGAAAGGTTCCCCGATTTTCACCGACTGCACCACATCCAGAAATTTCTCGATGAACGCGTCGTAGACGGAGTCCTGCACAAGGATTCGACTACCACACGCACAGCTCTGACCGGCCTGTCCAAGTGGACCTTGAAACGCCGACAGTTTTGCCGCCGCATCCAGATCGGCGTCAGCGAAGACGATGTTGGCGGATTTGCCACCCAGTTCGGTGGCCACCGGGGTGAGATTGACAGCAGCTTCGGCGATGATCTTTCTTGCGGTGTCGCCGCCGCCTGTGAAGTGGATCTTGCTGATCCCGCGATGGCGGACGAGCGCGGCACCGCCTTCGGGTCCGGATGGCAGCACATTGACCAGACCGGGTGGCAGACCTACCTCGAGACAGAGTTCGCCGAATCGCAGTGATGTGAATGGGGAGAGTTCGGAAGGTTTGAGTACGACTGCGTTTCCGGCGGCGAGGGCAGGAGCAACGTTGAGTCCGACGACCACCATCGGCCCATTCCAGGGTGCGATGATGCCGACTACTCCGTAGGGCTCGCGTTCGATCAGGTTGACGTCGAACTTGTTGGACACGGGGGTACTCGATCCGTGGGCCTTGTCGACGTATCCGGCGTAGTACCGGATGAACTTTTCAGCCAATGCGATGTGCCCGGCACTCATCATTATCGGAACACCGAAGTCATGCACGTTGAGCCGCGCGAGACGATCGACGTCAGCTTTCACCGCGTCGGCGAGGTCGAACAAAAGATCGCGACGACGCTCAGGCGTGTACGCGATCCACTCACGATGAGCCTCCCATGCAGACTTCACTGCACGGTCGATTTCGACTTCGCCGGCGATCTCGATCGTTGCGTTCCGTCGGCCGCTTGCCGGATACACGTGCTCGTACGAACCACCCGAGGAGCCCGAAACCCAGTCACTGCCGATGAGAAGTCCGCTGGGAAGTTCATCGAAAACGGTTGCAGCACCATATGTTGCAGTCATAGAACTTCCTTGTCTCGAATGACTGTCAGCGAATCATGAATCCGGCGTCGAGTGGCCATTGGATGCCGGTGATGAATTTGGCTTCATCGGAAACGAGATATGCGACAGCATTGGCGACGTCTTCACACTCGAGCATTTGCAGCGGTAAAGCGTTTTGCATCCCGGAGATCGAGTTCGAGCCGCCGGCAGCGGCATGCGCCATGAGGGCGTCCATCGCGGCATTCTGGGTCATCCCGCTGGCTACTCCGGTGGGATGGATGGTGTTGACCCGAATCCATTCCGGGGCGAGATGGGCTGCCAAACCCTGCATCAGAGCCACAACGCCACGTTTGGCAGACGCGTACGCATTACCGCTGGCTGACAACGACGAGGAAGCTTTGAGACCGGCAGTCGAACTGGTGATGACGATCGACCCGCCACGCGCAGCCTCGCGCATGGCAGGCAGCGCCGCTCGCACCGTGTGATAAACCCCGGTCAGATTGGTGTCGATGACATCGTTCCAGTCCGCCAGAAAATCCTCCGATTCTGCCCCCATCCGGATGATGCCTGCATTGGCGATAACGATGTCGACGCGACCGAACTGCTCGTACCCCTCCTCGAAGGCGGCAGTGAGTTGTCGATAGTTCCGCACGTCAGCTTTCAGGCCGACCATGCGCCGAGATTCCTTCTCCACCAACCGCACTGTCTCTTCGAGGTCAGCTTCGCTGGCATTCGGATAGGTCATCGAGTCCACGTTCTCGCAGATATCAACGCCAATGATGTCGACGCCTTCACGGGCGAGCCGTATCGCATGCGCTCGGCCCTGTCCCCGCCCGGCTCCGGTGATAAAAGCGACGCGGCCTTCTAATCCTGACATGTTCGAAGTTCTCCTTTAGACATCAACTTTTCGAATGTAATTTCTGGCGACGTACTAGGCGCTCTCATGTCGGACGCCGCCAACGGCAGTCCGGGCCAGGCTCAGTCGATCCCATGCTTCGTCGGCAGTCGCCTGTAGGGCTTCACCTTTGGCAAATCCCGAGTATGCGGATAGCTGGAGAACTACTTCATCCATCTCCGACTTGGTGATATCGCCCGATTCCAAAGCCGAGCCGACATGTGATTGCAGCGGCGTCACTGCATCGTTCACCGCCACGGATGCAACAGTGATGAACCGTCGATCCCGCCTCGTCAAACCCGGGCGCTGCCAGACGTGCCCAAAGACGAAGTTCAAGATCCCGGCGTGAATATAGGGAGTATCGGGCGATGGAGCGTCGATCAGATTGACGTCCATGAATTCTTTCACACCACGTTCGATCCGATCGTCCCAATCATTAAGCCCGAGAGTGTCATTGCTCGCAGGTTCGATTGGGGAACGCTCGAGACCTCGGTCCTTCTCTATACGGGCCCACTGGCGGCGAACGACGCCTTCGAGATGTGAAGCTTTAGGCCAACCGTTGTACACAGCGAAATGCAAGACAAACTCGAGCATCTCGTCGACGGTCATGTCACCGCTGTTCAGCGCGGCATAGACCTGATCGTCTATCGCGCGAGGCGCAACAGCAGCCCCAACGCAGGTCAGTGTGACCCAACGCCTGTTGCGCCGGCTCAATCCGGGACGGGACCAGATCTCGCCGAACACGAAGTCTTGGTTTGCCTCATCGAACGCCGAACCGATCTCGGCGGGCCGAGTCGTCATCACCGCGTATACAGCTTCCTCACCTAGATTTTCCATCCCCGTACTCACCTTTCAGTCGTTGGACTGAACTCTAAGTCGTAGGACTTGTTTATGTCCAGCATGGATTTTCTCGCGCCCTGCCCGAACTGCGGTCATATCGCCAAATTCGGGAGGTGGGGGCCCATCGTTCCGGGGTGCATTTTCGGTCGGACCCGAGCGGGAGATCGTCAGCCACGCCACCCAAAGGGGCCAGAGGGCGGAGCCGGAGTGCCTCGCGGGACGTGGCGAACGGTCGAACATGTGGAAATCGCCACGTTGGAGTGGGCGGGCTGGTTCAACCACCAACGACTCTGCGAGGACTGCGGCGATGTCCCTCCGGCCGAACTCGAGGCGTGCTAATGCGGTGAACACAGAACTACGCGAATCACTGAGTTTTCAAATCAGTAAGTGATGTACCCCGAGTTTCCGGAGCTCGTTTGTTTTACTTCAGGCATTGATGCGCCGAGACAGGTCCACGATGCCCCGACGCTATCCACCCGAATTCCGCCCCGAAAAGTACTCCACCTGTTGAAGTCAGGTCGCACGTCGCCGACATCGCCGCAGCTCGCGATGTCACCGAACAGACCATCTACAACTGACATGGGCCAGGAGCTCATCGATACCGGACAGAAGCCGGGCCTGAGCTCGATCGAGAGCGCTGAACTCACCGCCGCCCGTCGTCGTATCGCGGAATTGGCAACCGAACTTGCCATTGCCGAACGCTCCACGGAACTGCTGAAGTCGGTGGCGGCCGCAAAGGCGGTTCGAAGCAGTCGAAGTGATGGCCAACTACCGGTACAGACCTCATGCCAAGTTCTGGAGGTATCGGAGTCCGGTTTCTACGAGTGGCGAAACCGGCCGCCGTCGGAACGCTCACCGCGACATGCCTGGTTGACGCAGCTGATCACCGAGGTACACGTGGCATCGAACGGAACCTACGGTGCCCGCCGGGTTCACGGAAGAACTCACCCTTGGTCACGGCATTGTCGTGGGGCACGGCTGTATCGAATTGTTGATGAGAGCTGCTGGCGTGAAAAGACTTCCGGGAAACAAACGGGCACGTTCCAAGCACCAGACTCAACCACGCGCGATCTCGTAGACCGTAAATTCACACGCGACGAGCCGAACAAGCTGTGGGTCACGAATATTACGGAACATCCGACGCCTTGGATTCCAGCAATCGTTGCAACACCTACTGGAAGGTGTTGCAATGGCTGGCAAAAAAGTACACGGATCAACAGAAGGAAGAATTCTTCCGATTACTCGAGAGACGTGGCACGGTCCGCGCCGCAGCGCGAGCGGTCGGCGTTCATGAAAACGCCGGCTACAACTGGTTCCACACAGCGAAATTTGTTAAATACGTTGCAGAGCAACATGTCTCGAATCCAATGACGACCCGATCTGTCTTTTGCGTTGTTGAACAGTTCGCCTGGGTGCCGGTACCACACGACAGTGCCATCAGCGTGCAGGTGGGTCCATTCGACTCACTTCGGAAGAGCACCCTTGGAGCTCATCGACCTACGCCGGAATTCCTCCGTCCACTGGACTAACTCCTCCGGTGGTGCACGAGGACATGTTCGAGGCCAAATACAGGACCGCATCTGAAAGTTCGGTCACTGCACCGTCACGCGGAACAGGCTGCTTCTGGATGTACTCGCCGTTGTCGAAGTTCGGGTTTCCCTCGGATGAGGCTTTTTCCTTCACGAGCATTGGAGTGCCAGCGCTTGAAAGCACTATCACGTTGAATCGAATGTTTCTGTGCTCCTATGCAATTGCTGCAGTTACGGCAAGTTCAAATGTCGCACTGTGCTGGCAACATTGGCCGCATACCCCACTCGTGCTTGACCCCGAAACCGCAGCGATATGCCTCGGCTGGCGTCCTCTGGTTCAGTGCACGATGGGGACGTTCGTGGTTGTAGAGCCAGCGGAACTCGTCGCACAGTCGCTGTAGCTCATCGACGTCGACTGCCGGCCCGTGATCGGCATAGAACTCTTTGAACGTGCGGTGATACCGCTCGAGCTTCCCGCAGGTCTGCGGATGCCGCGGCCGGGACGAGAGATGGGTGATTCCCAGCGCTGTGAGCCGTTCTTGGAAGAACACCGGCTTCTCGCCCTTACCCGGCTTGAACTGCATGCCGTTGTCACTTCAACTGCCGCGGCGCACCATGCTCGTCCAGCACCGCCAAGGATTGACCGCGACGGCGACAGGAACGCCGAAGAGAAGTCCACCAGTGACATCACCACTATCGACCGCGCGACTCAAGCTTCTACGCATGGGCAGGAATTACGCACGACTGAGAACTCTCGACACTGCCCTACACCACCGCGCAACCCAAGTTTGCTTCACCGATCAACCCATACAAGATCGAGCAGACGCATCGCCTCGACAAGTGCAGGATCACGGGCGTCGACGGGTGCGTTGTCGAGCGGTGTGATGGACGGGGAAATCGCCGGGTCACCTGGATGTTCGTAGAGCGCCCACAACGTCAACCCGTCACCGTGGCGGGAGTCGAACTCGATACCCGCAATGGGTTTACAGTCCGGCCCGTTGAGAGTGTTGATCCATTGCGAAATCACCTGTGTCAGTTCCCGCGGCTTGCCGTCGCGGATAGCCGTCGCGGATAGCCGCATCGTCGAGATCGGCGAGGCCGAGCCGAAACGCGTTGCCGCGAAACCCCTTCCGCAAGGCCGCCACACTCTCGACATCACCCGGCACGACAAACCACCCGATCAGCGCCGCAGCCGCCGTCATCCGCGGCGCACACCAGGAGAGTGGAAGTTCACCGGGAGCAATCGTCGGAAACTCGAACTGGTCCTCATCGTCGACTTCGATGTCGTCGAGGTCCGCGACCATGTCCGGGCACGGACGTGCATAGGCCAACACTTCGAGATAACACGCAAGTCGCGCCGAACCTACATACAACGTCCGCCACACCCCGCCTGGGTCGTCCCAACGGCCGGTGAAGCGGCCGCCGGTGGCGTACTCCCAAGGGGTCCACTCCCACGGCGCGGGACGGAAACCGATGCGATGAGCTCTCACACCGTCGACGTACGAGCACGACAGCACACCGAGCGACGTGAAAGTTTGACCAGCCGAGGTCATCCGACCGCAGCGAACTGACGTGCAGCAGCAAGTACCTGAGGCCCGACCTCAGCCAGATCGCCATCACGCAGAAGAAGCCCGGGCGCACGATCATCCAAAATCGGGTTCAAACGCTGGTACGTACCGTCGGCAGACGGCGGTTCCTGGTAGTCGCAGTACTGCAGGACCCTTGTGGCGCTTGCGTGGCCACAGGGGACACGTAGGTAATTGAGAAGGTTGACGGGCACACACCGACAACATCGGGTGCGGCTGCCCTCAAGAGAAACCACCTTCAGTGACGACCGCCAGCAAGTGTTAGTTCATGCGGAGTCCAAGCGGGCCAAGAAATCTCACCGACCGCATCCCCGTCGACGAACCGCGCAACGATCCGCGTGACGTCCGCGGCGGTGTTGTCGTAAACGGTTGCGTGGTCGGCTCGGTCGATCGCGGCGACGACCAGCGACCACAATCGTTTGAACCGCTCGCGTATCTTTTCTTCCGGCACCGAATGCCCACCCTCAACAACCCGTTCGATGACACGAGCGACTGACAATTCAACCGGAACCAGGACCACGTGAAGCACAACGACGTACCCGGCCTGGCGCGCGCGATCGATCAGTTCCAACTTCGACGGATGCGAGAACACCGTCTCGGCGATAAACGATTCTCCTTGCTCGACAAGTGCGTCCCGAATGGTCGCTGCGATTTGTGCGGCCTTGTAGGAGTGTTCCTCGGCGGCGTCGGGCCACCGATCCTTGGCGATCACATCTGCATTGACGAAGACGCTATTCGGCAGGAGAGGCGCGAGGCGTTGCTCAACGAACGTCGATTTACCGGCACCGTTCGGACCGACAACGAGATCGAGACGTCTCACAGGACGATCTGGGTACCGTCAGGTAAGTGCTTGACGACACGGCCCTCTTCGTCGAGCACAACGGTCGCGCGCCCCTGCACAGCGCGGTCGGCAACATGATTGCCGTTTGCGAGGGATTCTTCGAGTGTGGCCGCGATCTCGGCATTGAACACAGCGCCCTCCTCTGCTGAGAGCGCGCGAAGTGGTAGCCGGCCGGCGAGGGCTGCCTCGACACGGCGGCGGGCTACCTGCCGCTGGTTAGACACCTCGCGTCCCACACGGGCCCAGTGCTCGAGCTGCTGGCGAGCGGAGCGATGTTCCCGCTCCCCTTCGGTTGCTGCAGCGTCCACGAGTTCCGAGGAGAACCTGGTGACCTTGTCGACGACTTCCGCCATGGATCCTCCTTCGAGTAACACCATCGATAATATCGTAGCAATCTGCTACAGCTACAACCACCGTCGATTTTGGTCACCGAACAGAACTGGCCGGCGCTACCGGGCCGCGCCGATGTCGCGAAAGGGACCGCAACTCGCTACCGGACTCCGCAGAGTAAACAGTCGCATCGAACTGTCTGCGACCAAGCCCAGCTTCTCGATCGTCTCAAGTTGAAGGTTCGGCAAGCCCGACGCCTGCCACCATGCGCTGACGAAGATGCATGATGTTGAGGCGTGGGGACGAATTTCGCGGGCTCTCGACGACGCGCTTCCAGTGCAGCTCGCAGCCACCCCGCTACATCGACTCGTGAAAGGATACTCGTCAGTCGAACCAAGGCCATCAACGACTCAGAAGCCTGCTCGTCACCGCGCCCGAACACCTACGCGCCGCCCTGCGAAGCGGATCCTGGGCGGCCAGGGCGTCGTTACGGGTAATCCTGCGTCGATGTTCACGGGTCTGGTGTGGGACATTGCCACCCTCGCTGCGGCGCTGAACACGACGCAGCGGCAGGCTGGCGAGGCGAATCAAAAGGCGCACTACGCGACCGCTTGACCCGCCGAGAATCGTTCACCGCGAGACGGGATGCGGTTCTTCCCGCTCGGCGTGGCTGATCGCACGCCCTAGCCACATTGCCAGAACTGTGCCCGTGGTGCCCCAAACGGCGGCGATACTGGCAATCCACATGTCGCAGTCGGTCATGCGTCAGCGGAACGCAATGGATCTTGGTCCCGCCAACGCGGAAGAAAGATCGAGATGTGAGAAGAGCTCACCGGCGCAAGCGTGTGAATGCGGTGCGCCGGTCAGCCATACGCACCGGGCCACACAACGGCGAGTCAGAGGACGGCGCGTAGTTCAACGAGGCCTACCCCGGCCGATGACGTAGATGAAGTGATCGAACGGACTCTCGCCGAGTGCGAGATTCGGGTCGAACAGTCCGCGTTCGCGCCGTGATGCCATGGCCATTCCGACCGCCGACGCCAAGCCCTGTCCGAGAGGCCCTGTGGAGATTTCGACTCCGTCGGTGTGGCGAAATTCGGGATGTCCCGGCGCCTTCGACCCCCAGGTAGGAAGCGCTTTGATGTCCTCGAGTTCGAGGCCGAAACCATCCAGATACAACTGCAGATACAAGGTGAGATGGGAGTGCCCGCACGAGAGTACGAACCGGTCGCGCCCGATCCACGTGGTATCGGTCGGGTCGTGACGCATCGTGCGTTGGAAAAGGGTGTAAGCCAAAGGTGCCGGACTCATCGCCGTGCCGGGATGACCGTTACCGACCTTTTGAACCGCGTCAGCGGCGAGCACCCGTACGGTGTTGACCGCTCTCGTGTCAAGGTCTGTCCGTTACTCGGATGGTGCGCGGCGGTGAGGATGTCGACGTCATCTGTGAACGACACGAGCAGATCTCCTGTCACTGTGGTCCCGGTGGACGCAGGCGTGTGGTGTTGCCGCATGTTCGGCGAGTCGAGTCGAAGTAGCACGTGGCATCGAAAACTATCCACAGCCGAACTGGGCCAAGCAGCGAGACAGATACCCGTCGAGGAGGGTTTGAAACGCCGCTGACCCTGATTGCCGTGTGTCCTCACACCTCCGCAGTGTGTCCTCACCTCGGCGGTGTAGTGCGCTGGAACGATGCCGGTACTGCACGGCTCACGCTTCGCCGCGGACGATACGGTGCTAGAGGGTCCGATTCTTGCTACGTTCACCGAAGGGCAGCAGCGCGCAGACCGAACGTCGACGACGTCATCCGAAGAACTGCCCGCCTTCAGTGGCTGCAGCTGGTGCCCGGTCTGCGCCCTTGCTGCCGCGATCAGAGGTGAACACCATGAGCTTCTCGCGGGTCTCGCCGGACATGTTGCGAATCTTCTGGCGTTGTTGCGTGAGTTTCTCGACAAGATTCTCGGCGTGCGGGACGGCGGTCCGTGCGGGACGGCGGTCAAGGGAGCGGACCCGAAGGTGGCCCGGATGGTGCCGTGCCGACAACCGACGGTCCCGCCTCAAGACAGCCTCGCCCGTCCGTGTTTGTTCCGATCAACGTGACCGTGCAACGCTGATCAAGTTTCTTCAGCCGGTACTCGGCGCCGTTTCGGCCGTGCCGGGCGTACGCTACGACGCGGCGCGCTCCGGGCGAACCCGGTTTCGACTCGTCAGATCAGCGCGCGCGAAGCGCACCGATCACCAATTCGAGAGCATGCCGTGTGGTGAGCTCAACGATCTCATCGGGCTCACCTCGGAAGTGTTGCACCTCGGCGCGCACAGTACCGTCCACCGCCAGCCCGAACCACACCGTTCCGGGGGCAATTCCGTCCTGAGGGTCGGGACCGCCCACTCCGGTCACGGCGACTGTCACATCCGCGTCGAGAAGTTTCGCAGTCGATGCTGCCATCGCTTGGGCGGCTGCTGCACTGACCACCGGGCCGGAAGGTACCTCGAGTAACCCGTATTTGACGTCGCTTGAGTACGCGACGATGCTGCCGCGAAACCACCCGGCCGAATCAGGTGCAGCACCGAGCAGACACGAAATGTTCCCCCCGGTCAAAGATTCCGACGTGGCGATCGTCGTCACCTCCCCGCCTTTGGCGCGGCTGGCGATCTGCGCGGCAAGGGCTTCCGCACCTGTTTCGTCGGCCATCGCTCGTCCTCCCTTTTCTCTATCTCTTCGTAGTGCACTTCGGCGACCGGGCATCGGAAGCGGCGCACGGCAACCGTTTACCATTCCTCAGATACGTCTGGTTAGGTACGTGGAGATTTTCTCTTCTTATGCCTACCGACGCAAAAGGGAGGGCTCGAGGTGCCGCCGTACCGGCACAGCGCTACCGGGACGCGTTCGCGGCTGATCGGGGTGCCGTCGGCGTAGATCAGTGCCGCTGACCAGCGGACGAGCAGCGGCCCGTCTGGGTGCACCGTGTGATCAACCACTTGCCGAGAGGCACAAGACGGGCACCGACCCTTTGGAAGCCGCTGGACATCTCCGGATGCCGGCGGCTTCGTCTTGCACGGGGTTCGCTCAGTGTCGGCCGGGGAGATCGACTGGCGGACGTGCAATATTCGAAACGTGCAGTATTCCGGCCGGAAATGGACACATCCACCGTGCGTAATTCGCCGCTGGTGCCGATGCCGTCGAGACCAACACCTTCGGTTGCAACCTGCCCAACCTCGCCGACTACGACATCTCTCACCGGATCCTCAATCATGGGCTGAGCCACCAGGACCAAGGATGGACTAGATTCGTCCGCGCCCGGGAGGATGTACTCTTCGGCCGCGATCTACCGGTTCGCCTGGATGCAAACTCTGTTGAAGTTCTTCAACTGCTGCGCCGTCCAGATCAACGTGAATCGTCCCTGCTGCCCAGTCCCACAGCTGGGTCGACCAGACATAATGGGGCACACCCCATTTCGGCTCCCACCCTTCGGTGCTGCGGGGGCGGCGGGAGAGCATTGCTGCACTGTTGGATGCATCGAAGCCTCCAGAATCCGTTGCACGAATATCCTCCGGGGTGAAATCGATGGGTACGCGCACCCTCAACGGGACATCCGCCACGTTCTCCGCGAACCACTGCGCCTGCTGACGTTGCTTGGCTCGGTGCTCGTCGCGGAGCAACTGCTGATACTCCTCGGACGTGTAGGCCGGGCCGTCCCAAACGAACAACGTCTCTTCCAAGGGTTCGCCGACAATGACGTCGATGAACTGTGAGCCCTCCCCAACCTCCTCGACGCGGTAGCCGAGCATCTGCCCGGACTCGGTATCGACCCAGATTCGGAGCGGGTACGGCTTTCCTTCAGGTGGCGCGAGTTGCACTGTCCAACAATTCCGTCCAACGAACTCGGCGACCTCCACCTCCCCGACCGGTTCAGCGAAGTCGTCACCGGCCCATTCGGCCGCGTTTCGTCGTCTGAGCAGGAACTGGCTGGGACCGAGATAAATGACGCGATCAGGAGAGCCGACCCGAGGTCGATCGGAGCGGCCGGTGAAGTCCCATGCCCGAATACCATCACTGATGAAAACAGGTTTTTCGTCGACGTTCTCGACCCGAACCTTGTCGCCTTGCCGCCAGACCCGGCATCCATGACCCGGCACCACCATCATCGGAGGTTGCCCGCTGTAGGCGAATCCACCGCTGAACGACTCTGGAGCACCCTCGACACGAACCTCGTGAATCGTCCCTCGGAGGGGAAGGTCAGGGCCGGTAGTCAGCGCCGTGAGGACTTCGATCCAGGCTGTCATAGCCGCAGCCTAGCGGTTACTGGTCGCACCGAAGCACAGTCGATCGGCCCTCCGCCAACGTGACATGTGGGGGGCGAGAAACTTCGGAGTGTTTGCCTGGGGCCTGAACCGCATTTCGATCCGAGCATCCAAAGTGTGATCGCTGCATTCAATCGAGGGAATGCGTGTTGCATCCGCTGCAACATTGATGCGGCTAGGCGTGGCGGCGCTTGAACAAGCTGATGGCGCATGGTCGATCCGATTCCTCATAGCGCCGTTTCCTGGGAAAACAGTGGCCATAGATCGAGAGTCATGTTGCATCTGTATCGAATCATGGCACCTTGACCTCGTCGACCGATTTGTCGAGGTGCCCTTTGTAACTTGGATGCCTGAGTCCGCCACCGACGCACTTGCGGCACTCGACGTCACAGACATAATCGGGGCTGAGTAGCGCGCCACTCGTCCTATCGCATACGGCGGTGCGATCGCGAATGGACTGGTGGGTCGAACGATTTCGATGAGTGTGTCGCGCAGTTCGCGGCGCTGCCTGGAAGAAAATCCGGTGCCCACATTTCCTATGTAGACGAGTGAGTCTGAATCGTCGTGGGCGCCGAGGATCAGCGACCCGATGCCGTTGGCCGTGCCGCCCGAACCCTCTGCTGGTAAGCCGACATATCAGAACTTGTCGAATGCCTACGTCGCAGTTTTGCACTGACCTTCGAAGGTACTTAAGTGTCCCGCATGGTCATTCTGCTCGCGGGTACACATACGTATCGGAGCTAGCACTACTCGTCGGCTTGGCCAACCTCCTCGACCAGCCACTGTTGGGCTTACGCGATATCCGCACGGGTGAAGTCGATCATGGTCCCGAATGAGTTACCGTACTCGAACAACACTGAGTCGGTCTTGTTGACGACCTGGCGAATGGTGTTGCCGTGAGCCTTGATTCAGTTTGCGTTCAATCGATCCGGTGAGGAGGTTCGGGAAGTGTGGCCGGGCCGACGTCTCGGCATCAACCAACAAACTCCGATGCCTGGTCGTGTCCACGACGTACCGCAGTTACGCGGCAAGCGGAAGTGAGATGAACGCGAATCGCGATCTACCGGCCCGGTCGGGGCCATACGCTGACTCGTCCCAGCACTACCAGGATGTGTCGATAAATGCCGTAGCCACACCCTGGAGGAGACGTAGTGCGGCGCTCGTCCCCCAGTGAGTCCATCACCGGAAGGTAGACCGTATATGACAATGCTCTTCGAACGAACATTGACCACAGCCATGGTGAAACTAATGACGTCAATCTCGACACCCCGGGAACGACGTATTGCCCCGAGGGCTCGCCGATCGCCTTCGGCATTGAGCACGCAACACCGAGACCCACTAACAACTAACCGTTCCGAGTTGTCTGTTAACCCGCAATTTCGAAGCAGTACAAGCCGACCGATCCGGAGTTTTTCTCGACGGTAACAAGACGGTGACACAATCGATTGTCGAGATCGAAGCGAGAACTTGCCAGCCGGAAAACAACGGTGACGACGGCAGCCTGCGCACGCAGCCAGGGCACTTATCCGCACAGTCGGAGTTTTCGGCGTGTCTACACTGGCCGAACCAGGTCGATACTCATGCCGATTTGATCGTAATTTCTCTTGCGATGGAATTTGTTTCGCACTTAATTCTTCGAACTTCGAGTACGGCTGAGGTGGACACGGTTGCGGCTCAGATGACCTCGCGATTCCATGTCGCGACCCGGGGTGATCTCGGTTCGTGTTCAGTCGTTCGAACACACCTGCACCTGGCCTCAACACAAAATCAGAGTCTCGAAAATCAAGATGGGGCGCACCACACATGAGAAACTCGTGCTGCGGGATGGAAATCGTGCTCGAAACCTGTCCACTCCTAACACATTTCCGCCCAGAGCCCCTTGACAGGACGGGTGCGCGACCGGGAGGTGGACGTGACGCTACGGACCGACCGACTCACTGCCCGCGAAACCCCCGTGCAGCGTGCATCTGGTGACGAGAGCAGGCTGGGCCCGTCACGAGGTGAACCACACGTCCGGGAGAGCGCCTTATCTACGGAGGCAGCAGATCCGTCATGACTGAAGAACCAACGACCGACAATACCGCCGAGCAAGCAGTCGGTCCTCCACGCCTGCTCGCACTCCTGCTCGCGATGGCGATGTTCGTTCTCGTCGTCGACACATCACTGATGAATGTCTCGATCTCGTCCGTGGTCCGCGACCTCGACACGACAGTCAGCGGCGTCCAGGCGGCGATCGCACTCGAAGCACTGGTATCCGCGGCATTCATTTTGATCGGCGGCAAGGTCGGCGATCTCATCGGACGCAAACGCGCGTACGTGCTGGGCCTTCTCGGCTATGCAATCGGTGCCTCGGCAATGGCATTCGCGCAGTCCCTGACCGCGATCGTCATCTTCTGGGCCGTGCTAGGAGGAATCGGCGCCTCCCTCCTGCTGCCCGCAATGCAATCCCTCATCCACGGCAACTTCGAAGGAGCAGAGCAGAAGAAGGTCTACGCCTTGGTCGGTGCAGCGGCAGCGATTGCCGCCGCTGTCGGACCGCTACTCGGAGGATTCATCACCACCTATCTCTCGTGGCGCGTCGGTTTCGTGCTCGAGGTCGTCGTCATCGCGATCGTTCTCTCCGGCATCAAACTAGTTCGCGATGTGCCGTACACGGGCCCTACGGGCGTCGATCTGGTGGGTGCGGTCCTGTCCGTGCTGGGTATGGGCGGGATCGTGTTGGGAATCCTGGTCTGGCAGGAAGGCGGTGAAGCCGTTGGTGCGCTGCTGGCGATCGGGGCGATTGCACTGGCAGGGTTGGCGTACTGGCTCGTGCGGCGCAAACATCGAGGACGGCCGACACTGCTGGATCCGGAATTGTTCCGCTCCAAGATCTTCCGGCTGGGCACCTCCGGACAGATGCTCCAACAGATCGCCCTGGGGGGCACGATGATCGCGCTGCCGATCTACCTGCAAATGGTGCTCGAGTACAACGCAATGCAGGCAGGCTTGTCTCTCGCGCCGCTCTCCCTGAGTATGTTCGCAGTGGCCTTACTTGCGGCAAAGAAGGCAGGTGACCGGCGCCCGAGCAAAATCATCAGGTGGGGATTCGTACTGCTCACGATCGGAATCGTAGCGCTGATCCCGATCGTGCCACGGGCAGAGTTCGGCTGGGCTCTGATACTCCCCTTGCTGATCGCGGGATCAGGGTTGGGATTGTTGGTCTCTCAGCTCAACAACTACACACTTGCCCCGATCGAGGAGCAGCGGATCAGCGAAGCTGCCGGCGTCAATTCTGCGGCCGGGTCCTTCGGATTGTCATTCGGGTTGGCATTCGCCGGCGCCATCATGTTGGCGACACTCTCGATCACTTTCACCACCATGGCTGGGTCGAGCACCGTGCTCCCCCAGCCAGAGCAGCAGCAGGTGGCGCAAGTCCTCGAGAACGACGCCGAAGTCATGAGCAACACCCAGCTCGAACAACTACTCGTCAACCAGCCTCCGGAGATTCAGAACGAGATCATCCGCATCAACACCGACACAAGACCTCTCGCACTTCAAGTCGCGCTGCTCATTCCCCTCCTCGCCGGCCTCGTCGGGGTGTTCAATTCGTTCCGGATGATCCGGATCCCGGAAACCCCGTCAACGGTCACCGACAACGAACCGGATGCGCACTGAGTCGTTGCCTGTCTGACTGCTGAACCTCACGTCGGGTAATTGATCGGGTGTTCCAACCGAAGCCATCGTGTCCAACAATCGGGACTCCCCCCACTGAAGTGGGTGCAGTCCCCCAGTCCTGCTATCGAATTCAGCACTACAGGTCGGCCGCCGCGACTCTCGGCGGAGTACGGATAGGGCTGCGTCATGCGTCATGCGGTGCCCGCTTCGTTCTGTCGGGTGTTCACTGCGATCAGGTCACGCATCCGCCCGAGCAGTGACTCGCGAACATCGCGCGGGGAGAGCACTTCCAGAGCTACTCCCAGACCCAACAGGTAAGTGACGAGCATATCGGTGTCGTTTCCCCCTATCACAACGATCGTAGAATCAGATCCTTCACTGGTATAAGTTCCGATCGTCGGCGGGACCACTTCCTGCGCGCGCTCGACCGGCAGAGGTAAACGCACCGTTGTGTATATCGGGTACACAACGCTGGATATTCCCTCTGCCACAAACGCTTCCGCGTCCGGCGCGTCCAGCGCGTCCAGCGGTTCAGTCCGGCTACCTGTCGTGCGGGTATCGAGCACACGATCCGCGCGAAAGGTGCGCCACACGCCCTTCGCAACGTCTTTGGCCACTAAGTACCAACGGCGGTTCCGCCGAACAAGGCGATAGGCGTCCACTTCTCGAACAGAGTGAACCCCGTCGTGACTCCGGTACGACAGCACAAGCCGCTCGAATCGGCGACATGCCGTTGCCAGCCGTAGAAGGATATCCGGATCGATCTGCTGCTCGACGGCTTCGGACGAATGAACAATCACGGTATCCATGAAACGCAGCCGGTCAGCCACACGCACAGGTAACACCCGACGCAGTTTGAACAACGCGGACAGCACAGCCTGATCACCGCCCAACACACCTGTTCCAGCCGCTTCCCGCAGTGACACCGCCACCGCCAGCGCCTCTTCGTCATCGAGCACGAGAGGAGGAACTTGCTGTCCGCCGGACCCGAGCCGATACCCGCCCCACGGCCCTGGATCCGATTCCACGACGTAACCGAGGTCCCGTAACCGTCCGACGTCGCGACGAATGGTCCGTGCATCGACATTCATCCGGTTCGCCAACTCAGTGGACGTCCATTGCACACCGGAGGACAACAAAGCGAGCAGGTCAAGCAGGCGGGCAGAGGAACTGATCACAACAACCATCTTCCCGGACAACCAGGACAGAAACTGTCCTCATCGGATTCTATGGTTACGCCCATGACCGAAAAAGTGGCACCACCACCGCAAATCAGGTTCCTGTCCGTCGACTTCGACTGCCCCGATCCCGCCGTCCTGTCGCATTTCTACAGCTCGATGCTCGGGCTTCCGGTCCTCTTTTCGAGCGACGACTTCATCCTGCTGGGACGTGGCGGCGAATCTGGCCTCGGTTTCGTTCGCGTCGCCGACTACCGCAGACCCACCTGGCCGGACCCTACGGAAGGAAAACAGGCACACATCGAACTCGGTGTCGACGATCTCGATGCTGCACAGAGCTACGTGCTTTCTCTAGGAGCTGAGCTGCCCTCGTTTCAACCCGACATTACCCATTGGAGGGTTCTGCTCGACCCAGCCGGGCACCCCTTCTGTCTCTCGTTCAACGGTTGAGCGGTCGCGCATAGTGACACTTACAGCGGCCAGCGTTGCGTAGTCCGCTGATTCCACCGCTCGGCGAATGTCCTTGTGAGGCATTCGCCGAGCCCTCACGAGGAGCGCACACCGATCGAGCGAGTGAGTGCAGACCACCTCTGAATCAGTGCAGTCGACTTCTGACACTGACACACCCTGGATTGATCGATACCGCCTATCGAAATTCCGTGTCCCAGCATCATTCGGTTCTGAGGCATTGATCGGTGAGACAAGTCCACGAATCGAGGCTGCCTCTCGTGGGGGTTGGTCGCGGTGGATACTTGGAACCTTTCGTTATTTAGGCACCGAAAGCTGAGACAGTCCTGGAATCGGCGTTGTCCTCCGCACCTAGGAGACGGAGGACACCGTTGGTCAGGGTCCGTTGTGGGCAGCGGCTTCAGATGCTCGCCATCAGAAACTAGGGTCAGTGTTTCGGCAGTCGCATCCCCCAGAGAATCAGACCAATCACGAGCGCGATCGCTCCGCCAATACCGTCAATCGCCCACCACACCGACTTGCCGGCGTCGTCGATACCGACGCTCATCTGCGGATCGGGTGTTCGTGTCCATCCGTAGACGGCTATGGCGGCATCGCGGGTTCGGTCGCTGGTCGATTGGGTTGTTCCCGAGCAACTGTTCACCGACCACGGTGCGCCCTGAGTTTCGGTGAAAACGATGTATTCGGTGCCGATCTCGAAGCTGCGCCCGCAGGAAGCACTCAGCAATGCCGGATCGATGTCAGCCTGTTGCGTGGACATGTACCAGCCGACCGACGCATTGAGTGTCTGCACGATGTGAACCTGGACCATTCCTTACGGAAATGCGTACCAGTTGTCGGCGACGGGCTTATAACGACGGAGCTGGTCCGGGTTCAGACTGCAGTTCGCCGTGTATATCCACCCGGCATTGAGTACGACGCTCTGCTCAAGGTCGGCGAAATACACGCAGTTGTCCTCTCTGATATAGACGTGGAACTCAAGCCCGTCGATCACAGTACTTCGGCCGGTATGTGGCGTGAGGTTGTGTTGCATCGCGTTTAGCTCCTCCATCCCACCCCGGGCCCGGTCGAAGGCGCCCTCCGTCGGCGTCGGCAACAGCACAAACACCAAGGCTATCGTCACCACGGCCAGCGGCAAGCCCGAGCCAGATAGCTGTTCCGTTGACTATGAGACGTGCCAGAAATGTCATGTCTGAATGCTGGCAACCACCGTCATAGCGCGGTTCTACGCTGCTCGCATCGCCGATTCCAGCCGGCTACGAATCTCGGGGATGTTGACCTGCGCTTCGAGTGCCGTGCGCGTGGGACCGTCGGCGACACGCAGGATGCCGAGGAGTATGTGCTCGGCACCGATCTCGCGACTCTCGTGGGCAATCGCTTCCCGCAGTGACAGTTCGAGAACCTTCTTCGCGTCCTTGTCGAGTCGCGAGCGCGGGAAGGCGAATCTGCTACGACGCGAACCGATCCCGGCAGGTACGGCAGGCTCGTCGAGGGCCCCCTTCCCGAACGCTTGCTCGAGGCTCTCCCGAATTGCGGCCACGTCGATGCCTATCGACGCCAGCACCTCGGCGTCTTGATCAAGATCGTTCGTCGGAGCCTGGCTGTGCAGCGATTCAGCGGCGACACCGCACTCGCGCAGGGTCGCGGTGGCGATGCCTCGATCGGTGGTCAGAATTGCTGTCAGTAATTCTCGGGGAGTCACCTGATCGGCACGCCCGACCGCGTCGACGACAATCGCTCGGGCGTCTGCAGTAAACCTCTCGAACATGCCCCTACCTGCCTTTTCCTCGTAGCGACTCTACGCTTGCGTGTTTCTTGTGGACGGCCTGGCGGCTCACCTCGAGGGTCTCGGCAATTGCTTGCCAGGACCATCCCTGCTTGCGCGCGTTGGCAACTTGAATGGTTTCGAGTCGTTCGAGCAGTCGTCGCAGCGCCCGAACGGCTCGCAAGCCCTCGGCTGGATCAGGACTGCTTGCGGCGGTGGCGAGTGAGGTCGCTTCGGTCATGTTGTCAATATAGGTTGACAAAATACGGGTGTCAACCAGAGTTGACACATTCGAATGAAAGGCAAGTGACGATCAGTAACTCGCCGCGGCGTCATCCACCGCACGCTGCAGTTCGCCTTGTACGACGCGGGCAATGTTCATCGGCTTCCCACCGAGGCCGACTACCCGAGTGCCGATGAAAACCCGGGCGCTCTTGACCTGACCCGCATCCGGCCCGTAGCTGATCCCGACCGACAGGAGTGCAGGCGAGCATCCCAATTTCTCTGCGCGCGAAACGATGTGGCCGATTCCGCTGTTGACGTGCTGCAGTGTCCGGGGATCCTCGGTATTGCAGGTTCCCTCGGGAAAAATCGCCAGGCAGTCGCCGTCACACAGGCGCTGCGCCGCGACATCCATCATCACGCGGCCCGCGTCCGATACGGCCCGCGGTCCGTGATCCTTGCTGCTCCTGGCCTCGATTAGTGAGCGCAAAGTACGGACCGGCGAGGACAAACGCAACTGCGGCAGCTGCTATGGCGACTCCTTTTGACGCTTCTCGAAGACAAGTGGATCGAGACCGCAGACGGTGAACTCACCCACTACCACGAACTGGGCGAAGGTACCCCGATCCTGTTCCTGCACGGTTCGGGCACCGGCGTCACCGCCGCCGCCAACTGGTGGCTCAATCTTCCGGTTCTCAGTGAGCAGGGGCGTTGCATCGCAATCGATTCCATCGGCTACGGGCAGAGCGTTGTTGCTCCGAACACCGAGTACGGAATCAAGGAATGGGTTCGCCACGCGGTGCGCGTTCTCGACGCCCTCGGCATCGAGAAGACGTGGATTGTCGGAAACTCCCTCGGCGGTTGGCTTGCATTCCAGTTTGCCATCGATTTCCCGGAACGCCTTCTGGGGATCGTCTCGATGGGCACGGGCGGCGCAAAGTTGACGGGCGCGCTGGCCGGTCACTCCAACCCGAACCTGACTGAAGCCGGCATTCGCAAGACCCTCGAACTCTTTGTTGTCGACAAGTCGCTTGTCACTGATGAATTGGTGTCCCTGCGCTACCAATCTGCGCTCAACGATACGGCCTCGGATCGCCTCGCCGAGGTGGTCGCAGCCCGCGATCGTGACCGCACCGAGCTACCGCTCGATTTCGATGTGCTCTCTCGTTTGGATGTTCCGGTTCTGCTGATCCACGGTGTCCAGGACGTGGTGATTCCGGTGTCGCGTACGTGGGAGTTACTCAACGTCATCCCGAATGCCGATGTGCATATCTTCAGCCAGTGTGGCCACTGGTCACAGGTCGAGCGGGCAGAAGAGTTCAATACCGTTATCACGCAGTATCTTTCCGCTCGGGGTGTGAGCCGGTCATGAAGCAGGCTTTGCTGTGCATGTCGCACAGCCCACTGTTGCACCACCTCGACCCGCCGGCCGATGTCAAAGCATCGGTGGAAGCAGCGTTCGACCAGGCCCGCGCATTTGTTCACAATTTTGATCCCGATGTGATCGTGAACTTCGGACCCGATCACTACAACGGATTCTTCTACGATCTGATGCCGCCGTTCTGCATCGGCTACAAGGCAAAGGGCAGTGGCGATTACGACTCGTTTGCCGGTGAACTGAACGTGCCGGAAGCTATGGCCGAGGACTTGGCGCAGTTCGTGATGGATCAGGGGCTCGACCTTGCGATTTCACGTCAGATGGAGGTCGATCACGGTGCGGTGCAACCGATGGAGATCATCTACGGCGACGTAGCGTCCAAACCGCTGATCCCAGTCTTCGTCAATTCGGTGGCCAGGCCGTTCGTGAAGGTTGCCCGCGTGCGTAAGTTCGGCGAGGCCGTCGGCGCGTATTTCAAGAATTCCGACAAGAAGGTGCTGTTCATCGGTTCCGGTGGGCTGTCACATGAACCGCCGGTTCCGCAGATCGCCACCGCCGACGAGGCTCAGCGCAAGATGCTGACCGACGGCCGGAATCCGACGCCGCAGGCGCGCGCGGCCAGGCAACAGCGAGTCATCGACACGGCCGTCAAGTTCGCGGCGGACGAGGCCGACATCATGGATCTGAATCCGGAGTGGGACAGAGGATTTCTCGACGTGTGCGCGTCCGGGCGGATCGAGGACTTTGATCGCTACACCGCAGACGACATGGATGCGGTAGCCGGGCACTCCTCGCATGAGGTGCGCAACTGGGTGGCTGCCTACTCCGCCCTACGGGCCTGCGGTGAATACGAGATCGCCTACGAGTTCTACCGGCCGATCAAGGAATACATCTCCGGCTTTGCCGTCACGACCGCGATTCTGCGGGATATCTAAACACCCGGCCGCAAAGACCATCCTACCTGAAACACTGTGCCATGGTGGAAAGTACACGGAGCGGAAGAGTTTCCAGATGAAGCGTTCGACCGCCGGGCCTGCGGCTAATGAAACTGCTCCGGAGTAGCGTGATCTGAGACCCCATCGGTGCGATTACCGACTGATCCGGTGCATACGATTCTGTTGCACGCCAGGGTGGATCCAATTGGCGAACACCCCGTTCTACTTCATCGCGGGTCCTTGCTCATACCCGCAAATTCGTCGATGACTTAGCCCCGACCTCGTGATGCTGTTCGCACCGGATCACTATGATGTTCTTCTACGATCTCATGCTTCTTTTTTGCGTCGGCTAGCCGCGAGTTCAGTTGGTGACGACAGTTTCGTGAAGGATCGCTAGCGGTCGACCGCAAGGTTGCCGACCCTATCGTCAAGCGAGTACTCAACGACGGCCTTTAATCGCACCGGCGAGCCACCCGTGGACGGGGCTTAGTCCAGTGCTGTGCACCAATTAGCTGAAGGGGCGTCCGGCAACTCAGACTGGCACCGGAGACCGTCCGCAGTTTCTACTACGCAAGCAGTGTCGATGAATTGTTGGGGCGCCACGGGCCGGCCGACCCACAATGTTGGACGAGTTCACCGTCCACCCGCACGAGCATTTCAACGACGGATGCACCTCCGCTGCTGTACTTTACGAAGAACGTCGAGCATTGGGGTATCGCGGCAGTTATAGCTCTGTCCGCGATTACCTTCGCCCGTTTCGCAGAATAGGGGCAGCTCCACAGTCCACACCGAGGGTGCTGAAAGTGCGGCGGATCACCTCCTGGATGCTGCGGCATCCCGACAACCTCACCGACGACGACCAGTCAGACGGGGGCAGGTTCTCGCCAGCGGCCCACACCTCGAAGGCCACCGCAGGACATGTCAACTCGTTCGCGGAGATACTCACCGGACGCCTTGGTGAACAATTGAACTCGTGGATGTCTGCCATCTCGACGGATGATCTCCCTCGCAGCTGCATCGCGTCGTTCGAGGGCTCGACACCGACCACGCTGCGGTCCTGAATGGACTGACTTTGCCATACAGTTCCGGCGCCGTCGAAGGGCATGTCAATCGGATCAAGATGCTCAAACGACAAATGTACGGCCGCGCCGGATTCGACCTCCTCCGCAAACGAATACTCCTCAGCAACTGACACTTTCAAAAACGATCACGGAAAGTGGGCCAGAACCACTTTTCTTGCGCCGTACCTGTGGGAGGGCGCGAAGGACCCACCCGGCCTGCAGTGACATAAGCCGGGTGGGCCCCCTCGGCACGTTGGGGTTGATAGTTATTGACCCGTGGGTTCCTCACTGCACGCACTATCGGACAGGTTTCGATTTCGATCCCGTCGGCTACATAACTGTCGTGGCGATACTGGACGAAGTTTCGCCGCACAGATAGGGGGTCTCCACGTTGTGTGCTCAACGCGGATGACGACAAAGGCCCCCACTCCCAGCGATGGGAGTGGGGGCATCGTTCATCCTGGCGAAGTCCCCCGACGTGGAAGAAGTCTTGAACGACAACGGCTCCTGTGGGCTGTGTGCTCAACCGGCAAGAGCCTGAACCGGACGGTTACGAGGTGCATGCTTGCCTCGGCCATCGCAGCCTAAGGATTACGTACCCAATTGACCGTGATCGAAACGAGACCTGGACGATCGCTCAGCATCCCACCAATGAGCAATTCGCCGTGGGTCCTCACAGCTCGACCTATATCCCAGATGAGGAAACCGGGTGCAATTCCCGTCATCGTCGCACTTCTTGATAGTCGCTATGACGTTGGGACTCTGACGGGAAACCGCGCCCAACCTGATCAATTCCGGGCCGCCCTGAAATACGAATCGCTGTCGACAAAGACCCCCGCTCCATAAATCGGAGCGGGGGCGTCGTTCGTATTACGCGAAGTACACCCGAATCGGACGTACCCCTGAGCAACGATCCCTGCCGGCTGCGTTTTCAACTGGCAGGGATCTCAACCGCAAGGATTCGAGACCCCCTCATGCGAATCTCGACCGCCGCGGTCTGCGAATCATCTCCCCCATCTGTCCGGATTTCAAGCGAGTGGTCAGTCTGAGGTTTCGGATCCGATCCGATCGGATACAGGACTGACGTGTCGGTAACACGGGCGCGAGGAAACCGTCACGCTTGGCCTGCCTTCCGGCTCGCACCTCCCGGAGGTAGGCCTCGTTGAACTGCGCACCGCCCTCCAACTCGCCGTTGTGCGGCCCGGTGCGTATGGCTCACCGGCGCACCGCATTCACACGCTTGCGCCGGTGAGCTCTTCCCGACCGCCTGGGCGAGCAAGAGCGGAAGGGCAACCTGATCGCGATCGTTCGGGCCGATCAGGAAATCCACTCCCATCCCGCGTCGCTCAATTCGTGGTCGTCGCACAGCCATATCTCCACCGAGGCTTCCGGCGGTTCGACTTGTCCAAGCTGGCGGACGCCTTTTGCGTCGCCTCCGAGCCTTCTTGTCGCAGTTGCGGTGCAGTTCTTGACGGCGCATTCATGGTGTTGAGTCATGCTGCACACGTTCGTCTGGGCTGGGAATGAATGCAAATCTCACAGCCCAGGCATGGATTTACTAGGTGAAGCAATTCTGGGCGAGTGAAATCAAGCGCGAGCCCCAGGACCTACGTCCCCACCCTCGGCGACCTTGTGGCACACTTCCAGCTATGTGGTGGATTGTCGGAATTATCGCTATCGGGATCATCGTGGGCACGTTAACTGCAGTATGGGCAGGTCGCGCAATCAGCCACGCCGACCAGAGAGAATCAAGCGCCGAACTGCGTTGTGCGCCGACTGTCGAGGAGAAACCGAACCGTTGCCGAGAGTAGTACGCGATCAGTCATGCCGAAACGCTAGTGGAAGACCCAGTCACGTTAGCGGTAACCTCACCATCGCTGTCCGGGCAAATTCTGGGCGGCTACCTGCGGTACCGATCGATCATTCTGGTCAGCCATTCGACACCTGCCGGATTATCACTGTGAATGCGAATCTCCCGTGGCCACAGCCTATTTTCGAGCATCCAAAAAACGACGGTAGATGTGGTGTCTCTTCCACCTAGGTCGTAGGTGAGGGAGAGCCGTTCCACCATGCCGAAACAGAGTGCGTCGATAGCGCCTGAACTGGTCTTTGCCCACGTCCACCCATCTGGTGGTTTCCGCAAGTTATCAACCCAGAGGTTCATTATGTAGCCGAGCCTGTGATTGGTCGCATTGCTAACCATCTCCCGAAACGGGGGTGGAAGTCCAGAACCTACGTAGGGCGAGTCGCAAGTGCTGTCAGCCCTCAAGTTGGCGAACCTTTGGTCTGACAGAGGCAGGGACCTAAGTAATTTGCCTGTTCAGAAGCAACTTTGGGCGGGTGAAATCGGGGGTGAATCCTCGCTCAGGCGTTTAGTTGAACGCGCAAACAAACCCTGCCCCATGGGAAACCTCGCCGGTGAAAATACCTCGCAGGCGTAGATATTTCAATGGACTTTCTCACGGCCTCACCCACGACGCGTTCGCAGGCAATGCGACCGCGATGCAGCATGAATACAGGGCGGGCACTGTCTGTCCCAGGCACTATCTCGGCCACGGGCATGGCGCGGATACGGTATCGACCGGCGGCAGGAACTACCGGGAACCCCTCGACCTGTTCGCCGTCCAGTCTTATGATCTACGCGGATGACTCAATGCGCAGCAGAGCTTTTTCGACAACCTCCCACTCCGTTATCTCACTCGTGTCCGGTTCTGCTGCGAGCACAGTGAGTTCGACCTCCACCGGTCCATATGCGGTGCCGGTCAATACGATCGCGAAGCCGCTCCCCACTTCAAGCAGAGCACCCGACTGCTTCACGGCGAGGGTGTCGGCGTCCCGCGCTCCTACGACAAACTGATGGTGATCGGTGTTCACGAACGTCCACTGCGTCATGTAAAACACGCTATTCCCTCGCCGTCCGTGTCCATTTTTCTGTGTTTGATCACAAGGTTGCTCGCAGGGGCCGACCGAGTTTATTGAGCACTTCATGCACGAACAATTCTGCGAAAAACCTGCCAAACAATTCCGAGAGTCACAGGCAATTTTGCGCCGGCACCATCTTGACCGCTCTCCGAGCCGTTTCAGCTCGCTCGTCCCGGCAGGCCGGCGCAGGTTCCGAGTGTCTCATCGGCGAGTGTGTCAGCAACGACCGATTCCGAGACAGGCCGTACTGCGAGCACTCTCCACCGAACCGCACGTAACAAGATGTATGTCCGGCACGTCCGACGTGGTTGCTTCGTGCTCTGCTCTTCGTTCTCCCCTGGCTGAAACTCCGCGGCGCTCTTGCCTCAGGTGCCAGTGCAATCCCCGAGGCTCGCGACGATCGATCCCCGTTCCATGACCGGCCGCCACGCGCTGTTCGCGGACACGTCCTTGCCATCTACGGGTGTCGTACAGGTGCATACTCCAGCCATGGATGTCGATTTCGACTTTTCCTGGGCACAGTTCCTCTGGGGCGTATTCATCTTCGTGGGTGTACCCCCAAGATCGGTGCCGGCATCATCCGGTCTGCCTTGCGGTCCGAGCAGGCCCGACTGCGACACACCCCAGGCCGTGACAGTTCGACCGAAACACATACGGGCAGTGGCAGGTTAGGACTGTGGGCAACCGGCCTGACCGCGTTTCCCCTGCGATTCCTGTTCTGTATGGGTTGGCTGCCCTGGCCCGCCGACAACAACGTAGCGCCAGCGCCACCCGCCGGCGCCGCCTTTGCCCCAATTCGCCGCGTGATCCTCTCATGTGTCACAGCATTACCGGCTTAAAAACAAAGTGTCGAACAAAACATAGACAGCTATGACGAACACCAGGTAGGCGAACCAATGCTGAAGTCTTCCAGCATCGATTCGGCTGGAGAGTCGTCCAGTGAACAAGGATGCAAGGACTGCAGCACCGGAAAAGGCGAGCGTCATGGCCGGATCGATGGTGACTCCGCTACCGAGATGTGAGATCAGGCCAGCAGCGGAGTTCGCGACGATAACAAGAAGCGAGGTTCCGATCGCGATCTGCATATCGATTCCCAGCATCAGGACAAGCGCGGGAATGATGAGGAATCCACCACCGACACCGAAGAGCCCCGTGAGCACGCCAACCACCAAGCCGGCAGGGATCGCACGCGGTGCGCAATGCCGCCAATTGATGCCGGAATCCCCTAAGCTGCAGGCGGTCCCGGTATCGCCGTGGTCAGCGAGCATACGGACACCGGCAACGATCATGACGATAGCGAACCCTGTCATCACGACCGCCTGTGGGAGAAGTCTCCCTAGAGCAGTGCCGAGAAAGGTTGCGGGGATACCAGCAACTGCGAATACTGCCGCCAGTCGCCACTGCACGAGGTGTGCGCGAATTTTGGGGACTGCGCCGACAGCTGATGCAGCGCCGACGACGATCAGCGAGATCGGGATTGCCTGATCGATGTCGAGGCCGAGGGCGAATATCAGGACCGGTACGGCGAGAATAGATCCGCCGCCGCCGAGGAGTCCGAGCAGGATACCGATGACGGTACCGGCCGCGAGTGCAATTGCGACAGTCATCGGTATCCCTTTCCATCTATTGGAGGTCGGTATCTTCCCGTTTCATCAAGATCGCGAGTGCGCGTTGCGTGATGCTCTACGTCCTTGATTCATGGGGGGTCGTGGATCAGTTAGCCGGCACCGAGTCGTGCAATGCCGGAGCGGTGGAGGATCAGGCTCATCGGACACCAACCGACTGCGCTGTAGAGCAGGAGATTCGCGGCGACGAACGTGGTGAGAATGAGCCACCAGATGGAGAAGGTAAGAATCAGGGCCACACTGATCAGGACGACCAGTCCACCCAGCATGGGAACGATCCGTTCGATGGTCCAGCCCTGGCGTGGAGGGGAAGCTGTCACGATCTGCGTCTTCCTTTCGTTCGTTGTTCCTCGGAGCGTGTCGGTGCACCCTCGCCGCGGTCCTCGTCGTGGATTCAGGCGAGCGCGAGGAAGAGCTTTTCGAGTTCGGCTTCGGTCATCGGTTCCTTGCCGTTCTCGGTGTCGCCAGTCATGCATTCACGTAGGCCGGTGGCGACGATCTTGAATCCGGCCCGATCCAGCGCCCTTGAGACCGCGGCGATTTGGGTGACGACGTCCTTGCAGTCGCGGCCCTGTTCGATCATCGAGATCACGCCCGCGAGTTGGCCCTGGGCGCGGCGGAGCCGGTTGAGTACCAACGCGATGCTGACATCGTCGCCGACCATGGAGTTTCCTTCCGAAGTAGCATCTGTAATTTCAATATACCCCCGGGGGGTATATGGTCGGTTCGGCCGATCTATTCGTCACACACCGACCGAACCGCAGTGACGTTTGATCAGTGGGAGAAGTTGATGGCAGGTAGTACTTTTCGTAGCCAGGCTGGGGACCACCACGCGGCATGTCCGGTCAACCGCAATAACACCGGCAAAAGGATGAGCCGGATAAGGATCGCGTCGAGTAGGACTGCGACACCGAGAATGATGCCCATCTCCTTCGGGGGCAGTGGGTCAGCGAGCGCGAAGGTGAAGAATACAGCCACCATCACCGCGGCTGCGGCGAAGATCACCCGTCCGGAATGTGCCAAGCCGGCGATGTGTGCGACCTTCGGGTCCCCGGATCGTTCGTAGTGCTCTTTCGCCGTGGCAAGCAGGAACACCGTGTAGTCCATGGCGATCGCGAAGATCATCGCGAAGAAGAACACCGGCCCCCAGCCGTCCAGGAAGCCTTGCGGGGTGAAACCGAGCAATGACGCACCGTGCCCGTCCTGGAAGATCAACTTCGCAACACCGAATGCGGCCGCCGTGGAAAGCAGGCTGACGACGGTTCCGAGGATAGCGATCAAAGGAGCTTGCAGTGCCACTAGCAGCAACACGAACCCGAGCACCAGAATGATGCCGACGATCAACGGGAAGTAGTCGTTCAGCGCTTGCTGCAAGTCGAGGTTCTCCGCCGGCGCGCCGCCTACCAGTGCGCCAGAGGGGAGGTCCGCACGCAAGGTGTCGAGGATTGCCGCCATCTGTGCGTCGGACGGGTCGACGGTCGGCATGGCCTGCAGCATCACATAGTCACTACCGTCCGGGGCTGGTTGCGGCGGCGTCACCATGGCGATATCTTCGGCCGCGGCGGCGGCCTGCGCTGTCTGCGAGGCTTCGGCGGCGGGAGCGATGATCTGCAGCATCCCCGGCGCACCCTCCCCCATCTGAGCTTGAACGAGTTCGTAGCCTTGGCGGACTGGGGCGTCGGCGGGGACGACTTCAATGGAAGGCATCGCAACCTTGAGACCGAGGACCGGGATCGACAACGCGATCAGCACCAGGACAGAACCGATAGCGAACGGCCACGGGTGACGATGCAACAGCTCACCCCAGGCTGCGAACCGCGGAGAACGATGCGTTTGCCGCTTGGCGTAGGGCAATGAGCCGGTGTTGACTTTGCCACCCAGCGCGCCCAGAGTCGCCGGAAGAAGCGTCATCGAGGCCAGCAGAACGAAGAAGACGGCGAGCATGATGCCGATCGCCATCGTCCGCACCGCAGGGGCCGGAACGAGAAGCACGGCCGACAAACTGACCAGCACTGTGATACCGGACAGGACAACGGCTTTGCCCGCCGTGTCCATGGTTTCCGCCACTGCGGCCTGTTTGGAGGAGGCGTGCGCGATCGCGTCGCGGAAGCGGGCGACGATGAATAAGGCGTAGTCGATACCGAGGGCGAGAGCGAACATCATCGCGAAGTTCATCGCCCACACCGAGATCGGAGTGACCTGGTTGAGTAGGACCAGGCCACCTGCCGAGGCGACGAGTCCGGCCAGGGTCAACAGCAACGGGAGCCCTGCGGCGACGAGGGACCCGAACGCGAGCACCATGATCGCGAGGGTGACCGGCCAGGAGAACAGTTCGGCCTGAATCATCGCGTCGTGGTTGGCTTTGTTGAAATCACTCCACAGTGCCGAAGCGCCGGTCGGGTAGACCTCGATGCCGTCTCCGGACAGAGCGGTCAACTCCCCCTTGAGATCGTCCACTGCCTTGACCATCTCGTCGGTGGACGCGTTCGCGCCCGCGATGAGAATTCCGGTGTGCCCGTCCGGGCTGATGGACATTCCCGGTTGCGGTGCGATGATGGCACCGAAACGGGTGTCCCCGGCGAAGACATCCGCGACCGCAGTGAGCGTTTGCTGCACTTCGGGACTGTCGACGGTGTGGTCGCCGGAATGGACCACGACCTGGACCGCGGCGGAGGAGTTACCGCCGAAGTGTTCCTGTGCCAGTTCGCGGACCTGGACCGATTCCGACCCGTTGGCTTGCCATCCGGCGCCCGCGAGTGAGCTGAACACCGATGGTGCGGCGGCGCCGAGGGCTACGAGGACGATCAGCCAGACGCCGAACACCCATTTCGCATTGCCTGCCATGGCCGCGCCCATACGCCCGAGCGCTCCGCCGGAAGATCGAGAGGCCGACGTAAGACCTTCCTCGACAGTAGATTTGCCGGTCATTGGTTAACTCCTGAAGATGCGGTGAATGGGAGGGGCGTGCGCAGCAGTATCCGGTGCGCCGGTCAGCGGCCGAAAAGGGATCGGAAGAACCCGGACCCCGAGTCAGGAGCAGGGGTGCAGGTGCAGCGCCGCGCTTTCGGGACACCTGCCATGACCTGATCGGAGTGCTGGCCGATCCTGCCCAGGTGGTCTTGGAGCAGGAAGAACATGTCGTGGGGTAACACATCTGGTATCTCCTTGTCAGACGTTGTGCCACATATGGACACGAGAGTTTTTGTGAATAGACGCTATTCGGAAGATCGCTCGACCCAGGCCGTGTATCCGCCGACCAGGTCGCTGGCGTTCTCGATGCCCTCGGCCCGCAACAGTGATGCGGCGACGGACGAGCGCCGGCCGCCGGCGCAGTGCACGACGATCGGCTTGCTACGTGGCAGGTCCGCGATCTGGGAACGCAACTGTGCGAGGGGAATCGAGCGTGCACCGTCGATGACACCGAAGTCGCGCTCGCCGGGGTTACGGATGTCGATCAACGTGACCGCGCCCGAATCCAGGAGCTCCTCCAGTTCGACCACAGCAGTACGCGGCGCAGTGCGGACAAGGCCGGTGAGCGCGCCCGGGAAGATACCATCGGCGTCGACGGTGAGGTATCCGATGGCGTTGTCGGATCCGATGCGCGCCAACCGCATTGCCGCATCCTGTTCCTCACCCGGATTGGTGATGAGTACGATGCGCTCCCCGATATCGGCGACCATGCCGCCGGTTTCGGCGAACCTGCCGTCGAATCCGACATTGATCGAGCCGCGCAGATGCCCAGCAGCGAAATCGTCGGGGGTGCGGGCGTCGAGAATACGAGTTCCGTTGGCCATTTCTGTCCGGAGTTCCTCCGGTGTCAGCTCGGCGATGCGCCGATCTTGTTCGAGGAGAGCATGATTCGATTTGTTCAGGGCCACATCGACGGAAAAGTACCCCGGCACCGCAGGCTGACCGTCAGTAACAAGAGCAACGAAGGCATCTTCAGTCATCGACTGCACCGACGGGTTCGTGCGGCGCTGCTCGCCGATCGTGGAGGTCAACTCGGCGGAGAGGTTCTTACCGCAGGACGATCCCGCCCCGTGGGCCGGCATCACGGTCACCGAATCGGGCAACGCCAGCAGTGTCTGGTGGACGGTGCGGTACATCGCCCGAGCCAGGTCGGTACTGGTGCCGTCGCCGAGATTCGCCAGGTCCGGGCGTCCGACATCGCCGATGAATAGCGAATCCCCGGTCAGCACAGCGGACGGGGTTGCATCTCGATTCTCGCGCACCAGCAGGCTGATCGACTCCCACGTGTGGCCGGGAGTGGAGAGGATCTCGATGTCCACCTCCCCCAGTGTCAGGTGTTCGCCATGGCGCAGTCGGCGGATCGGGTAGTCGGTGTCGGCGGCATGGCCGAAACCGATCCACGCGCCGGTCGCCTCGAGCAACTCGAGGTGGCCGGAGACGAAGTCCGCGTGAAAGTGCGTGTTGACGACCCCTTCAATGGTCAGGCCGTATCGGGCTGCATCCGCGAGATATTCGGCGATGTCGCGACGGGGGTCGACCACGATGGCGCGGCCGGCCTTCTCATCGCCGATCAGATACGACGCGTGTGACAGGCACTCGATGTAGTACTGCTCCAGGATCATCAGACAACCTTTCTTGCGCCGTAATGGGATGCATCCAGGATGACATATACCCCCGGGGGTATGTCAAGTACCCCCGGGGGTATATAGCCGCGGCGATACGAGCTGGCAGAAGCGGGGGCGACCTCTTTCAGACGCCAGGCAAGCGAAGGAGTTTTGAAGGAGTGACGGAAAACGCCGAACACCCCCGTAGGAGTGGATGTCGATCTAAAGCATGTCGATCTAAAGCGGCACCCGGAGAGTCCGTAGCCCAGCTTGTCGACGGTAACGACCAGACAGGCCGAACTCTTCGCTGGGCGATGAGTCGCGAAGTCTCGACTCGTCGACTACCCGGTTCGGCCCATCCAGGGGCCGCGCTCCCAGCGACTCCATCTACCGGTCATGCGGAAATCCCGGCGTGTTCGGGTGGCGGAACGGACCTCGTTGCCCTCAAGCGCGCCGAGGTGCACAACACAACCGGTGACACGATGCAGTTCGCGCAGCAGAGATGCCACCACCAGATGGAACTGTTTTCGGTACAAGGCCTGCGCCCCGAACTCGGCCAGCGCGTCGCCCAGCTCATACCAGGGGTGGCGGCGCCGGAGTTAGTGGATTCGCACGAGACGTTCAAGCAGGCGATGGGTACTGGTTCGCGGGATACCCGTCTGGCGGGAGATATCGGCCAGAGTCAGTCGGGGCATGTCCCGCAACAGATCCATCACCAGGGTAGGCGATCGAGAGCCGATGAGAGGGTGATGCGTTCCGAGCTTTGTCCGCATGGCATGGGCGCCCCAGTAACAGTCGCGGTTTCCACCGCGACCTGCGGCCGTGGCGGGAATCCTATCTCAACCACTGACAGCACATCGACGCCAATGCCCTTTCCCGCCAATGGTATTCGGACGTCGGGAATGATGTTGATCAGGCAAGTTACCGATGATCGGAAGCCACGCTGGCTCGGAACGCTTCGTGCCGGACAGGATGAGGCAAGTTGTGGCAGCGCTCATGACGGCAAGGGTGAGACATAACCCGGACGGCACTTCATGGGGCACACACCAGACATCACTCACCCGAGCATTTTGCAGCCCACATCCCCGAAAAGGGATCTTTACTTGCACTCGTTCCGGACTTCGGAGAGAACTCCGACGGACGGAATAATCCGGAGGGGATGTTCGTTGTCGAGGCTGTCGGTGTTCGGTTCTTGCCCCGGGTACCACCCCAGAAATGCCGCTTCGAGCGGCCACTTGCCGAGAGGCGCAATACGGGCACCGACCTCGTGGAAGCCGCTGGACATCTTTTCGGGTGCCCGCGGCTTCGTCTTGCGTGGGGTTCGCTCAGTGTCGGCCGGGGAGGTCGACCTCGTCGGCCGATTTGTCGTTGCGCAGCCCTTTGTAGCTTGGATGTCTGAGTGCGCCACCGACGAATTCACGGTACTCGACGTCACACACGTAAATTGGGGCTGAGTAGCGTGCCACTCGCGCTATCGCGGACGGTGGCGCGATCGCGAATGGACTGGTGGGCCGCTCGATTTCGATGAGTGTGCCGCGCAGTTCCCGGCGCTGCCTGGAAGAAAATCCGGTGCCCACATTTCCTACGTAGACGAGTGAGCCCGAGTCGTCGTGGGCGCCGAGGATCAGCGACCCGATGCCGCCGGCCGCGCTGCCCGAACCCTCGACGAACCCGCAGATAATGGCCTCCGTGTTGGCCCTGAGCGGGGTCTTTATCCAGCTCGGAGACCGTTTCCCCGGCTGGTACGTCGAGTTGACACTTTTCGCGATGATCCCTTCGAGGTGATGCTTTTTCGCGACCTCGAGCATGGCGGCGCCATCTACATTGAGCCAGAACGGGGGGACTTTGATGCGCGGGTTCTCGATGTTCAGACTGGCGAGTGCCTCACGACGCTCGAGATACGGCAGCTCGGTCGTCGAGGTGCCGTCGATATCGAGGATATCGAAGACGTAGTAGGTGGTCAGGGCACTGTTTTGCAGATGGCTGGTGGGTGTGCGGACGTGCATTCTGCGTTGTAACCGGGCGAAGGACGGAACACCTTCGTCTAGGGCGACGATCTCGCCGTCGAGAACAGTTTCGCGGTGACCGAGCACTTCGGCGAGCGCCTCGACGATCTCCGGGAACGACTCGCTGACCCGGTTACCGTTACGCGACCACAACGCCGGTACTTCCTTCCCTGTGGTCGCAATCGCCCGCATACCATCCCACTTGCTCTCCCATGCCCAGCGCTCACCTGTCGGGGGATGCCCCAGTGTGGCAAGCATCGGCGGCACCGGCTTTCCAGTCGCAGGACTCATACATCGAGTCTGCGCAGGCTTCAGCTGATTTCGCGGGATTTTTCGCGGTTGAGACAATAGTGAGACGAGTTGGAAATCCGCCCAAAATCCACCTCGACACGACGCGGCTCTCGAAAAAGCGGGCACAGCGTTCGTCCCATGTCGAAGCTGAGGGTCCTGGGGCGTACGTCCCGCTTACTGGATGATCTGGCCAGCGTTCGGACCAGTGATCGGTGTTGATCACTGTGCACCTCGCAGGGGTGGAGTGATGGGTGTGCCGAGGTCACCGATGGTGCGCCAGTTGCCTGATCCGGCGGCGTCGCTGATCTCCATGCGCGCTGTTCTCCGTTGAAATCCTTTGCCGGTGGCCGCGACTTCGAGCTTCACCCCCGTCACTCGTCCGTGCCCTCGTCCGCCGGTCGGATGTAAAGCCGGGGCCATGTGCGTTGCGAGCACCGCACCCGAGACGGCACTGCCGAACGCCCAGCCGACAGTGCGTAGAACCTGATTGAAACTCACGGCACCACGGAGTGCGATATCGGCAACGCCTTTCGCGATGATGGCGGGCATCGCCCGCGTACGGCATACCCATTCCCGCCCCGAAAGCGAACATTCCGACCAGGATTTCCCACAGTTCACCGCCGCGAGCCACATGATCAGACTCGCGGCGGTGACAAGACCCGCTCCCAAAAGGAGAAGCGTTCCCAACCGGATTCGGTGGGAGATCACACGCACAAGACGATTCGCACCGAAACTTCCCGCCGACAGCGGAAGCATCGGTTCCGATTCTCGCGCATCAATAAGCGTGCGAACACTGTTGATCGACGGAGGATGCGCACTCAGAGCGTTGGCCATCGACGGAATAGGCGGATCGCTGAGTTGGCAACCGATTTCGAAATCCAGCGATCTGGGCACCCTCCCTTGACGTCGGTGGCAGGGCGTCGCTCACCACTAGTCGACTCCGGAGCCGCAAACCCGGCGTCGACAAGCTGAACCTCAATGCGCGTGTTGTTCTTCGTTCGCGGGCGACGACTCCCGGAAGGTGACTCTTCTCGCCAACTCGAGCACAGGCATGTTCATCTCCTGAGACAGCGTTCGAAGCATACGAAATGCTGCAATGGCGTCGACATCGAAACGCTCCATGAGTATGCCCTTGGCTTGGCCTATCAGATCACGTGAGGCAAGAGCACTGCGAAACTGCTCACCACGCCGCGCGCTCGAAAGCGCGATCGCCGCATGGGTGGCTAGATTGATCGCTTGCTCCTCGACCTCGGCATCGCCGTCGATCCCACCGGCAGTGTCCGAGAACATATTCAAAGCGCCGAGTTCCTGACCGTCGATGTAGAGCTGGATCGCCAACACAGACCGAATCGGAGTCCGCTCCCGAACCGCAACCATCAATCGGGGCCACCGACACTCAGAAGCCACGTCGGCGATATGCACCGTCTGATGAGACCAAATCGCATCAAAACACGGCCCCTCACCGTGCTCCTGCTGAAGCTCGTCGAACTGCCGTGGCACAGTGCCGGTCGCCGCAGTCGACTCGAGAAACTCCGGATGGTGCCGAGCACTGGTACGGCGCACCAACGTGACCGCCGCATGATCGACACCCTCGAGCAACTTCACCGCGGCTTCGGTGACTTCCTCGAGCACCTCCGACGGCGCCTTCACACCACCGGAAGACGTTCCGTGTACCGTCCGAGCCAGCTGAGAAATCCGCTCGTACACATCCAGGCCAGGCTCCTCCACTGCGTCCATCTCCACTGCGTCCATCGCCAGCCTCGCTTTCCTACTACAACTGTCACACACACCATCGCGGCCATCAACAAACCAAACAGTCCTGCGCACCAAGGAAAAAGCGGCCCGAAAACCTTCGCAGATGATCAGTTACATGTCCTGGCACCCACGGAAGCTGCGGCGCCGCACACACAAGTTCCGCACAGTTAGGCTGCTCGACACGACTCGGCGCGCGACAGCTAACAAATTCCGGAGCCAACCGATTCTCACGTCACCGAATCAGTGCGCGACAGTGCCGGATTCGCGACGAGCTTCGGGTGAATGCTGCGCATTCAGTGGCAGATGCCCTCAGCTGAACTCATATTCGATTCCCAGACCCGTCCGCTTCGAGCCCAGCGCCCCATCGATCAGCGCGACCAGCCGTGAGGAAGCAATCCGAAAACTCCGATACGGCCGGCCGTAGATCCCAACGCGACTAACGCGCCCGCCGACCAGAGGCGGGTCGCCGAACGGAGGTCCAAATTTTCGTGCACTGTATGCCAGTTCTGCGGCATCTTCGCGGACGTGAGACTCCCGCAATCGTCCCACCCAGCGACCGCTACAGCCGGAAAGCGACAGAAGGAGAAGGTGAACCATGATCAGATTCGGTGCATTCCATCACCTGCGCTCTGCATTCACACGCCTGCGCCGGTGAGCTTCCTCTTGAGACAGCCGACAGCCCCGTCATCCCTGCCGTTCGCTCACTCAACCAATCGCACAAGGCAAGCAGACCAGCACCAACGCGCCGAAGATTCTCAAGAGTGGGCCGTTTACTACACCCCCGGGTACGGAAGCCCGCCGAAGCAGTAGGCAGTGACTCAGCGACCGAGCGCTTTCATTCGAGTGGTCAGCGCGCTTCGAGGTAGGTGACGACGGCCCGATACCCACGTTCGAACGACTTTCTGCCATCAATGCCAGCACTTGCTGTTCGCCGGTGCCGGCCCACAATCCGAGCACACCGCGGTGTCCGTCGAGGCTGACGCCGATCGCGGCTGGGGGCCCGCAGTCGGCAATGAGTGTTCAGTCCCTTGGTGATCGGCACTCGCGCGAATTCCGGAAGTAACTCCCCCTCCGTGGTGATGGCCCGAACAAGTTTGCTGACATTGATCGTCGCTTCTTCCACTACCTCCCACGCTGAAAGAGGGGGCGAACTCGTCAGGCTCGTGATCCAACACCTCGACGGTCAACGAGACAGGACCGTATGCGATTCCCGTCATGATGGTGACAAAGTTCGGGCCTACCTCGAGCACACTGCCAGTTTCCGACGGCTCGTACGTCTCGGCTGCCTGCGATCCGACGACGAACTGATGGTGGTCGACAACAGCAGTCCCGGTCTGTTTCACCTCTGGAATCTATCCCGCCGCTCACGGTCCCGAATTCAGCACAGCGCTACGTTCCTTTGTTCCGTAGACCTCACGCCGAGTTTGCTATTGCAGAGAACTTTGCCCAATCCGGCATGCGACCGGGCATTGAGAGAGCTTCAAGTAGTGTCCGAGAATGAATCGATATCTTCAGCCCCTTGCGATGCCGTCCTCGACGTAGCCCACAAGGTGTTTCGGTCCATGATGTAGACGGCGGGAGACACAAGTGCGCCCTGCACGAACACGATTCCCTCCAAGAACAAAAAGGACGTCGACCTCCGACCCAGACGACACGTCGGCTGATCGTGTCGGGTTCACCGAGACTTGTCGCGATATGGACGGCGCGCACGAAACCTGGCACACAAACTTTCTCCGAGCCGCGATTGTGCAGCTGCGCGGTCGAGTTGGCCGGTACGAATGGCTTGATCGGCGATGACGGTGAGGGCACTCGTCCACGCGGTGTAGACCTTGGCGTGCTCATCGACGGCCTGTTCGAGGCTCAATAGCATCCCGATCGCGCTATGTGGTCTTGTGCGACGACGGTTGCCAGGCTCCGCTGAATGCTCACAACCTGGCGGTCACCCGGCCGAGCGTGTCGACCAGGACGGTGCTCCACAGGTGTACGAGGTACTGCGCCAGAGCGTTTCGGACGGAAAATGGTGACACAGGGAGCCCTTCGAATTACCGGTTCCGGCGAGGATCTCGTTGATACTCGCGGCGTCGTACGCGAAAATGTCAGTCGCAGGAAGAAGTCGCACCTACACCCCGCTCCACGGTTCTGACACAATGGTTATCGTGGCCTACCTGGTCAAACCTGGACATCGCGCGCCGCCGGTGAGTTCACCCGTGCCGGTTGACACTGCGCTTCCCTGGGTGTGCGTCATCGGTGCCGGATCATCGGGTATTGCCGCCGCCAAAGCGTTGTATACCGCAGGCATTCCGTTCGATTGCTTCGAAAAAGGCAGGATGATCGGCGGCAACTGGGTCTACGACAACCCCAACGGCCAGTCCGCCTGCTATGAAACGTTGGAAATCAACACCTCCTGTCCACGCATGGCGTACTCCGATTTCGCGATGCCACCCGACTACCCGCCGTACGCGCGGCACGATCAGGTCCACGCCTACTTCGAGTCTTACGTCGACCATTTCGGGTTCCGACACACCATCACCTTCGACACCACCGTCGAGAACGTCCGACGCGAGCAGGACGGCACCTGGTCGGTGCGCACCAACGGTCCCACCGGTGAACACACGAAAACCTACGACGCTGTCCTGGTTGCCAACGGGCACCACTGGGACGCGCGCTGGCCAGAACCCACCTATCCCGGCACCTTCAGTGGAACGCAGATCCATGCCCACGACTACCGCAATGCGGACCAGCTCGCCGACCGCGACGTGGTCGTCGTCGGTATGGGAAACTCGGCACTCGACATCGCCGTCGAAGCATCGAAAGTCGCTCGCAGCACCACCCTGTCCGTGCGGCGCAGCCAGTGGGTACTGCGCAAGATGCTCTTCGGCAGGGCCGCCGACCAGGTCGCACTGCCAGGATGGATGCCATGGTGGGTTACCGGAGCCAGATTGCGGCTCGGCGCCGTTGCCTCAGGCAGCCTCACCCGCTACGGCCTGCCCCGGCCATCGCACAAGCCGAGCCAGTCGCACCCGGTGCAATCCGAGCAACTGCGCGCACGACTCGATGCCGGCGCGATCATCCCACGCCCGGGCATCGATCGATTCGACAGCGACACAGTGGTTTTCACCGACGGGCGCAGCACGCGAGCCGACCTGATCGTCTGGGCCATCGGCTACCGGGTCAGTTTTCCGTTCCTGGACACGGATCTGATTCGCGCCCGCGACAACGATCTTCCGCTGTGGAAGCGGACCGTGCACCCGGACCTTCCGGGGCTGTACTTCATCGGACTCCTACAACCGGTCGGTGCGGTCATGCCGCTCGCCGAGGCGCAATGCGCCTGGATCGCGGACATCCTCACCGGCCGATATCTTCCGCCGTCCGACGCCCGGATCCGTAAGCAGATGGCGACCGAGCACAACCGCAACAAAAGGCAGTTCTATACTTCCCCGCGGCACACCATGGAAGTCGACTTCGACCACTACCTGTGGGACCTCACCCGCGAACGCAAACGAGGTGGGCGCCGCGCCCGCGCCCTGCACTGATTGCCCGTACGCGTGCGGGGAAATGACGATTGGCCACCACAATTGTCCTGGACACAGAATCTGTTGTTATACAGCCTGATACGAGATCATCACTGACGATCCTTGTCACCGTCCCTCAGCAGGACTGGGGTGAGGCACCATCACCAACCTCTACCGACGATAAACGGCGCGGCGTCCATGGTTGTTAGGCGGCAGAACTGTCACAGATCGTCGACGTCCAGCGTCTTCATGTTGAACCACAAATGACAGGAGACGATTATGACCAGCACAGCTCGCATTCCGCGGACCGAGATCAAGGGCATCTACGGAGGATTGGTCAAGATGGTGATGCGCAAGATGATCGGTCGCGTACCGGAAAGCGCCGAGATGCTGTGGAATCACCCTGCCGTCTTCAAAGACATGATGAAGTTCGGCGGCAGGACCGAGAAGTGGGACAAGCTCGACCGCAACCTGGCGACCTTCGCCACCATGGCCGCGGCCGCCGAGATCGGCTGCAGCTTCTGCTTGGACTTCGGCTACTTCACGGCCCACAACAAAGGCCTTGACGAGGCCAAGGCGCGCGAAATACCGAGATGGCGGGAATCTGATGTGTTCACCCCGCTCGAGCGACAGGTTCTGGAGTATGCCGAGGCCATGTGCCAGACCTCGCCGACCGTCACTGACGAGATGTCGGCGGCGCTGCGCGAAGAGCTCGGGACGCCGGCGCTCATTGAGCTGACCGCCAAGGTTGCCTTCATGAACCTCTCCGCCCGGTCCAACGTCGCACTGGGTATCCACTCAGAGGAGTACGCCACATCGTGTGGTCTGCGGCCGCTCGCGGCCCCGAAGCCGTAGTCTCCACCTCATGAGTGGAGATCCGTTCATCACCCACCGCCGACTGCTCTTCACAGTCGCGTACGAGATGCTCGGGTCCGCTGCCGACGCCGAGGACGTGGTGCAGGAGGCCTGGCTGAAGTGGACCAACGTCGACCAGGCCGATGTCCGGGACCCGCGAGCCTTCTTGGTCCGAATCGTCACCCGGAAGGCGCTCGACCAGTTGCGGGTGCTGTCAAGGCGGCGCGAGGAATACGTCGGCCCGTGGTTGCCCGAGCCGCTATTGACCACTCCCGATGTGGCCGAGGACGTCGAGTTGGCAGACAGTCTGTCCACAGCGGTGCTGCTCGTACTCGAGACGCTGACACCGACCCAGCGGGCTGTGTTCGTGCTCCACGAGGTGTTCGACGTGGGGTACGACGAGCTCGCGAAGGCAGTGGGCAAGAGTCCCACCGCCGTACGCCAGATCGCCCACCGCGCCCGGGAACAGGTCGCCGCGCGGCGGCCACGCGGGATCATCTCCCCCGCCGACACACGGAAGGCCCTGATAGCGCTCCAGTGGGCGATAGCGACTGGCGACCTCCACGACTTGGTCGACATACTCGCACCTGACGTCGTGGTCTTGGGTGACGGTGGCGGCATCAAGCAAGCTCTGCCGCGGCCTGTGTCGGGCGCGGACAAGGTGGCTCGACTGTTTGCTGCCGGTCTGGCCGGCTGGGGTGCCGGTATGACCGCCGAACTGGCCAATGTGAATGGCGGACCCGCGCTGATCATTTGGTTGGACGGAGAACTCGACAGCGTGGTCTCAATGCGCATCGAAGACGGCCTGGTCAGCGGGATCTACACCGTCCGGAATCCCGAGAAGCTCTCCCGGATGATGCAGGAGGCCGCAGTCAGTCGCTGACGCAAGCCTTCTCGCGGATCGTTTCGTTCAAAGCCGACGATCGAGTTCTGCCCCATCATGCCGACCTCGGGCACCGAGAGGTCGGCGGATCCGCCACAGCCACCGTTGACCCCTGTTGCTTTTCCCATGAGCTCCGCGCACATCGCGGTCAGTGGGGCGTCGCAGGTGAGTGCCTATCCGTGACCACGGTAGATGGGGAAGACCAGATCTCGTGGGAGGTCCAGAGCTCTGGTGGCACCGACGTAGATCGCTTCCTGCCCGCTGCAGAGGTGCACTGACGTCCGCCAGGGCAGCGTTAACCGGGCCCAATGCGCGTCAGTGGAGAGGTCGCCGCGATAGCTGGCCCGCTGACGAATCCACACTGAAACCAACGGTTTTGGTTTCGCAGTGACGAGAACGTGGAGTAATGAATCTCCACCGGTGGTGTAGTCGCTATGACACACTCCAACTCAGTCACTGTATATACCTCTCATAACGATCGAGGGTTCGCCGATGCAATCGCTGCCGGAATCAGCGTCGGGGCTCACTTCGCGCCACAGACTGCGGACATAAGTCTGTTGGCGCATCACACCAACGTTCACGGCAGACCACTTGTTCTCGTGCCGCCCGGGGGCGTCGAGTGGTTGGTGAAGGAGCTCTCCGCTCTCAAGGGATCGATCATGGTCGGCGACCTCAGTAGCGGCCACTCCATGATTCGGGGGCTCGTGGCGGGCGCCCACACAGCACTCAACTCGCAACTACCGTTCGCATCGCTGCTCGATGAGCTGCAGACTGCGCTGAGCTCCGATTACGTTGAGCCAGCACGCGACAACTCCTCGCTCGTACAACGCATCCTGTTGCGCACAGAAGAATCCGCACGAATCGCCAGGCTCACCAATCGCGAGTTCGAAATCATGGGACTTCTCTACGGTGGTTCTAACGTCGATTCGATTGCTCGAAGCGCCCACATTGCGCCGACCACGGTTCGCGCCCACATAAGAAGCATCTTGCAGAAGCTGCAGGTGCACTCTCAGCTGGAGGCCTGCGCGATGCTCCGCCGCTCTGGTCAGGACGCACGCAGGCACCCAATGGAACTTCGGATCGGACGCTTCTAGCAGGCAGTGCCCCAGACACACTTCCTGCGATGGGTGCGCGCCCTGATCGAACTCGAATTCCGCAAAGATCGTCAATTTTGACGATTCGACGACGTGTCCGGACGTCGATGATTAGGTCCTGCACGACACCGAAGACATGCGTGAACATCGAAAGGCGCCTCCAATCAATGGAATACACAAGCACAGTGCCACGCCATCTCGTCCACAGACATGCTGTTGCCGAGGTTTTCTTGACGGACTACCGGATCGAATCGGAGTCGACGTACCACGTTGCTGTTCAGCTCCCGGTCTCGCATCGGATATTCGACGCATCAAGCGAGCAACACGATCCCCTCGGGGTAGCAGAAGCATTTCGACAGGCAGTGGTGCTTCTCTGCCACACCCGATACAACATTCCACTGCACTACAAGTTCCTCATGGAGACATTCAGCTTCGAGATGTTGGATGCACTCGACGTGCAACCAGCAGCGGAGCCATTGACGTTCTCTATAACAGTGGACAACCTCACCCACCGTGACGGAGCCGTCTCGGGCGTCGAAGTGTCTGGGGTTCTCAGAGAGGGCACTCGTCACGTCGCCAGATGCAACGCTGTTGCGCGAGGAGCCAGTCCCGAGGGATACCGTCGAATTCGACAAGGACGAGAAGACTACTGCCCGCGCGAGCGCATCCTTCCCCCCGGAACTGCGGTCATCGGATCAGAACGGGTCGGACGTTCAAACAATCGAGATGTGCTCATCAGCACTGATGCTGCTCGGCAAACGGTGTTCTGCACCCCCGATCCCCGCAACCACTCCCTCTTCGACCACCCCGTCGACCACATCCCCGGAATGATCCTTTTCGAGGCCGCTCGACAAGCCGTGCGGTACCACACCGGCGACCCGGCAACACAAATCGCCACACTGTCGGCGGGCTTTCCACGGTTCACTGAATGGGAAACTCCGTGCCACGTGTCAACAACCCCCCTCGACGCGTCAGGCAACGTGCACCGGGTTCGGTTCACTCAAGATCAGCAGACCACTGCGGAACTTGAACTTACAATTGCGGACGCGTCATGAGGCCGCATGAACATGTTCGTCTCGCCACGTCGCCCACGTCAAAGGCCCAGTGGTTCCCATTCCCTCGGGGCAAGCGCCGCCAACCGCATGACGTGAGTCAACTTGTCCTCTCGGACAATCGTCGGCAACACCAAGTTCCACATCTGACTCAACCGCTCGTACAGGTCGGTTCTGCCAGTCAGCATCTCCGAGAGAATCTGCACTCCGGTGAACGACCCCACGACGAATCGAGCCAGCGCGTCGATATCGGTGCCCGGGACGATATCGCCGGCTTCAGCCGCTCGGCTTGCCACCTGCTTGATAGCCTCGATCCAATCGAGATACGGCTGTTCGATGGGGCCCCGAATACTGCCGATCTCCATCGTCAAACGCATGCCACCTCGTGCGATGGGCTCGGTCACAAGCTGTCGAGCCATCTCCTGCGAGACGAGCACCAGCGTTTCGACCGCGATGTCGGAATGCGCAGCAACCTGCCGAGTACCCTCCATCGCCATGCCATGCTGGGCAGCGATGACCGCGTGCGCAAGCTCCTCCTTCGACGCGAAATGAAAATACATCGCGCCCTTGGACACGCCCCCGTGCTGCAAGATCGTGCTCAGACTTGCGGAGTACCCGAACTTTTCGAAGCTCTTCGCAGCACCCAAAATGACGGCCTGGCGCGTGAGGACAGCACGCTCCTGCATGATCTACCCAGCTCTCGTTGCAGACGGAATGTATCTCAACGATACGTCGAAAGGCCCGATCGCCTCGCTCTCGACACGGACACACCGTGACAACTCTGGTACTCGGGGCCACTGGTTTCATCGGCTCGGCGGTGATGAACCAGCTGGTTTCCCAGAACGAAAATACCGCAATTGGTTTCGTTCGCACGGACAGCGCAGTCCAACAACTCAGCCGCAACGGAATTGCCGCCTCGATCGGCGAGATCAACGACAGCGCTTCTCTACGAGCTGCAATGAGTCAGGCGTCCACCGTCATCTGTTGCGTGTCGTACGTGGGCGCCGATGAACAACAGTGCATTCACGTAAACCAACATGGCATACGGAATGTTGCGTCGATCGCAACCGCCGTCGGCGTCGAACGGTTGCTCTACGTCAGCACCGCGGCCGTCTACGGGCCTGGCCCTTTTCGAGACTTACCGGTCAACGGCGCACCTCTCAGACCCCTCTCACCTGCCAGTCGCACGCGCGCCCTCGCCGAGAAGTTCGTGCGCGACGCGGGGGGCCTGGTCATCCGGCCCCACCTCGTATACGGACCCGGCGACAGATGGTTTCTTCCGACTCTGACGCGAATTGTCTCTCGACTCGACTCGATCATCGACGATGGAAACGCGGTCCTGTCAGTAGTCGATGTAGACCTACTCGCCCGATCTATCTACAAACTGTCGACAGAACGGCAATTTCGCTACGGCTCAACACTTCACGTCAACGAGCCTGTCCCACGGAAAGTCATCGACCTTCTCGAACGTCATACGCAGGAAACCAACTGGACTCTGCCCCGGAACTCTCTCCCCCGCGCCGACGCAGTGAAAGTGGCTCCCCAGCTGGGCCTCAACAGACGGCAGATAGACATGATCAGTCTCGATCACTGGTATCGGTCGCGACTGTACTGATGACGCAAGTTCGTTCTCGCCAAAAGTACTGCCTCCCAAGCATTTCATCTCCTTACCGGGCTCGCTATGGGAGTCGCCGAAGACGTCATGTACAACGACATTCAAACTGCCCACAATCCCGCCGAGGTTCTCAAATACCTCAAGAACGCAGGATTCACCGATGTCACACACCTGCAGGGCTGTGTCATCGCCGGGGCACACCAGTCTGTATGCGGCCGAGGTCGGCTAGCGGAATCCGTGGATTCCGCTAGCCGGAGCAGGGTCCGGCGCCGAATACAATCCGCATGCAGCGGTCAACCGACCAAACCACTTGTGGGGCTACGGGACCGGGAAGGTGCCACGACTCGGGTTGACCGGAATCTGGTAAGCCTCGAATGCCCTCGCGAAACACTGCGGTTTGACGCCGGATTACCCAGCTTGATCGAATGAGCCATGACTTCGTCGTACATCGACCTACGCTCGGACACCGTCACCAGACCTGACGCAGAGATGCGTAAGGCGATGGCCGACGCAGAGGTCGGCGACGACGTCCTCGATCACGACCCGACTATGGCTGCGCTCGAAGAAGAAGTGGCTCACACTCTGGGGTTTCCAGCGGCACTGTGGGTCCCGAGCGGATCGATGGGCAACCTGATTGCGCTGATGCTGCACCTTCGTCGCGGCGATCAGTTCCTGGCGCCGGAACACTCTCACGTGTTGGGCTCGGAGTTGGGCACCGCTGCCTGGCTCGCCCAGGGGATGCCGATGGCGCTGCCGCACGACGGTGGACCCGGACGCCCGAGCCCCGAGACCGTCGTAAGAGCGGCGGGCTCCCCCGGCCCGTACTTCACGTTGAACACCACGCTGCTCTGTCTCGAGAACACTCACAATTTCGCCGGCGGCGCCGTTATGAATCCCGCCGAGTGGACGACGCTGGTCCACGCGGCGCGATCACGCGGCTTGAAGATTCACCTCGACGGCGCCCGCCTCTGGAATGCCGCTGCTGCACTGGATATTTCGCCTGCTGAACTGGCTTCCGGTGCCGATACCGTGCAGGTGTGCCTGAGCAAGGGACTTGGCGCGCCGGTCGGCTCGATTCTGGCCGCATCACCCGAATTGATCACCGAAGCCCGAAGGATCCGCAAGATGCTCGGGGGCGGCGTTCGTCAGGGCGGGGTGCTTGCCGCCGCCGGAATCGTTGCGCTTCGCTCACAAGGTCGTCTGTCGGACGATCACGACAATGCGCAGCGGCTCGCGTCGGGGCTTCGTGAGCGCGGGTGGGATGTCGACGAACTTGCCACCAACATTGTTCTCGCCACCACCGCCGATCCATCGGCCACGGTTGCTCAGCTCGCCACTGTTGGCGTCGGCGCAGTGACCGTTGCCGGGAAGGTGCGGTTCGTGACACATCGAGACGTGAGCACTGCAGACATCGACACGGTCCTGTCCAGAATAACCTTCTGATCCGCGTTAAAGGTGTCGGTGCAAGGTGCTGCGAGCGAGCAACATTCAATTCGGCCGAGAAGCGACCGATGAAAGCTCGTCACACCGTCGAACGCGATACCGATCGCATCGCCCAACACGTCGCGTCGATCGATGTACTGCGTCCCGACGGATCCGGCGGGACCGGGTGGCCGTCGAACTCGACGGATGCCAACGCGTAGATCACCTCGGACGACTTCAGCCACCGCCCGCGATCATTGCGCTCCTGCTGCAATAGCACTCACACCGCAGCTCGCACCGTCGCTGGCCGAACCTCTGATCCGTACACGTAAAATTCATTCTTCTGGGCTGCCCGACTAGAACGCGCTGAGATCGTTTCTGCGGGTTTGGGTGGCGTTGAGACCATCGACACACGAACTCACGAACGGACCCTACTCGGCGGCGACATCCTCATCGGTGTCAACGCGGCCGGCATGGCCAACGAAAAGTTCTGGTCGACCATGGGCACACACCTGAACGACGCCATGCGCCATCTCGACTAGATCGGATTGGACCTGTTCCCCGATGTGTTCCACCCCATCCCCCATGAGTCACTGGCCGACGCGACACAATTCCTTTTGACCACAGCACGAGGCCACGCAGGCCAACGTCCTGCACCTCGTCGCTGACGCCGTCCTAAGCAGTGGCACGACGTCGCGGTCTACGAGTTCGGCATCAGTAATGCCAACGCGGCTTTGCCCCGCTCCACCGTTTAAAGGTCGCTCGTCTCGTCACCATCGACGGGTGGCTGATCAGCGAGGTCGGTCAGGGCGTCAGGTAGCTGGGAATAACCCTCCACGGGCCGGCTGGTCAGTCAGCCGCTGCGTGTGGGTCCCCGCGAAAGCTTCTGATCTCCAGCGCTACGAGCAAGTCGACGACGAAGGTTAGAGCCGCCACAGACCTGAATTCTTTGCACCAGAGGTCGGGATTGATCGTGCACATTTGCACACAACCAACGCGGAGATTTCACATCCAGCCATTTTCGACGCTGTTGTGTGCATCCAGAATCGCATCGGCATGCGCTCGAATACACAATCGGGCCGACACTCGTGAAGAGTGCCAGCCCGATTGCAGTGGGACGCCCTACAGGTACTGGCCTGTGTTCGACTCGGTGTCGATAGCGCGGCTTGCGCTGGCGTTCTTGCCCGTGACGAGGGTACGAATGTAGACGATCCGCTCCCCCTTCTTGCCCGAAATGCGTGCCCAGTCATCAGGATTGGTGGTGTTGGGCAGATCCTCGTTCTCGGCGAACTCGTCGACGATGGAATCGAAGAGATGCTGCACGCGCAAGCCGGGAGCACCGGTGTCGAGCACCGACTTGATGGCGTACTTCTTCGCGCGGTCGACGATGTTCTGGATCATGGCACCGGAGTTGAAGTCCTTGAAGAACAAGACCTCCTTGTCACCGTTTGCATAGGTGACTTCGAGGAAACGGTTCTCCTCACTCTCCGCGTACATGCGATCCACAACACGAACGATCATTGCCTTGAGGCATGCCGCGCGATCCCCACCGAACTCGGCGAGGTCGTCGGCATTGATCGGTAGACCGTCCACGAGGTACTTCGAGAAGATGTCCTGCGCGGATTCGGCGTCGGGACGCTCGATCTTGATCTTCACGTCCAGACGGCCCGGCCGCAGAATGGCAGGGTCGATCATGTCCTCACGGTTGGACGCACCGATGACGATGACATTCTCGAGACCCTCGACGCCGTCGATCTCACTGAGCAACTGCGGAACCACTGTTGTCTCCACGTCGGAGGACACACCGGAACCACGGGTGCGGAAGATCGAGTCCATCTCGTCGAAGAACACAATAACCGGGGTGCCTTCGGACGCCTTCTCGCGCGCACGCTGGAAGATCATCCGGATGTGGCGTTCGGTTTCGCCGACGAACTTGTTGAGGAGTTCGGGGCCCTTGATGTTGAGGAAGTAGGACTTTGCGTCCTTGCTGTCCTGTCCGCGGGCTTCGGCAATCTTCTTCGCCAACGAGTTGGCCACCGCCTTCGCGATGAGTGTCTTACCGCAACCTGGCGGACCGTAGAGCAGAACACCCTTCGGCGGACGCAGTGAGTACTCGTGGAACAGGTCCTTGTGGAGGAACGGCAATTCGACGGCGTCCCGGATCTGTTCGATCTGCCGACCGAGCCCACCGATGTCGTCGTAATGGACGTCCGGGACCTCTTCGAGGACCAGATCCTCGACCTCGGCCTTGGGAATACGCTCGAATGCATATCCGGCTTTGGCATCGACCAGCAAGGAATCGCCTGGTCGCAGCTTCCTGGTTGGGGAATCTGCGTCATAGGCGATGATGTCGGCCTGGGGATCTGCGAATACCGCTGCCAGAGGCGCGGCAAGCCACACGATGCGCTCTTCGTCGGCGTGCCCGACTACGAGCGCCCGCAAGCCGTCGTCGAGTACCTCACGCAGGGTGCTGATCTCACCGACCTGCTCGTAGCCGCCGGCTTCGACGATCGTGAGGGCCTCGTTGAGTCGCACTGTCTGACCCTGAGTAAGCGTGTCGGTGTCGATGTTCGGTGAACACGTCAGACGCATCTTGCGGCCGGACGTGAACACGTCGACCGTCTTGTCCTCGTGAACGGCAAGCAGCACGCCGTAGCCACTCGGCGGTTGACCGAGTCTGTCGACCTCTTCACGTAGAGCGATCAGTTGTTGACGGGCCTCTTTGAGGGTGTCCATCAACTTGCCGTTTCGGATGGCGAGAGAGTCCACTTTCGACTCCAACTCCCGCACTTGTTCCGGCGACTGCGCGAGCTGACGCCGCAGCACCTGCAATTCCACTCGTAACGCGTGAAGCTCTTCTGCTGCCGCAACCGAATCCGGGTTTTCTGTCGAGCTCATATGCGTCTCCTCCCAGTGCGATAGATCAACGCTACCGGCATCGCGGCTCAAGTGTCGCCAGACACGGTGCGCGAGTTCGATTTCACAGCAGTGACAGCGCCGCCGAGACCGTTCCTGAACCAAAAGTAAGCCATGTTAGCCTTGCCTACAATGTCGAGACAGCGCCTGTCTCCCCCCAACGAAAGGTCACGCTGTGATCATCCGCAAGACTCTTGTCAGCGCCTGTGCCGTCGCCGCTGTTCTCGCTCTCGGAGCATGCAGCTCGGACGACAGCTCCGATTCGTCGGCCACCACCACCTCCGTTGCTGCCACGTCGAGCGCTTCCGCAGCCTCCAGCGCGACGACGTCCGCTGCTGCGGCCGCAGCTGCCCCGACGGCAGACGAGCTGAATGCACAGCTGGTCGCGCTCATCGATCCGGCCAAGCCGATTGCCGAGAAGACCGCGCTTGTCGTCGACGGAACCAACCGTCAGGCCAACATCGAGACGATGGGCGCCGCTCTGGGCGGCAACCCCGCGTACCAGATCACCTTCACCGTCGAGAACGTCAAGGTAGACGGCCAGACGGCCACTGCTGACGTTGCAGTGGTGAGCCCGCACGGCGCAATGCCTGCCGCTCCGTGGACGTGGGAACTCGAAGACGGCACCTGGAAGCTGTCCGACACCTCCGCATGCGTGCTCCTGGAAATGGGACGCGCTTCCTGCGCAGGATAATTTCTCCGCAAAAAACTAACGAGCGGCGACCCGATATTTTTCGGGTCGCCGCTCGTTGTTCGAGTCAGTGATTACTTGGCTGCAGTGTTCGAGCCCTTGCCGGCGCGGCGCTGGGGCTTCGGGGTCACGGTGCCCTCGGCCAGTCGACGCGCACTGATCAGGAACGCGGTGTGCCCCTGCATACGATGCTCGGGACGAACGGCCAATCCGACCACGTGCCAGCCGCGCACGATGGATTCCCACGAGCGCGGTTCGGTCCAGCATTCCTGCTCCCGCATCGCTTCGACCACCTTGGACAGCTGGGTTACCGTCGCGACGTACACGATCAGGACGCCGCCGGGAACCAAGGCCTTGGACACGGCCGGCAGAACATCCCACGGTGCCAGCATGTCGAGAACCACGCGGTCGACCTTGCCGCCGTGGGCTTCCGGATCGAACTCCGCGAGATCCGCGATGGTCAGTTCCCAGTTCGGCGGACGCTCGCCGAAAAACGTCTCGACGTTGCGAACCGCATGTTCGGCGTGATCGTCGCGCACCTCGTACGAGATGACCTTGCCCTCGGGTCCGACCGCGCGAAGCAGCGAACACGTCAGTGCGCCGGAACCGGCACCTGCTTCGAGCACCCGCGCACCGGGGAACACGTCGCCTTCGTGGACGATCTGCGCGGCGTCCTTCGGGTAGATCACCTGCGCGCCGCGCGGCATCGACAGCACGTAGTCGACCAGCAAGGGACGCAAGGCCAGATACGGCGTCCCGTTGACGGACTTGACGACGCTGCCCTCTTCCGCGCCGATGAGATCGTTGTGCACGATCCCGCCCTTGTGCGTGTGGTACTCGCGGTTCGCCTCGAGCACGATCGTGTAATGCCGACCCTTGCCGTCGGTCAGCTGGACGCGGTCGCCGACGCGGAACGGACCGGTGGGACGCTTGCCTGGCGCTGTTACCTCAACTTCAGCGGCTGCCTCTGCTTCGATTTCTTCAGCGGCGGGTTCCGGTTCGGTGAGAGCGGACTGCGCAACCTCATCCAACTCGGTCGTGATTTCTTCGGGTTGCGTATCGTTCACCATGCGTGAGTAATCCCTGTTCGTTTTGCTCCGGCGTCCTCGCCACCGGCCCCGACGGAGTTGTCGGGCCAAGCGTCTAGCCTGCCAGGTGTGAGCTCTGTAGAACTGCCAGCCCCCTCTTTAACGGGTGGAACATCACACGATCGTCCGCGCAGTCGGCCGGCACTGTCACCTTCTCGTGCGGGCGACTACAAACAGTGCCCGCTTCTCTATCGCTTCCGAGCAATCGATCGAATCCCGGAAACACCCACAAGGGCGCAGGTCAGAGGCACCGTCGTCCATGCCGCGCTGGAAGCGTTGTTTGCGCTGCCGACTGCGCAACGCGTTCCGGATCGGGCCGCGGAGCTGGTTCGCCCCGCCTGGGAACGGGTGAGCACCGACTCCCCCGACGCGGCCGATTTGATTCCCGACGAGGATCTCGACGGTTTTCTCGCCGAAGTGAGCAAGCTGGTTCACACCTACTACACCCTCGAAGATCCGACGCGATTCGACGCGCAGGCGTGCGAGGTCTACGTAGAGACTGAACTCGAGAACGGCGTTCGACTTCGCGGCTTTGTCGATCGCATCGACGTGGCGCCCACCGGCGAGGTGCGCGTCGTCGACTACAAGACCGGTAAGGCCCCGCGGGAATTCACCGAGTCCAAGGCGCTGTTCCAGATGAAGTTCTACGCACTGGTTCTATTGCGCACCCGCGAGATCGTGCCCGCTCAACTCAAGCTGATCTACCTGGCGTCGGGATCGATCCTCACGTACACCCCCGATCACGACGAACTGGTGCGTTTCGAGCGGACATTGTCCGCTATCTGGAAGGCAATCCTGGCGGCAGGTGCCACCGGAGACTTCCGACCCAAGCCTGGCAAACTATGCGACTGGTGCGATCACAAGGCCCTGTGCCCCTCGTTCGGCGGCACACCACCGCCGTATCCCGGGTGGCCGGACTTGCAAGGCACAGAAGTTGTTGCGGCAAAGGAGAATACGTAATGGCAGATACTTCGTACTACCAGTTCTTAGGCGCTACCGAGGAAGGTCACGAGCGTTTCGCGACCACACAGGCAACTGTCAGTATCTGGGGTCCGACGCTTCAACATGGAGCTCCCCCATCTGCGCTGCTGGTGCGCGCCCTCGAGCGTTGCGGCGCCCGCGAGGGAACCCGACTGACCCGGGTGGTCGTGGAAATTCTCGGACCGATCCCGATCGCTGACCTCGAGGTTCGCTCGTGGATCGAACGACCCGGTCGCAGAATCGAATTGATCGTGGCCGAATTGTGGGCCACCGGGCCCGACGGATCTCCCCGCGCAGTGGCGCGCGGTACGGCGTGGCGCATGGAGACCGCAGACACCACAGACGTAGTCCATGTGGTGGACCCGCCATTGGAACCCCGTGACACCGGTACACCGGGCGTGCTCGGAGGTATGTGGAACATCGGATACCTCGAAACGCTCGAGTGGTCGTGGATTGCCGAAATCGGTTGCGAGGGAACCGGAAAGGTTTGGGCACGGCCCAAGCCTGCATTGGTCGAGGGCGAAGAGATGACAGCTCTCGAGCGGTTGTTTGCCATCGCCGACATCTCCAACGGAGTCGGGGCCAAACTCGACCCAGCGCACTGGACGTTCCTCAACACCGACCTGACCGTGCACATCTTCCGCATCCCGGAAGGTGAATGGGTCGGTGTTTCTGCCGAAACCACCACTGGCCCCGATGGCATCGGCATGTGCGCCGGAGTGCTCTACGACGAGCAGGGGGCAGTCGGACGTATTGCCCAGACCTTGCAGATCCGCGCCCGTTCCTGATTCTGAGAACCGAAGAAGTTCCACGAGTCGTCGACCTCTGCCTGGCGACTTCGACGGCCACACAAAACAGGGGACCGACGACGCCGGCAAGACGTCTACGACAAGGTCGACGCTTACACTTGGATCATACATGTAAACATTGCGAAGCGGTAACCAACTGGTCAGTAACCTGCAATGCCAGTCCCCTGACCAGGAGCCGAGGCGTCAGAAGCGGTGGGTCATGCGAGTGCAGCGGCAGCGAGACGTTCGAGCGAGTATTCGGTGACAGTGATCAACGCGCGTACCGCGGACGCGCGGTCTCGTGCATCAATCTCGATCATCGGAATTTGATCGGATAATGCCAACGCCTGACGGAGGTCGTGTGCCGAATGAATCGGGGCGCCGTCGAAACGGTTGACTGCCACGATGAACGGCAAACCGCGCGCTTCGAAGAAGTCGACAGCGGCAAAGCTGTCTTCGAGGCGGCGCGTGTCGATGAGGATGATCGCCCCGATGGCGCCGGTGATCAGGTCGTCCCACATGAACCAGAATCGCCGCTGGCCGGGTGTTCCGAACAGATAGAGAACCAGGTCGTCGGCCAGCGTGATACGCCCGAAATCCATTGCGACTGTTGTGGTGTCCTTCTTCGGTGTCGCGCCGAGGTGGTCGATACCGTCACTGGCGTCGGTCACCATTGCTTCGGTGCGCAGCGGGACGATTTCGGAGACCGTCCCGACCAGGGTGGTCTTTCCGACGCCGAAGCCGCCGGCTATCACGATTTTTGTCGATGCGACGCGAGACGGCGCGTCAGAGTGCCCGAAGTCCACGGAGGGTCCTTTCGATCAGGTCGAGGCGTTCGACCGCAGTAGCGTCGCTTCGCAGAGTGGCTTGTACTTCCAATGCCCCGGTAACAACAAGATCTGCCACCAGGACCCGGGCCACCCCGATCGGAACACCGAGGTGTGCCCCGATTTCCGCGATCGAGATTCGTTGCCCGCAGAGCGAAACAATCGACGCGCGGATGTCCTCGGGTGCAAGGTTTTGCGCGACGGCATCCTCTACCGTTGCGACGATCGCTTCGAGCGGAAGGTCGATGGACGGCTTCGTCCTGCCTTCGGTGAGTGCGTACGAGCGAACGAGACTCGGTTCGGGATCAATGTGCTCGGAGTGATGATGTGGCATCGAGTTCAAATATCCCGACCTGATCTGGGAGCGATGTCCATGGTTGTTCCAACTCGATCGACCAGAGTTGCCATTTCATAACCGATCTGACCGATGTCGCACCCCGCGACGGCCAGCGCGGCCAGGTAGGCACCGCTGCCGACACCCATGAGGAGGAGGTACCCGTTTTCCATCTCGACAACCGATTGCAGGACTGCACCGCCGTCGAACAACCGCGACGCACCGGCGGAGAGACTTGCGAGTCCCGATGTCACGGCGGCCAATTGGTCGGCCCGGTCGAGTGGAAGGTGGGTGCTCGCAGCGCTCAGCAATCCGTCGGCCGAGACGATGATGGCGTGACTAACTCCCGGAACATCGCGCGCAAAGCCCGACACCAACCAGTCGAGTGCGCGAGGAGTTTCTGGGGCTCCGACAGGATTCACTGTTCTCCTTCGTCTTTCTGCACGTGTGTGGTCGAGTGCAGGGATGTGGTGTTCTCATTGTCAGCGTGCCGTCGCCCGCGGCTGACACCGGCTTGGTAGTCACTCCATCCCCGTCTGGTGTTTTCCGGGTCGGCGCTGCGGCGATGGGATCCAGAACGGAGAGGGGCAGTCGCGGTTCCGATAGTTCCGGGAACCAAGCGCGCACCGCGGTCCCGGATCGGGAGACCCGAATCGGAGATCCTGGTGACGGGCGTGTCCGTTGACGCGCGGGCGGCCACCCAACCCTCGTCGGCCTCAGTTGTCCAGATGAATCCGCTTGTGGCGCTGGAGCCGTCGTCTATGGGGTCGACCAGCCACTCGGACACCATTCGGGAAAAGATCGGAGATGCAGCTGCGGGAATGTCAGAGGTAGCCTCCGGAGCATCCGCGCTGAACACGTCCACGTGCGGCGGTGTCGAGTCACGAGTACGGGACGAGAAGAATGCCGCCGTGTTCGTCGGGTTGGGGGTGCCGAAGTGGTGCCGCGGCGCAGGTTTCCTGGCGGCGGACTCGCTGTTATCCGATTGAGTGACAGCAGTTTCCGTGTCGACTGGCGCTGGAGTTTCCGGTTCGGTTGCGAGGGAACTTCCAGTGCCGGGTACCCCGCTGTTGCCTGGCGTTCGGCGAGGAAGTGTGTTCGACGTGGGAAGCACGCTGGCGAGCGCCTGCGATTGGACTGCCGAGGGAGCACCCGAAACAGGTGGAGGCAAGGTGACAGCAGTGACGTTTCGAGGTTGGCGCTGCGGCAGCCCGTTCGCCGATACTCCCGCTAGCTCGGCTACCGAAGTTTCTGCGCGCTGGACTGTTGGAACTGGAGTAGCTGCGCGAACCGGAAGAACAGGTGCGGCCGTCGACGTTCGAACCGCGTTGTCGCGTGGTGCGACGAGCAGCGCCACCGGTAGGTGAACCATTGCGGTGATTCCACTGTGATCGGATGTGCTGCCAGAAGGGCGCAACCGTACCGAAATATTGTATCGACGGCTGATACGACTGATGACAAAAAGTCCCATATGACGGGCAGTGTCGGGGCTCATTTCACCTCCCGAAGAGAGGCGTCTATTGGCGTCGAGCAGGTCGGCCGAGGACATTCCGATACCGACATCGGCTATTTCCACCAGCACGGAACCGTCGTTCGTACGTGCGGCATCGATCGTCACCATGGTTTCGGGCGGTGAGTAGCGCAGGGCGTTGTCGAGCAGTTCGGTCATGAGGTGCACGACATCTGCACTGGCCTGGCCACTGACGACTGCCGAGAGAATCTGTCCGAGTTCGACGCGTTGGTAGTCCTCGACTCCGGAGACCGAAGCGCGTAGTGCATCGGCAAGTGCGATCGGAGCAGTTCGTACGCGTCGACCTTCGGTGCCGGAGAGGATGAGGAGATTGTCGCTGTTGCGTCTCATTCGGGCTGCGATGTGGTCCAGACGAAAGAGATTCCCGAGGCGGTTCGGATCGTCTTCGTCCTGTTCGAGTTGCTCGATGAGGCCGAGCTGCTGGTCGACGAGGGACTTGTTACGCCGTGACAGCGTTTCGAACATGTTGTTTACCTGGCGACGGAGTGCTGCCTGCTCGCCGGCGAGGGCAATGGCTTGACCGTTCATGTCGTCGACCGCACGTGCGAGCTGGCCGATTTCCTCGTGAGTGTCAACAGGTACGCGAGGGATTTCGAGGTCGCTCACTTTCTCGCCGGCGCGGATTCGTTCGATTGCCTCGGGCAGTCCCCGTCGTGCTGCTTGGAGAGCGGCGAATCGTAGGCGCCGAATGGGTTCGACCAGCGAGCGGCTGATGATCAGTGCGATCACGAGGGCTGCAAGGACTGCGCCGAGGACGAGCGCGGTATCTCGGAGCGCGGCGGATCTGGCGGTGTTGGCTTCGGTGTTCACTGCCGCGGCGAACTTGCTGGATGCGGCGGCTGCTAAGTCGTCGTAATGATCGCGACTTGTCTGCATCCCGGCGTCGATCTGGCTGCTCAGCGGGGATGTCGCTGCGGTGGCACCGATTTCGTCGATGCGGCCCTGCGCCGACGTGCGAAGCGCGTTCACAGCGGCGACGGAGTTCATAGAGCTAGCCGATTCATCGCGCGGGAGCACTACTCCGCGCAGGGCTGCGAGTTCTGCGCCCGCAATGCCGACCAAGGCGGTTCGTTCTTGCTGATCGAGACGCCCGGAACCGAACAGAATGCGCTGATCGGCGAACGCTCGGCGAGCTGACCACAAGGCAGAGAACTCGCCGCCGCTCTGGCGCATAACCGGCTGCGGGGAATCCCGCATGATGTCAGCGAATATGGTCCAGATGTCGACAGATGCCTCGTTGACGCGGGTCACCAGTCGAGCAGGTGCTACTGCGCCGGCAGACACTTCGTCGATAATCGACTGGCTGTTCTGTAGAGCGCGGGTGACCTGACCGTTGATTGTGGCGTCGGCTTGGAACATTCGACCGGCGGCGGCGAATTCTTCCATGGCCGCAGTCGTTGCTGCCGTGGCGGTAGCGAGTTCGGCCCCTGAGGAGGAAGCGACGGCAAGGTCGTCGAGAGCCTCTTCCAGCCGAAGAGCCGCGGGAGAAGCAAGTACACGGTCCGCGGATGAGCTGAGTTTTGCAGCAGTGGAGAGTTCGGCCTGGATCCGAAGTGTGCCTAACAGGATGGCAACGAGCATCGGAACTGCGAAGACGGCGACAACCTTCCAACCGAGGCGCCATTCGCCGATCGACCACCACGAGGTTGTGTGTGCATCGTGTTTCATGCGGACAAATGCCTCTTCGCGTCTACTATTTAAGTCTGTCAACCCCCCGATCAGGGAATCGCCCGAGTTCCTTCGACTACGTGCAATCGAAGGAAAGTGATTGAACGGTAACAGAATGATCTCTAGTACATTGTGCCGATAGTCCCTATTGTCCGGATTTTTTGTCTGTTATGTCGGCATTGTGGCCTCGTTTGTCGGCACGGCGACGGGTATCAGTGGGCAAACCACAAGCAGTTGTTGACTGGTCAAAACAGGTGTTCGAGGGCCTAGGTGGCTCTCCGCTGTGCGACCGGATTCATCGCGGTATATCTGTAGTCACCGCGGAATTCTGTGTTGCGCGCAAGGCGTACGTTACGGGTTCCGTCGCCACACCCGGCCTCAATCCGCGGTTCAGTCTCGCACCGCAAATTCCTGCGCTTCCAAGGCCAGATCATCAGCAGCGGAATCCATATGTGCGGTCACATGATCCGAAGTGGTCAAGACTGCCACGATCGGAACGGCCAGAGCCAAGAGGCCGAACACGAAGACGGGAAAAAGGAATGAAAATACCTCGAGTCCCTCCGGAACTTTTGCCGACGGATCGTGAACAACTTCTACCGCGGCCATTCCTGTGTAGTGCATGCTGACTACGGCAACTCCCATGATCACACCGGCGAAGAAACGCAGCCCAGTGGATTCCAGAATCATCGTGAACAACAATGCGACTGTAGCGGCGACGACAGCGATCAGGAGCGAGAGCGCGACAAAGTACACGTCGTAGTGGATCTCGCCTTGAAAGCGTAAGGCGCGCATACCCGTATAGTGCATGACGTTGACCGCGACACCCATCACAAGGCCGCCGACGAGGAGTCGGCTCAACCGAAACTTCGTGCCGATGATCAGCAAACCGATGAATACAGCTGTCACTGAAATCAGCGCCGAGACGATCGTCCACATCAGGCTGTATCGAATCGGGCTGCCCGGTACTGAAAATCCGAGCATCGCAATAAAGTGCATCAACCAGATACCGACACCGCCGATTGAGAGCGCCGCCATTGACAACCAGCGCATCCGCGATCCGCGCGTAGTAGCACTTATGGAATGACGCGTACATGCCAATCCGACAACCGATCCGACGACAGAAACAACGAAGGCCAATCCAAGCAGCCAGATTCCCATCGAGAAGTGGTGCATTTCATCCGACATGCAAGGTTCCTTTAGATTGTTGTTGTAACTTTCAATTGATGCACTCTCTCACAGAGCTTTCGGTTGCCGGCACGACCACTCCAAGACGAGATCCAGTGTGCAGAGTGATCACGATGCGCAGAATCGACGAAGACTTGTCGAAGAATGAGTAAGGCCTGTCGCTGCTTCGAAAGCGATACTCGAATGCGTCGATGCGATCGGTGGCAGATCGCCCTATCGGCTATTCGCTTCGAACCTTCGAATGTAAGTGTTGAGCCCTTCGAAAACCGCTGCACTTAAACACGTGCACGTTGCATCGAAGGTCAGCGCGCTGCTATTCCTACACGCGACCTTTCACCCCGACTGGATCTTCACCACAAACTAATTCTTAGCCGCTCATAAAATTGCGGTCGATCCGGACCACCGAAAGCGCTCGCCGCCTGGACGCGGAAGTGGTTGCAGCGCTTGTCGGTTACAGCTAGGCAGCCGTGCCGGCTGGTGGAGTGCAACAGGTGTCGCCTTTCCATGCGTTGACCCCCTCCTTCACTGCAATGACGGAAATGACCAGGGCGGCAATCGGATCGGCCCATGACCATCCGAGGAGTGCGTTGAACAACAGGCCGACCAGGAGGACGGCAGAAAGATAGGTGCACAGCAGCGTCTGTTTGGAATCGGCTACTGCGGACAACGAGCCCAGATCGCGCCCGGTTCGGTGCTGCGCCCGCGACAGTATGGGCATAATCGCCAAACTAATGGCAGCCAAAGTGATTCCGACGGTAGAGTGCTGCGCCTCCCCAATCCCGAACAGTGATCGCACGGCGTCGACGGCGACATACAGGGCGAGGCCGAAGAACGAGAAGGCGATGATCCGGAGCGCAACATTCTCTCTCGCTTCTGGATCCTTGCCCGAAAACTGCCAGGCAACGGCGGCAGCAGAGGACACTTCGATTACCGAGTCCAGGCCGAAGCCGATCAGCGCCGTTGAGGAAACCCGCGCGCCCTCGGTGAGAGCAATGATCGCTTCGAGCACGTTGTAGCTGATGGTCGCTGCGACAAGCAGTCGGATGCGGCGTGAAAGTACTTGCCGCCGTTCGTCCGACAGTGGCGGTCGCGTACCGGCGAGGTCGAGATCGGATGCCATCAACAGCATCCTTCCCTGTCTGCGTCCGGGCAGCATGACGGGTCAACGGCCAGGACGAGGCCGATCAGATCGTCGAGCGCGCGGCCGATCCGAGGTTCCGAGAGCTCGTAGCGACTGCGTCTTCCTTCCGGCACGACTACCACGAGCCCGCACCCGCGAAGGCAGGCAAGATGGTTCGACAAGATCTGGCGAGAGACCCCGATCTTCTCAGCCATCTCCGAGGGGTATCCCGGCCCGGCGCGCAGGCTCAGCAGAATCTGGGTCCGCGTCGGATCCGACAGGGCGTAACCGAACCGAACCAGGGCGTCACGGTGAACCAATGTCTCCATACGCAAACAGTACATCGAATTATGTATTCAGAAAGCACTGAACTGATGGTCCGTCAGCCAGGCATGACCTGTCCCCCAATGTCGTACGAGGCAACTGCTGCCACAATCGCCAGGCAGATGCTGATCACCGCGATCGCATAACCGAGGCCGAACCTCCGGGTCCGATGGAAGGCGACGCAAGCCAACGCGGGAACGAGGCACACCAGTGACGCTGCTGCTGAACTGATCCAATAGGACGGTGCGGCTTTGTACAGACCGTCCCACAGTCCGAGTGGAGGAACTGGGTCCGGAACCGGGACGTCAAAGATATTCCGTACCGCAAACGTCATCGGCAGAAACAGGAACACACCTACCAAGAATCCAGTGAGAACTCCCCACCCGAATCTCCATCGTCCACCCATTGAATTGCCCATCGCAGCTCAGCCTAGAGCCCGGAATCCGTGTGCGCCAAGAAATTCCCGGTCCACCATTCAGCATCAATACAGGCAGACGAAGCCGCTAGGGTCGCGCGCCGAAAGTTCTTCGACAGTCCAACTCGAGACACTTCGGGCGCAGCACGCTTTCCCAGTCGGTGGCGGAACACTTTGTGCTGAACAACCCCACAAAGAGTGGAATGTCCGTTATCTTCCTCGGTAGTGGTTGCAATCTCGTGGCTGCTCCGCATCCCGCGCACGGATACAGTCACCACGAAAAGGGGGACATCTGTGAATAGTCTCGAAACGCCTGCTCGTTGGTCCCGGACCGCCGCGGTGCTCGGAACCGGCGCACTCGCCGTCGCGATTGCCCTCGGCGGTCCTGTCGCCACAGCATCTGCCGACAGTCCGGTCACCGACTTCGGCAGCATCTCGTTTTCGGTGACCAACGCCGGCGACAACACCATCTACGACATCAACGCCATCCTCAACCTCCCGCCCGGCACACTTCCGCTCGAGTTGATGATGCCCGCTATCGGTGCTCGCCCCTCGGCGCCTCAAGCGGTGAACGACTCCTTCGGCGACTCCTTTGTGGGCACCTCGTTGGAATTCGTTCTGGGCTTCGCTCTGGCGGGCGCCAATTTCTCCTTGTCGCCCAGCAACTTCGGATCACCTGGAAGTTCAGGGTGGTAAACCAGTCCTGACACACAAATGTGGCCGCTCACCCTAGCGGGCGAGCGGCCACATTGTGCTTGGTAAGAATCAGGCTAACCGATCAGAATGCGCGCACCGAACGAATGTTGGACGCGAGGATGGCCCTGGCACCAAGTTCAGCCAGGGCATCCATCACCTGATTGTGTCCCTTGATAGGAACCATGGCACGCACGGCGACCCATTCCGGATCGGCAAGCGGAGACAGCGTCGGAGATTCCATGCCCGGCGTCATCTTGATTGCTTCGTCGAGGATGCTGCGCGGGCAGTCGTAGTCGATCATCAGGTTCTGCTGAGCGAACACGATTCCGCGAACACGCTCGATCAACTGGTTGCGTGCCGCGTCATCCTGCGGGGCGCCGGTGCGCTCGATGAGGACACCTTCGGAGTCGCACAGAGAATCGCCGAAGGCAACAAGGTTGTGCTGACGCAGAGTGCGGCCGGAACCGACTACGTCGGCGATAGCGTCGGCAACGCCGAGCTGGATCGAGATCTCCACGGCGCCGTCGAGGCGGATAACGGAAGCCTCGATGCCGCGAGCGGCGAGGTCAGCGCGAACCAGGTTCGGGTACGACGTCGCAATACGCAGGCCGGCAAGATCTTCGACGGTCCAGTCCTTGCCGGCAGGTGCGGCGTAGCGGAAGGACGAGCGACCGAATCCGAGCGCCAAACGCTCCGAAACCGGTGCACCGGAGTCTCCGGCGAGGTCGCGGCCGGTGATGCCCAGATCGAGTTCACCCGATCCGACGTAGATGGCAATGTCCTTGGGGCGCAGGAAGAAGAACTCGACCTGGTTGGAGAGGTCCAGAACCGTCAGGTCTCGCGAATCGGTGCGACGACGGTAGCCCGCTTCGCTGAGGATTTCGGCGGCGGACTCGGACAGCGAACCCTTGTTGGGAACTGCGACGCGCAACATCAGTGAACGTCCTTTCGGAAGGTGTGGTCAGACGTGGGAAAAGGGAACCGCAATTGTCGGGTCAGATCCTCTTCACAGATGTCGGTACACGTCTTCGAGGGTCAGCCCTCGACCGACCATCAACACCTGAGTCCAGTACAAGAGCTGAGAGATTTCTTCGGCTAGCTGCTCATCGCTCTGGTACTCCGCAGCGATCCACACTTCACCGGCTTCCTCGATGACCTTTTTGCCCTGTGCGTGAACACCGGCATCGAGGGCGGCGACGGTGCCGGACCCCTCGGGACGGGTGGCAGCACGCTCGGTCAACTCGGCGAACAAGGATTCGAAGGTCTTCACGGGTAGCTATTCTTTCACGAGTGCGGAACGGATTTTCACAGGCCTACAGGCTGGCCCGTCACAAGCCCTGATCGAGAGCGCGCGTACTGACGAACCGGCGAGCACTGCCCGTGATCGGATCCGGGTATTCCAGTGCCCGGGCGAGGAGCCTCAGCGGTGTGGAGAAGTCACCTGAGGCTGCCGGACGGTAGTGCGGGTAGTAGTTGTCACCGACGATGGGGATGCCCATCGAATTCAGATGCAACCGCAGTTGGTGTGTGCGCCCGGTTTTCGGGAACAGGCGGTACCTACCGAGCGTGCTACCAGCAGAATCGGTGAGTCGTTCAACCAATTCGATTCGGGTTTCGCTGTTCGGTTCGCCCTCGACTTCGGTCGCGGTCATCTCGCCGTGCACCTTGTTGATGCGGCTACGAACGATGCGCGGAAACGTCAATTCCGGATCGAAACCCGCGATGGCTTCGTACTCCTTGACGATCTTCTGCTCCGCGAACAGTTCCTGATACGGCCGTCGCAGTTCCGGAGTCACGGTGAAGACGATGACACCGGCAGTCATGCGGTCCAGCCGATGCACCGGCGCCAGATCGGGGAGATCAAGGTCACGGCGCAGGCGGACGACGGCGCTTTCGACGATGTGCGCTCCGCGCGGAATGGTCGCGAGGAAGTGTGGTTTGTCGATCACCAGGATCTGCCCGTCGCGGTACAGGATCTCGATCTCGTGTGGGACCGGGATTTCGGCTGGTGGTTCGCGGTAAAAGTAGACAAAGCGGGTGGGCTGATACGGAGTTGCACCCGTGATGATCCGCCCGTGCTCGTCGACGACGCCGCCTGCCGCTACCAGTGCGTTCCAATTCTCCTGCTCGTCGGGGAACTCACCGACCAGAAACTCGAGGACGGTGCGTGCGTCGGACTCCCGGGGCATCCGAAGCCGATCCGGGCCGAGTCCGTCTCGGATCGGCAGCGGAGCCTTGGGCACGCCTTAGACCTGTTCGAGATCGGGTGAGCAACTCTCGCACAGCAATTCGAGGGTCCGTCCGTCTCCGTCGATTCTGTTGCGGAAGCGCGGCGTCGGCGTTCCGCAGTCGACACAGACACCGATCACCTTTGCCTCGGGCGAGAATTCGATGTTCATCCGCTTGTCGAAGACGTACAGCGATCCGTCCCACAGGCCCTTGTCGCCGAATGTCTCGCCGTAACGGACGATCCCACCGTCGAGTTGGTACACCTCTCCGAAACCGCGTGAACGCATCAACGACGACAACACTTCGCAGCGCACTCCCCCGGTGCAATAGGTGACCACGGCCTTGTCCTTGAGATGGTCGTACTTGCCGCTGTCGAGTTCGCTGACAAAATCTCGTGTTGTTGTCACGTCCGGGACAACGGCGTCGCGGAAGCGTCCGATTTCCGCTTCGAAGGCGTTTCGTCCGTCGAAGAAGACAACGTCGTCGCCGCGATTGTCGACCAATTCGTGCAGTTCCTTGGGCGCCAGGTGGACGCCGCCGCCCACCACACCCTTCGCATCGACCTCGAGTTCGTCGGGTGCCCCGAACGTCACGATCTCGCTGCGCACCTTGACGGACAGGCGTGGGAAATCGTTGCCGAGTCCGTCGGACCACTTGATGTCGGCCGTGCGGAACGGTTCGTACCCGCGAGTGCCACGCACGTATCGCTTGACGTCCTCGATATCGCCGCCCACCGTCGCGTTGATTCCGTGCTGCGAGATCAGGATTCGGCCGGTCAGATTGTTCGACTCGGCGAGGCTGTGCTGCCACAACCTGATCGCCTCAGGATCGGCCAACGGCGTGAACTGGTAGAACAGAACAATTTTCGGAATGGACACTTTCCCTACACCAGCCTAACGTGCCGCACGCGCATGAACGTCGTGAAGATCGTGAATCGACAAGTCCGTCAACGACTCCCGGAAGATCCGTCCCGGCCCCGCCGGAACATCGACTTCACAGGGAACAACCAGCACACCGCAGCCTGCTGCGGTGGCAGCGGCAGTACCCGTCGGTGAATCCTCGATCGCCAGACACTGCGCCGGTTCCAATCCGAGAAGATGCGCACCACGCAGGTACGGATCCGCAGCAGGCTTGCCCTGAGCTACTTCGTCGCCGCACACACTGTGGTCGAAGAACTCTCGCCCGAGCATCCCGAGAGCGCGATCGACCAGAACCCGCTCGGTATTGGTTACCAGAGCCGAGAGAAGTCCCCCGTCGCGAACCGTCGCAAGTGCCTCCTGCGCGCCGGGACGCCAGGTCACTCCGTCTTCGAAGAGATCTCCGACGCGGGTGTACATCCAGTGCTTCGCCTCGGCGACGGCCTCCGGGTGCTGCTCGAGCCCCAGCGAATCGAACACCGTTGCCAGGGCAAACGGGCTGGAAGCGCCGATGACGGCGACTCGCGTCGCTTCCGTCATCGGCCCACCCAGGCGCAGCGACAGCTCACGCAGCGCAACATCCCACAACTTCTCCGAATCGAGCAAAGTGCCGTCCATGTCCCAGAGGACACCACCCAGCGTCGTTTCGGATACCTCGGTCAACAACTCAGACATTGAAATACTTGGCTTCCGGGTGGTGCAGGACAAATGCGTCAGTGGACTGTTCCGGATGCAACTGCAGTTCCTCCGAGAGGTGGACGCCGATGCGTTCCGGCTCGAGCAGCGCGACCAGCTTGGCGCGATCCTCGAGGTCCGGGCAGGCGCCGTAGCCGAAGGAGTACCGCGCGCCGCGGTATTCGAGGTCGAAGTATCCGGACACATCGGTGGGATCCTGCTCGGCAACCGAATGGCCACCCGGCAGAACCAGTTCCTCGCGGACCCGTCGATGCCAGTACTCGGCAAGTGATTCGGTGAGCTGTACACCGATCCCGTGAACCTCGAGGTAGTCACGGTACGAGTTCGACGCGAACAACTCGTTGGCGAAGTCCGCGATCGGCTGCCCCATGGTGACCAACTGGAACGGGAGAACGTCTACCTGACCGCTAGCCTCGGCCTCCTTGCGTGAGCGCACGAAGTCCGCGATGCACAGGAAACGGTCCCGGTGCTGGCGCGGGTAGGTGAACCGGAATCGTTCCGGTGCATCCGGTTTCGGTTCGGTCAGCACGATGACGTCGTCGCCCTCGGACACGGCCGGGAAGTAGCCGTACACCACTGCGGCGTGCGCGAGAATGCCCTCCGCCGTCAACCGGTCCAGCCAGTAACGAAGTCGCGGCTTGCCTTCGGTTTCGACCAACTCTTCGTAGGTCGGACCGTCGCCCTTACGCTGACCGCGAAGTCCCCACTGCCCCAGGAACAGTGCGCGCTCGTCGAGCAGACCTGCGTACTCGGACAGCGCCACGCCCTTGACGATGCGGCTGCCCCAGAACGGCGGCGTCGGAACCGGGAGATCGGTTGCAACATCGGAGCGTTCCGGCAGGATAACGGGAGCTGCTTCGGCCTTGCGCTTTTCGGCGATCCGCTTGGAACGCTCGTGGCGAGCCTTCCGCTCGGCAACCTTCTCGCGGGCGGCGATTGCCTCCGGGCTGTCCGGTGCTGGCCCGCCGCCACGCTTGGTGGTCATGATCTGATCCATCAGATTCAGGCCTTCGAACGCGTCGCGGGCATAGCTGACCGCACCGTCGTACACCTCCTGAAGATCGTTCTCGACGTACGAACGCGTCAGTGCGGCACCGCCCAGCAGAACCGGGAACTGTTCCGCCACGCCGCGCGAGTTCAGTTCCTTGAGGTTGTCCTTCATGACGACCGTCGACTTCACGAGCAGGCCGGACATGCCGATGACGTCGGCCTTGTGCTCGATCGCGGCATCGAGAATGGTCGCGATGGGCTGCTTGATACCCAGGTTGACGACGTCATAGCCGTTGTTGCTCAAGATGATATCGACGAGGTTCTTGCCGATGTCGTGGACGTCGCCCTTGACCGTCGCAATGACCAGTCGACCCTTGCCGTCGTCGTCCGTGGCCTCCATGTGCGGCTCGAGGAAAGCAACAGCCGCCTTCATGACCTCAGCGGACTGCAGAACGAACGGCAACTGCATCTGTCCGGAACCGAACAGTTCACCGACAGTCTTCATGCCCGAAAGCAGGGTCTCGTTGATGATTTCGATCGGGGACTTGACCGTCATCGCCTCAGTGAGATCATCGTCGAGACCGTTGCGCTCACCGTCGACGATGCGGCGCTCGAGGCGATCGAACAATGGCAGACCAGCAAGCTCCTGGGCGCGTGACTCGCGGGCCGACGCCGCCGAAACGCCCTCGAACAGCTCCATCAACTTCTGCAGGGGGTCGTACCCTTCGCTGCGACGGTCGTAGACCAGGTCGAGTGCTGTCACACGCTGCTCTTCCGGGATCCGGGCCATCGGCAGGATCTTGGAGGCGTGCACGATCGCGGTGTCGAGGCCGGCCTCGGTGCACTCGTGCAGGAACACCGAGTTGAGCACCTGACGGGCCGCGGGGTTCAAACCGAAGGAAATGTTGGAAATACCCAGTGTGAAGTGCAGTTCCGGGTACGCGGCCTTGAGCTGACGGATGGCTTCGATGGTCTCGATACCGTCGCGGCGCACTTCTTCCTGACCGGTGGAGATCGGGAAGGTGAGCGCGTCGACGATGATGTCGGACTCGGCGAGACCCCAGTTGCCTGTGATGTCCTCGATCAGACGCTTGGCGATCGCGACCTTGGTCTCGGCCGTACGCGCCTGGCCCTCCTCGTCGATGGTCAACGCGACAACGGCAGCGCCGTGCTCCTTGACCAGCGTCATGATCTTGTGGAAACGCGACTCAGGACCAGCGCCGTCCTCGTAGTTGACGGAGTTGACCGCGCAGCGCCCACCGAGGTGCTCTAGCCCGGCCTGCAGAACCGCAGGTTCGGTGGAGTCGAGCATGATCGGCAGCGTCGACGCCGTTGCCAACCGGCTGGCGAGCGCGGACATGTCGGCAGCACCGTCGCGACCCACGTAGTCGACGTTGAGGTCGAGCATGTGTGCACCGTCGCGAGTCTGATCCTTCGCGATGTCCAGGCACTTCTGGTAATCCGCGGACAGCATCGCGTCGCGGAAAGCCTTGGAACCGTTGGAGTTCGTGCGCTCGCCGATCATCAGGATGCTGGCGTCCTGCTCGAACGGGACAGCCGAGTACAGCGACGACGTGCTGGCCTCGTGAATCGGGGCGCGCTGCGCCTTCTCCACCAGGCGGACCGCATCGGCGACTGCCCTGATGTGATCGGGGGTGGTTCCGCAGCAGCCACCAACCATGCCCAGACCGAACTCGGAGACGAATCCACTGAGAGCTTCGGCCAATTCGTCTGCGGTCAACGGGTATTCGGCACCGTTGGGGCCGAGTTGCGGGAGGCCGGCGTTGGGCATGACCGAGACCGGCAACGTCGAGTACTTCGACAGGTGGCGAAGGTGCTCGCTCATCTCTGCCGGACCGGTTGCGCAGTTGAGTCCGATCATGTCGATACCGAGCGGCTCGAGTGCCGTCAACGCGGCACCGATCTCGCTGCCCAGAAGCATGGTTCCGGTGGTCTCGACCGTCACGTGCGTGATGATCGGAATCCGCAGACCCAACTGTTCCATCGCCCGCTGGCTACCGAGGATCGCAGCCTTGACCTGAAGGAGGTCCTGGCAGGTCTCGACGAGGATGGCGTCGGCGCCGCCCTCGATCATGCCGAGGGCGGATTCGGTGTACGCGTCACGCAGGACGGCAAACGGGGCGTGGCCCAGGCTGGGCAGCTTGGTTCCCGGACCCATCGAGCCGAGGACAAAACGGGCCATACCGTCGCGGCCTGGACCCATCTCGTCAGCTACCTCACGAGCAAGGGCAGTGCCCTTCTCGGAAAGCTCACGGATTCGATGCGAGATGTCGTAGTCGGCGAGGTTGGGCAGGTTGCACCCGAAAGTGTTGGTCTCGACAGCATCCGCACCCGCGGCAAAGTACGCGCGGTGGATGTCTTTGAGCACGTCGGGGCGGGTGTCGTTGAGGATCTCATTGCACCCCTCTAGTCCGAGGAAATCATCTAGTGTGAGGTCCGCGGCCTGCAACATGGTGCCCATCGCTCCGTCGCCGATGACAACGCGCTGATTCAACGCATCAAGCAGGGCAGAGTTAAATGGGGCAGACATGCCGTCCAGAGTAGTGGGCGCTCTCCGATGCTCTGGCCGTAGGCTGGGTGGGTGAGTCCAAGTGAGTTCCCCGTCACTCCCGACGGCCCGGTCGATTTTGATGATTCCGCGGCCTTCGAGAGCCCTGATCGCCCTGAGGGCGATATCCCCGTGCTGCGCGATCCCATTCTCGTGGCAGCCTTCGAAGGCTGGAACGACGCAGGTGACGCTGCCAGTGGCGCCATCGAACACCTCGAACTGATCTGGGACGCCCAACCGCTCGCGGAGCTCGATTCAGAGGACTACTACGACTATCAGGTCAACCGCCCCACCGTTCGGCAAGTCGACGGCGTCACCCGAGAAATCGTGTGGCCTGCCACACGATTGTCCGTCTGCTCGCCGCCCGGCAGCGAGAGCGACATCGTTCTGCTTCACGGCATCGAACCGAACATGCGTTGGCGGAGCTTCTGCGAGGATCTTCTCGAGCTGATCGACCAACTGAACGTCAAAACGGTAGTCATCCTCGGCGCACTTCTCGCGGACACGCCGCACACCCGCCCGGTACCGGTAACCGGAACCGCCTACAGCAGCGAATCAGCGACTCGATTCAACCTCGAGCAGACCCGCTACGAAGGGCCCACCGGAATTACCGGAGTCCTTCAGGACGAGTGTGTCCGCGCCGGCGTGCCAGCCATCTCGTTCTGGGCAGCGGTGCCGCACTACGTGTCTCAACCGCCCAACCCCAAGGCGACGGTGGCGCTCCTGCAGCGAGTCGAAGACGTCCTCGATATCGAGGTACCACTCGGTGAACTGCCCGCTCAATCCGAGGACTGGGAGGAAGCGGTCAACGAAATGACCGCAGACGACGAGGAAATCGGCGAGTACGTACGGACGCTGGAAGAACGCGGTGACGCTGAGACCGATATCACAGAGGCAATCGCCAAGATCGACGGTGACGCGATCGCTGCCGAATTCGAGCGTTACCTACGGCGACGGGGCCCCGGTAGTTTCGGTCTGTGAGCAACACTTCTCTCGATGAAAACACGCAGAACCCCAGATCTCTTCGCCTTCGCCTTCAACTGATCGCGCTGTACGCCGGCGGGTTTCTCGGCCCGTTCGGCGGCGGCGTGGTGGCGTCCGTTCTCCCCGAGATCGGCGACGATCTGGGGGTCGGGGCATCTGCGGCAGCGTCGTCGCTCACTGCGTACCTCCTGCCGTTTGCGGCATTGATGCTGGTGTCAGGAACCCTCGGCGCACGGTGGGGAAAGGTGCGGACCGTCCGCATCGCGTACGGCGTGTACGTGGCCGCGTCGTTGGCATGTTTCCTGGCTCCGTCGCTGGAGATCTTCCTGGCCGCCCGGGTCCTGCAAGGTAGCGCGAACGCCTTCACGACTCCCCTCCTGCTTGCATCGTTGGCAGCGGCAACGCCACAGGCCCGACTCGGCCGCGCACTGGGCGCCTTCGGTGCGTTTCAGGCCGCCGGCCAGTCGTCCGCTCCCCTGATCGGCGGCCTCGCAGCCGAATTCGATTGGCGCCTCGCATTTCTCGTCATCGCGATGGTTGCCGGAGTTCTGGGCGCCGTCGGCTTGCCCAAAACCACAACACCTCCGGCGGCCGCACCCGCGCGACTCCGCGACGCGCTGCGGCCGGAAGTGCTGCGGATCGGCGTCGCCGCACTCCTCGGCTGGGGCGCACTCGGCGGACTGAGCTTCCTACTGGCATTCCGGTTCGAGGACGAATTCGGGCTCTCGCCCACCATCCGCGGCCTGATGCTGACGCTGTTCGGTCTGGCCGGCATCATCGCCGCCCGACGAGTGGGAATCCTGATCGACCGCATCGGCGCGCGAAAGGCAGTGACCATCGGTGCGATCAGCGGAGCTGTCCTCGTCGCAGTTGTCGGACTCGCGTCCGCCATCCCCGCCATCGCCATCGCCTGGTTTATCGCCGGTATTGCGAGCCAGTTCGTGCTCGTCGGCGTCAATGCAGCGGTGCTCGGCTCACAGGGTCCGAATCGCGGCGGCGCGGTATCCGTTGTGCAGGCAATGCGATTCGGCGGCGCAGCACTCGCTCCCCTGGCCCTCACACCGATTTACGACGCCTCGTCCATCGCGAGTTTCCTGATACCCGCAGCTCTACTGGCTGCCGTGGCTCCCTTGATCATGCCCCGGCAGAAACCGTCAGCGGAGACGGCGGCCTGACCCCCCGGCTGTCGGTGATTTTTCGATCTTTTTTAGCGACTGAGGTGCGCCGACTGAGTGAAGTGAGGTCGTTGTTGCGGATTGTGTCTCCACTAAATATTCGGAAAATTTGGTGTTTCCGTCGTCGACAGATATTGATACAATGGAACAATGAGTGAATCCGAGTCGGAACCTGAGCGCCCCATCGATATTTTTCGGCGATCCGTCGCGATCATCGAAGAAAATTTGCCCGCCACCTGGTCGCTGTCGACGCAGCGCTCCCCCGACCTGTCGGAGGCGCCTATCCGCCTCGACCTGCGCTCCCCTGACGGGTCGATCGCCAAATTCGGCGTCTACGCCGCACACGGGGTCCTCAGCAGTGACGTTCCCGGCATCGCCGACCGCTTCCCCACCGGGCTGACCGGTTTCGTCTGCGCCAAATACCTGTCCGAACCGGTGCGTCGCCAACTCGACGCCCATGCACTCTCCTACGCCGACGCGACGGGCAACGTCTCGCTGACCGCCGATCGTCCTGCCGTCTGGGTGCGGGGCAGAGGCGCCGACGCCGATCCGTGGCGCGGCCCCGGACGGCCGTCAGGCCAGCTCGCCGGCGATCCCTCGGCGCGAGTCGTGCGGGCGCTCGCCGATTTTGCCCCGCCGTTGGCGATCACCGCTCTGGTTCGCTTGGCCGGCGCATCAACAGGCGCGACGTATCGGGTGGTGCAAACCCTCGCGGATCGCGAATTGGTCACCAGACTCCCCCGCGGCGGTATCGCCGACGTCAACTGGCAGAAAATGCTCCGTGAGTGGGCGCAGGAATCCGTCGCCAAAGCCCCCACACCGCACGGCTTTCACGCTCCGGACGGACTCGAAGCGCTCTTCGATCAACTCCGCCAACTCAGCGGGCATATCTATGCCGGCACGGCATCTGTCGCCGCCGCACCGTTCGCCAGATACGCACCCACTCAGCGGGCACATTTCCACGCCGACAACGTCGACCAGTTTGCCGATGCGTTGAGTCTGCGCCGCGTCGAGACCGGTGCCGATGTGTGGGTCACCGCTCCCCTGTCACCGTCGGTGTTCGATCGCATTCTCACCCGCGACGGCATCCGGATCGTGTCGCCGAGCCAGGCCTACGCCGATCTTCTTGTCGGCCCGGATGCCGACGAAGCGGCGGCCGATCACCTCATGCGCTGGATGATCGAGAACGAATCGCAGTGGCGACGCGCCGCCTCCCCAGCCAAGGATCGACCATAGGAAAATTCGGCCGATGGTTTCGCCTACGCTGTCCTGGTGAATGAAACGCATATCGCGGGCGTAGCGACGGCGTACGCGGATACCCATCGACTGAAACTGTTTTCGTTCACGGTCGCCGAGAAGCGTGCCGAGTACCTGTGGGTACTGCGCGCATTCGACCACGCACGCGCCAATTACACGGTCCTGCTTCATTCGGGAACAGTCGCGCAGATCCTCGAGAAGATCGGCGGAACGGACCCTGCCGCTCAATTGTCGTCAGCCGAGATCGCGCCGCTGCTCGATCAGCTCCATGTCTGGGAAATCCTCGAACGCAGCTACGACGGCACCCGCGCTGCGTCGCTGGCCGAGTACCGCAACCGGCATTTTGTGTATCAGTTCGGTCAGGCCGGCTATCAGGTGTACCGGTCCGTCGAGGACGTTCTTGCCGCCAGACTCGACAATTCGTCCCTGTCACGACTGGCGCTGGCGGATCTTCTGGCCGACATGTCGGAACTGGCCGAAGCCAATCGAACGGCAGACGGCGACCTCATTTTCCGCAAACTCAAGCGCCTCGACTCGACGCTCTCCGACATGGCCGATCGCGCTGCGCACTTCTACCTCACGCTCGGCGATCTTGTTCGGACGACGGAAGTCACGCCGCAGGCATTCCTGAACCACAAGGACGCCCTGCTGACGCACATGCGTGAGTTCAGCTCCGACCTTGCGCGGTACGCACCAAAACTCAAGGAAGCTATCGAGCACGTCGAATCGACGGGTGTCGACCGGATGATCCGGCTGGCTGCGGCCAGCGACGAGCGAGTGTTTGTTCCGATTGCCGAACGCGAAGACGACTGGATGGCTCGCTGGCGCGGCTTGACCGCGTGGTTTGTCTCCGCAGAGACCGGGATCAGCGAGTCCGAGCGCCTACGCGAAGGCACCATGAGTGCGATTGCCGCAGTGCTCGCCCTGTTGCGCCGCGTCACGGAAACCCGCCGGGGCGGCGTCAGCCGCGAAAGCCAGCTGCGTCACCTAGCCGGATGGTTTGCCGCGACACCGTCGGAGGACGCGGCTCATGCACTGTTCCAGGCCGTGTTCGACCTCGGTCGCCCGCGCCACCTGTCGATGGTTCATCCGGACGCCGACATCATTTCTCACCACCGATCCTGGTGGGAGGCACCGCCCGTCGAAATTGCCCGCACCCTGGCCGAAACGGGACGCCCACCGTCACCTGGTCTGCCCAGCAAGGTCGCTCGCAACGACGGCAGCATCAGACGACTACGCGAAGAACAGCTCGCCGCGCAGCGAACCCGCAGTGCCGCAGCACAATCCCTGGCCACCAACGGCGTGTATCAACGTGAGCTCAACGAGCAGGAGACCGAAGTTTTGCTGAGTTTGCTCAATGCCGCACTCACGGCCCGCGTGCCGGTGGTCGGCCGTGTCAAGAGTTCCACCGGTAGCGAGAACGGGGTGAAACTGACGCTGAGCCCGTCCGACGGTTCCACCACCATCACCACCGCCCGTGGCCGGATGCACCTCGACGGCATCGAGGTCAGCGTTCGATGAGAGCTCGCGAGATCACTCCCCTTGCGCTCGATTCGTATCAGCGCGCCGCGCGGGTCATCCTGTCGAATCACCTCGTCACCACGTCGTATCCGGATCGCGCGGCGCTTCCACTGCTGCGGCGGTGGGCTACGGAACTTCGAGACGACCTCCTGGATCTGTTCGGATACCGCCTCGAGGTCACCGAGACGACGGCCCGGTTGTTCACGGTCTCCGATCGCCTCAACCCGTCGGCGCCCGCCCAGACGGCAACCGAGCGCACGTTCGACCGCACCCGGTACTCGTACTTGGCACTGTGCCTGGCTGCCTTGGGTCGCGCCGGCAACCAGATCACGTTGTCGGAGTTGGCAGATCACGTGGCTGCCGACGCCGCACAGGTGGACGGCGTCGAACTGTCCACTGATCGCGGCGCCGATCGTGACGCGTTTGTCGACGCCGTCGGCTGGCTCGGTGTTCGCGGCGCTATCGCATTGGCCGACGGAGACGCGAACGGCTGGGCGTCCAATCCCGAAGCGGGGGAAGCACTCTACGACATCGACCGGTCCGTCGTCGTAGCGCTGTTCCGCCCACCGCGCGCTCTGCAACACCTGCATTCCATTCGCGGGCTCCTGGCTGCCGAAACATCCCAGGCCGCTGAGGAAGACGGAGTTCCCGTGGACGCCAAGGCAATCGGTCGACGGGTGCGCCGGGCTCTCGTCGAACGTCCGGTGGTGCTGGCCGGCGAACTGGATCAGCATGAACTGATCGCGTTGGCCCAACCCAAGACCGCGTCGGACGTCGAAATGCTGACCGGGCTGGTTGCCGAGCGCCGGGCCGAGGGAATCGCGATGATCGATCCCACCGGACGCCTGTCGGACGTGCGTTTTCCCAGCACCGGCACGATCGCCCAGGTCGCGTTGCTGCTGGCCGGGGAAATCGCCGATCGAATCCTCGATGTCGACGCGCCGGAACTGCCGAAACTGCCGCTCCCCCTCGAGTCCGACGACCATTTGATCGAGCAACTCGATGCGGCGATCCCCGAGGCCGGAATCTTCGAGGACCTTGCGGACGAGGACGCCGAGCCGGTCGAACCCGCTTCGGAGCCTGCTGATCCCCCGGAACCGGCAACGTATCCCCTGATCGACGACACGTGGCTGGCGGACAAGATCACCGAATTGGTGGATCAGTTCGGCCGGACGTTTGCGGCGCAATGGCAGGCGGATCACAACGGACTGCGGAAACACTCGCTCGGCCTGCTGCAGCGATTACGCCTGACGCACGCAGTTCCCGGCGGAGTTCTGGTTCTGCCCGTACTCGCGCGCTACCGCGACGTCGTGGTCAATGTCCGCGAACGCGATCCCCTCATCGATTTTGCGGTCGACAACTCCGCACCCGAATCCAGTTCCGAATTTTCCGGCAGCACAGAAGAACCAGAGGTAGAAAACGCATGAACAGCGCCCGTTTCCGGCCTACCCGGGCCGGCATCATCAACCTCTGGGATTACCGCGACCAGGAATTCTCCTTCGCCGACGGCCGACTGGTCCTGCGCGGCCCCAACGGCTCGGGCAAGACCAAAGCCCTCGAGGTGCTGTTCCCGTTCGTGTTCGACGGCCGCATCGAGCCGCGTCGCCTCAATCCGTTTGCCGGCGAAGAACGCACCATGAAGTCGAATCTGCTCTACCGCGGACAGGACACCGCGCACTCGTACGTGTGGATGGAGTTCTGCCGCGGCTCGCTCGACGACCCCGAAGCCGTCACCGTCGGCATCGGCATGCGTGCGAGCCGCACCAACGACAAAGTCACCCGCTGGTACTTCGTCGCCGACGGCCGGGTGGGTGTCGACTTCTCGCTGATCGGCAGCGACGATCGTCCGCTGACAAAAAAGCAGTTGGCCGAGCAACTGGGCAGTGACGCGATCACGGACCGTCCACTGGACTACCGCACCGCCATCGACGCGCGCATGTTCGGCCTCGGCGTGCAGCGTTACGACCAGCTGATCAATCTGATCCTGACGCTGCGCCGTCCACAGCTCGCGAAGAACCTTGACCCGAAGGGCCTTTCGCAGGCTCTCACCGACGGTCTGCGTCCGCTCGACGACCAACTGGTGCTCGAAGCTGCGCGCTCGTTCAGCGACATGGAAGAAGTCGGCCGCGCCCTCGAGGGGCTGGCCGCTGCCGACGGGGCCGCGCAGACTTTCATCGGCGTCTACACCAAGTATCTGCGTCAGCAGTCGCGGGGTGAGATCGAACAGGTCGGCGCTCGACTGGCTGCGGTCACCAAAGGTGTTGCCGCCATGGACGAGTCCGCCGTTGCCCAGTTGCGGAGCCGAGAAGCCCGCGCCGCCGCCGAAGAACGATTCAATGCCGCCGAGCAGGCCCTCGATCACGCCCGCGCCAATGTCGAAGCGCTACAACGCTCCAGCGCGTACGAAGGCAAGCAGCAGCTCGACGACCTCGCCCAAGCAGTGGCAACGCTGAAACTGTCCACCGAGCAGCAAGCCGACAAGTCCCGCAAGGCGCAGGCAACATTGGCGCAGCGCGGCGACGAAGCCGACAAGGCCACCGCGTCGGTACGCCGCGCCGCCGAAGCACTCTCGCGGGCCGAGGACGAACTGCGCGTCGGCGCCGAAGACGCCGGCATCGTCTGGACACCGCTACCCGACGGCTCCCGCAGCGACCAGATCACCGCAGCCGTGCGCGGCCACGCCGAAGAGCGCGACGGCGACGTTCGTGTTGTGCGGGCCGCCCTCGCCACTGTCGAAAAGGCCACCACCGAGCGGACCCGCGCCGAGAACTCCTCACGTCGTGGCCAGGAACTCCTCGAATCCGCCAAAGCTGCGGTCCTCGAAGGTGAAGCCGCCGTCGAACTGGCTCGCAGCGAATGTGCCACCGGCCTTCGCTCGTGGTGGACAGGGCATTCGGAACGCTATGCCGCTGCCGGCGCCGATACCTCACTGTTCGAGGCGTTGGACGGAGCCCTGTCGGCGGTCGGTGACGAAGACGCCCCGACGTTGGCGGCCGTGCTCGCCGAACACACCGAGTCCGGAATCGAGGCCCTACGGGAGCGTCGACGCTCTGCGGAAGCGGAAATCGTCGCCTCCCGCGCCTCCGTCACGGCACTGAAGGCCGAACGCAAAGCCGTTTCGGCCGAACACGACGACGCTCCGCCGGCATTCCACGCCCGCACCGACAGCCGCAAGGACCAGCCGGGCGCTCCCTTCTGGAGCCTCGTTCGATTCGCCGAGTCCGTCGAACCCGAGGTCGCCACGGGAATCGAATCCGCACTGCAGGCCGCAAACATGTTGGACGGCTGGGTAGTCCCCGGTGAGCAGCTTCCGGAATTCGTCAGCGAGCAATTCCTCACGGCGCTCCCGGCGAAACAGCGTCCCAAGGGACGTACGCTCGCGGACGTCCTCGAGGTCGAAGGCAACTCCGACGTCCCCGACGCACAGGTCCAGGGAATTCTCGCCTCGATCAGCCTGGTCGAGAGCCCGGACACCACCACGGCCGCCGTGGCGATCGGCGTCGACGGCCGATTCTGGCAGGGTGTTGTCCACGGACGACACGTCAAGACCGACGCCGAGTACATCGGCACCACGGCCCGCGCGCGGCGCCGCGCGGCCCGTATCACCGAGATCGACGCAGCGCTGGGCGAACTCGACGCGGCAATCGACGCCGGCACGGCTCTGGTGGCGCAGACCAACGAGCAGTTGACTCAACTTGCGGCCGCCGCAAAGGAACTACCCAAGACCGGCTCGATTCTGCGTGCGCTCAAGGCCGTCGCCGAGTCCGCGGGCGCATTGCGTACGCGGTCCGAGGCAACCGAGAGCGCACAGCGCGAACTCGACGCGGCGATAGCGGATCTCGCGGCCAAGGAAAAGCAGTTGCGCGCTACGGCGTCGACGCACCGGACCCCGCACGTCGGCCGCGAACTGGATTCATTGGCAGCGGCGATCCGTCACTTCGAAAAGCAAGGCGACGTGGCCCTGCGATGCCGACGCGAGCACGCCAAAGAGGTGGAACTCGAACGCGAATCGAGCGATCGTCTCGACGAGTCACGCACCAACGCCGAGGAATTTGCCGAAGAAGCAGCGATCGCGGAAGAGAGCCTGCTCCAACAGGTCCAACGCCTGGAAACCTTGCGCGACACCCTCGGCGCAAGTGCCGAACAAATCGATCTCGATCTCGCCAAGGCGCGCGCCAAGATCGAGGAATGCAAAGTCGACCAACGCGCCGCCCGTAAGGCCTACGACGCGGCCGTGCTCCACATCGGCACCGCTGAAGGCGCGTACAACACCGCCGTCGAGACCCTGCGACACACCCTCACCGAAACACGGAGCGATGCAGAGCAACTCGCGCCCTATGCACGACCCGATCTGCTGGAACTGCTCGGCATCACCGAGCCCCTGAGCTGGCCGGCCAGTTCCGCTGCCTGGATGAGCCCCGATCAACTCGTCTACCGGATCCAGAACGAGGACCGGACCGACGACGCCCCGCACCCACCGGTACTCCCCGAAGACGTGGACAAGCTGTACCGGGCGCTCGACGCGGCAACGTCGACGGTTCGCGTCACCGACGGCGCCCGCAAGGCCACCCGCACGGCTCTGACGTCCGCGCTGCAGGAATTCGACGCCCAGCTTGCTGCCGCCGGCCAGGACTACCGCCTGCAGTGGGACGCACCGGACGGACTCACCGTCGTCCGCGTGCAGGACGAGCAGGGACACTCCTCGATCGGCGAGTTCGCGACCCGGATCCACGAAGCGCGCGGCGATCAGGAACAGCTGCTCACCGAATCCGAACGCCGCATTCTCGAAGATGCCTTGCTCACCGGCCTGGCCCAGCAGATTCACGAGCGCACCGTCGACGCCCGCGAACTCATCGCGCAGATGGGCACCGAAATGCGTGAGCGGCACATGTCGTCCGGCAACACCATCGGCGTCCACTGGGTTCTGGCCGACAATCTCGACGAGAGCTCGCGGGCCATCTCCAAACTGCTCGATCGAGATGCGTCGGCGCTGGGCGTGGACGAGTTGGCAACCCTGCGCGCACATTTTGCGACGCAGATTCGCACTGCCCGCGCGGCGCACCCCGAGCGGTCGTACCCGGAGATCCTGTCGTCGGCACTCGACTACCGGCAGTGGCGGTTCTTCTCCTTCACCCTCATCAGCGGCGAAGGCAAGGAAGACAGGCTCACCGTCGCCCGGCACAGCGCACTCTCCGGCGGCGAGCAGTCGGTATCGCTGCACCTGCCACTCTTCGCGGCTGCGCACGTCATGCTCGATTCCGCCGATCCGCACGCGCCGCGACTCCTCGCACTCGACGAGGCCTTTGCCGGCGTCGACGACAACGGTCGAAGCGAATTGTTGGGATTGAGCGTCCAGTTCGATCTGGACCTCTTCATGACGGGGTACGACCTGTGGATCACGTACGCCGACGTACCGGGGTGCGCGCACTACGACCTGGCGCACTCCACGGCCGAACAAGCCGTCAGCGCCGCGCTACTGGTGTGGTCGAACGGTGAACTGCTCGCCGAACACGACGGCACGGATTTGGCGCGAGCACTCGGATCTCCGCTGCGCCGCAGGGTGCCCACCCCCGCCGAGGGTGCACTCGACTACGCCTAGCACTGTGCGCCTTTGTTAACCGCCCGCGGTTAACAAAGGCGCAGAGCATGTCGTCTCCGAATGGGAAGCACCCAGGATGGGTATCACGCCGATACCCGCGATTCTCAACCATGGGCGCAAATCCCGAGAGACGGAGGCGACATGAAGAAAACCATCGCGACAATCATGATCGTGGGCGCAGTCTCGACAGTGTGCGCCTGCGGAAGCGACGATGACGCGCAGAATCAGGACAACGGTCGCGCCAGTCAAGTAACGATGAAAATGCCTGCCGGGACGTCGACGGGCGATATGAGCGCTGTGGATCGGGGGAAACTCACGGCATTTGTCGTGGCGTTCCGCACCCGCTACCCGGATCTTTCACGGGATCGAGACGACCAGGACATCAAGGAAATCGTCCTCGACACATGTGACGACATTGCCGATGGCGACACCAGACAACAAGTCAGCGACGAAATACGCGATCAGGCCGAGCATAACGGCCTTGTCCCGACGCAAGCGCAAATCGACGAGATCTACGACATGGTCATACCGGCGTGCCCGTGAAAACACGCTGTGCGCCTTTGTCAACCGCCCGCGGTTGTGTGAAGTGTCAGGACATCGCGGACACTTTCATGTGTCATGACATCCCGGACGGTTTGGTGGTGTCCACGATCGGTGGATGACACGCCGCCGAAAGATGCTCAGCCCTGCTGTCCTGGTCGCGATCACAGAACGAGCGGCTGGCCGCAAGGTCAACATCGCAGCCCTGTGCCGCGAGGAGAACATCAGCACCAGCTGGTTCTACGAACAACTCGGCCGGTTCACCAAAGGCGGCTTGGAGGCGTTGACACCGCACAGCACGGCACCCCACACACGACCCTCGACCACCCCACCCGGGGTGGTCGAGGCCATCGTGCGGGCCCGCAAAGACCTCCACGACGAAGGTAGTGACAACGGACCGTTCTACATTCGGCAACGACTCATCGCCGACGCAGAAACGATCATTCCGTCCGAGTCGACGATCTACCGTCACCTCAAACAACGCGGGCAGATCCTCGCGCAACCGAACAAACGCCCCCACACCTACCGTCGATTCGAATTCCCGGCACCGAACGCGTGCTGGCAGATCGACGGCACCCACATCTACCTCGCCAACGGCACCCGAGTCACCGTCGTCGAGATCATCGACGACCACTCCCGCGTCTGTATCGCATCACATGCGGCAGTCTCCGAATCGTTCGAATCTGCTTGGGCAGCCTTACAATCCGGCTTCGAAGAGTATCGATATCCGACGATGATCCTCTCCGACAACGGCACCGCGTTCTCCGGTCGACGGCGAGGGACGATCTCCGAACTCGAACGTGAACTCGCCGCGCCCGGGATCGTCGCGATTTCCTCCTCAGTCGCGCATCCGCAAACCTGTGGGAAGGTCGAACGCCACCACCAGACGATGAAGAAATGGCTTGCCGCGCGCCCGGCCGCGGCGTCGCTGCCGCAACTGCAGATCCTGCTCGACGAGTACCGCCGTTTCTACAACAACCGGCCGCAGAAAACACTCGGCGGCGCCACCCCCAGCACGAGGTGGGCAGCGACGCCGCCGGCCGCACCCCATCCCACAGCGATGGTGGCAGCGGGGACGAGTACTCGCCCCAGTTCTCCGACCGGGGTGATCAAAATCCACGGTCTCTCGATCCACCTCGGTCGAGTATGGAAGAACCGCGAGACCGTCGTGTTCTGGCAGGGCGAGCGTTACGCGGTGTTCGTCGACGACGAACTCGCACGCGAGCTCGTCGTCGACCGCACCCACACCCGGCAACTTCTCAACCCACGAAAATCGTGAAGTGTCCGCGATGTCCTGACACATATGTGTCCACTAAGTCATGACACATCACACAACCGCCCGCGGTTGACAAAGGCGCACAGCAGATGGTTCAGCGCAGCGAAATTCCCAGCAGAGCGTCGACGGCATCGGCGAACTCGCCTGGTGCCTGTGCGTCGGATCCCCCACCTTCGATTGCGCGGCGTGCCCAACCGTCGAGGGCGTCCAGAGCCTTGGGGGTGTCGAGATCGTCGGCGAGATGCTGACGCAGACGGGCGACGGTGTCGGTGGCGGACGCAGCGGAACTCAAGGCCGCTGCCTCACGCCAGACCTTCAGACGCGCCTGGGCGTCCTCGAGGACCTGTTCGGTCCAGGCCCGGTCCTGGCGGTAGTGGCCGGAGAGCAGTCCGAGACGGATCGCTGCGGGGTCGACTCCCTCGCCACGAAGTTTCGAGACGAACACCAAGTTGCCGCGACTCTTCGACATCTTCTCGCCGTCCAGACCGATCATGCCGGTGTGGACGTAGTGACGCGCAAATCGACGATCACCCGTGGCACATTCGGCGTGCGCCGCCGAGAACTCGTGGTGCGGGAAGATGAGGTCGCTGCCGCCGCCCTGGACGTCGAAGCCGGAGCCGATGCGGTTGAGTGCGATGGCCGCGCACTCGATGTGCCAGCCGGGGCGACCCGGACCGAACGGTGACGGCCATGACGGCTCACCCGGACGGACGGCCCGCCACACAAGCGCGTCGAGTGGATTGCGCTTGCCGGCGCGATCCGGATCGCCGCCGCGCTCGGCGAAGAACTTCTCCATCGTCTCGCGGTCGTAGCCGGATTCGTAGCCGAACTGCTCGGTGGCGTCGGCCCGGAAGTAGACGTCGGGGAACTCGGCGTCGTCGACGATGTACGCCGCGCCGGATGCGACGAACTTCTCGACGAGTTCGACAACTTCGTTGATCGATTCGACGGCACCGATGTAGTCCTTGGGCGGAAGCACGCGCAGTGCCTCCATGTCTTCCCGGAACAGCACTGTCTCGCGCATCCCGAGAACCATCCAGTCTTCGCCGTCGCGGTTGGCGCGTTCGAAGAGCGGATCATCCACGTCTGTCACGTTCTGGACATAGTGAACGTCGTGTCCGGCGTCGCGCCAGATGCGGTTCACGAGGTCGAAAGTGAGGTACGTGGCGGCGTGCCCAAGATGGGTGGCGTCGTACGGTGTTATGCCACAGACGTACATCGTGGCGGTCTTCCCGGGGGTAACCGGACGAACCTGACGGTCGGCTGTGTCGTACAGCCGCAACGGCGGCCCCTGACCAGGTACGGACGGGAGTGCGGTATCGGACCAAGACTGCATACTGGCGAGCCTAGTGGAGACTCGTCGACGGCTCGGAAGGTGCTGGCTGATCTGGCACTGGTTCGGGCGTTGACGCCAGCTTGCTCGGCCACCAGATTTTCTGCCCGATGTCGTACGTCAGCGCCGGGACCAGCAGCGATCGGACAATGAGCGCGTCGAGGAGCACACCGAAGGCCACGATGAAGGCGATCTGCGCGAGGAACAACAGCGGGATCACAGCCAAGGCCGAGAAGGTTGCTGCCAGAACAACTCCGGCGGACGTGATCACGCCGCCGGTGACGGTCAGTCCGCGAAGCGCGCCGGCCCGCGTGCCGATCTTCTGTGCCTCTTCCCGAACTCTGGTCATCAGGAAGATGTTGTAGTCGATCCCGAGAGCGACCAGGAACACGAACGCGAACAGCGGCACCACCGGATCTGCTCCGGGGAATCCGAAGACGTGATCGAACACGAGCGACGAAATACCCAGTGTCGCAGCAAAAGAGAGCACAACGGTGCCCATCAGCAGCAAGGGTGCAAGGAGTGATCTCAGTAACAGTGCGAGGATCACGAAGACGACGAGCACAACCACCGGAATGATCAGGGTGCGGTCGCGGGTAGACGTGGTCTTGGTGTCGAGATCCGTTGCGGTGACGCCACCGACCAAGGCGTTGGCCCCCTCGACGGAGTGGACTGAATCACGTAGTCGCACAATCGTGTTTTCGGCCTCGATCGAATCGGCGGCATCGGTCAGCGTCGCCTCGAGCGAGACACGGCCGTCGACAACAAGCGGCGCTCCCCCGTTCTGCACAACAGTGACGTCACTGACTCCGTCGACTCGACTTGCCGCGACAACTGCATCCAGCTGATCCGCATCAGCGATCACGATTGCCGGGGAACCTGATCCGGCATCGAAGTGTTCACCGAGAATCTCCTGGCCCGCCACCGAGTCCACGTCGAGCAGAAACACGTCGGACGACGCCACACCGCTGGCCTTGAATTGCGGCATCATCAGCGCGAAGAGAACCAGCACCAGCGTCGACGCGACCCAGAAGCGGCGCGGATGCCGCCCGATTCTAGCGGCAAGTCCGGCCCAGAACCGGTGATCGTTCGCCTCGTCGTGATGAGCGACGTCGGCGTCGAATTTCGGCTTCGTCGGCCAGTACGCGGTACGTCCGAACAGGACCAGAATGGCGGGCAGGAATGTCATCGAGGCGAGGAACGACGCGGCGATTCCGATGGCAGCGACCGGTCCCAGTCCACGGTTCGAGTTCAGATCCGACAGCAACAGGCACAGAACGCCCGCGATCACGGTGCCGGCGGAGGCCGCGACGGGTTCCAGCGTCGCACGCCATGCCACCCGCATCGCCGAGTATTTGTCCTGCTCGATGCGCAGTTCCTCGCGATAGCGTGAGACGAGCAGCAGCGCGTAGTCGGTCGCGGCGCCGAATACCAGGATGAACAAAATGCCCTGGCTCTGACCGTTCAACGCGATGACGTCGGCGTCCGCCAGCAGATACACCAACAGGCTCGACAAGCCGAGCGCGAAGACCGCCGAGAAAATGACCACGAACGGCAGGATCGGACTGCGATACACCACGATCAAGATCAGAATCACGACTGATCCGGCCACCAACAGCAGCAGACCGTCGATGCCGGCAAAAGCGGCAGAGAGATCGGCGACCTGACCGGCCGGACCGGTCACCAGTACCGTCAGCCCCTCCGGCGCAGATTCGAGCGCAGCACGTAGTTCCTTCACCGAGGTCTTGACCTCGACGGTGCTGTCGATCGGCAGGAACAGCTGCAACGCCTGACCGTCCGCCGACGGAATCGCGGGCGAGCTCGCGCCACCAAATCCTTCGGTTCCGACAAACTTTCCGACGGTGTCCGTCAGGAAGGCGCTGTCGCCGCCCTGTATCCCACCCGAACGTTCTGCGACGACAATGGCCGGGACGAATCGTGTATCGGTGAAACCTTCCTGGAGCTTCGACACCTCGGTTGCTTCCGCCGATGCGGGCAGAAAGGACGTGTTGTCGTTCTGCTGCACTGTGCTCAGTTTTCCGGCAAACGGCCCACCGAAACCTCCGATCGCCAACCAGCCGATTACCAGCAGAGCTGGCACAATCCATCTCAGGCGACGACGCGTACTCGTGGGTGTGCTCACGGTTTCTCCTGAGCTCGGGTTGGCTGATGCGTGTTGGTCCCCTATTTTGTTCAGTAAGCTGAACAATTGCAAACGGAAGGCAGGAGAGTGGCCGAGGACGGGCTCGAAAACTGGCCGACAGGCCGCTTGTTGTCCACTGCGGCGCGCCTCGTCGAACACTCGTGGGAGCAGGTCCTGCGCAGCCAGGACATGACACACGCCGGTCTTATCGTCCTGCACTCCATCGCCACGTCCCCCGCGTCGCAGCGGGACATCGCCAAGACGGCTCGGGTCACCGACCAGACGATGAGCCGGACCGTCGATCGCCTCGAGCGTGCCGGGTACGTCACCCGAGACACCGATCCTCGCGACGAACGACGACGCGTCATCGCCATCACCGCATCCGGCCAGGCGACCTACGAACGTCTACTCGAACTCGAAAAGGACGAAGCCGCCCTCGCCTTCGGTTTCAGCGATGTCGCGGCATTGCGCGAACAGCTACTTCGGCTGGTTCGGTCCCCGGAACTCAATCCCAAGTACAACGAAAACTAGAACGCCGGCCACGGGATCGTTCGATGCCCGTTCGGCACCGGCATGACTGCCGACACCGTCAACTCGCGCGCCCGCTGAGCCAGCGCCTCGATTTCCTCGTCGGTGACCAGTTCCGAGAGTTCGTCACCGAAACTGCCGTCGACGGTAGTTGCCAATTCCGCGACATCCGCGATCAACGGCCCGGGAACTTGCTGGCCTGCCCAGCCCCACAACACCGTGCGCAGTTTGTTGTCCGTGTGCATGCAGATGCCGTGGTCGACGCCGTACACGGAGCCGTCGATCCCTTCGAGGGCATGACCGCCCTTGCGATCTGCGTTGTTGATGAGGACGTCGAGGACTGCCATCCGCTGCAGCCGCGGATCATCGGCGTGAATCAGCGACACCGGTTCGCCCGCTGAATCGAACGCCTGAAGAACCTCGAACCATCCCGGCGGAACATTGTCCGGGCTACAGAGATCCACGATCTCCGGCAGACCGAGCACATCAGCGTGACGGTCGACGGTGTCGATCCATTTCTGTACCATTCCCGGGCCAAAAGGTCCATCGCGCAACACCGTTCGCGGGATGACACCCCACCCCAGAGCTTCCGACACCAGATACGACGCCACTTCTCGCCCCGCGAGAGTCCCGTCCGGGAAGTCCCACAACGGGCGCTCGCCGCGCACCGGCTTGTAGACGACCCGCATCGACTCGTCGCCGAGAACGGCGTCGCACACCAAGGTTGCGTTGCTGGCAGTGGTGATCTGACCGATCACCGTCAACTCACCCTCGAGTTGGACGTCCAGCCCGGATGGCCTCGACACCGCTCAGTCCTCGTCGGAGTCTGCGTCGTCGATCGCGAATCCGAAAGAATCACCGCGGCGATATCCGTTTGTCCTGACACAGATATGCCCGTCCGGAGCGAGGGGTTCGCCGCACAGCGGACACGGAGCACGACCCGCGGCGATCACGCGCTCGGATCGCAGCGAGAATTCGCGCGCCTGCTCCGGGGTCAAGAACACGCGGACCGCGTCGGGTCCGTCGTCCGAATCGTCCAGCACTACCGACTCGTCGAACTCGGTTTCGCTGACTGCAAGAAGTTCCACGACGACGGCGCCGGCATCTGCGTCCCAGCCCAATCCCATCGTGCCGACGCGGAATTCGGCGTCGAGCGGAGTAACCAGCGGACTGAGGTCGGTGATGTCACCGGCTTCCGGTGGAACCTCGGTGCCGAAACGGCGATGCACCTCTTCCAGGAGTAGACCCATCCTGTCGGCCAGTACCTGCACCTGCTGCTTTTCGAGCAACACGCTCACAACTCGTGCCTCGTGCACGGCTTGGAGATAAAAAGACCTGTCACCGGGTTCTCCCACGGTCCCTGCGACAAATCGGTCAGGGGTGCGAAATACGTGAATCGCGCGCGACATTGCACCTCCTCGAATTCGAGCGGAACTTCCCTGGATACCCATTATCCGTCACGATCACACTCCGACCTCGCCGCCTGGCACGGATTCCTGCTCAGGGGCGGAGCCGTTGGTTGCCGCCTTGGCCTGACCGATCGCCGCCAATGCGTCTCCGGTGTCGTTGACGCGCAGCACGAAGGGCGAGGTGGTGGAATATCGGATCACACTCATCGACGCCGGTTCTGCAACGATGCGCTGAAACGAGTCGAGATGCATCGCGTACGCGTCTGCCAGTACGGATTTGATGACGTCGCCGTGTGTGCAGGCAATCCAGACGACATCCTTGCCATGCTCCTTGGCAAGTCTTCTGTCGTGTTCACGAATCGCGGCAACCGCCCGCGCTTGCACCTGCGCCAGACCTTCACCGTCGGGGAAGACGGCACCCGATGCGTGGCGCTGCACAACTTTCCACAGCGGTTCTTCGAGCAAGTCCTTCAGCGGACGACCCGTCCACTGGCCGTAGTCCACCTCGACGAGGCGCTCCTCGACAACGGGAGTCAATCCGCGGTCGGCGGCAAGCGGACCCACCGTCTGCTCACACCGCAGCAGCGGCGAGCGGACGATCTCGGCAATGTCGAGACCCGCCAACCTGTCGACGACGCCGTCGGCCTGTTTCCGGCCGTGATCGTCGAGTTCCACACCCGGCGTTCGACCGGCAAGTGTGTGGGCCGTATTGGACGTCGACCGCCCGTGCCGCAGAAGGACAACTGTCATGCCATAACCCTAATGGGGCGGGGCATTGCGCGGCGGACGGTCGACGTCGAAACCGGCGTTATGTCGCGGACACAACCCCTGTGGCCAGCAACGCAAGGACGACTACGCCGAGAGCGATTCTGTACCCGACGAACCAATACATCGAATGATTGACCACAAACTTGAGCAACCACGCGATGGCCGCGTAGCCGACAGCAAACGCGATGACCGTCGCGACGAACAGCTGGGGGCCGCTGGCGTTCAGTCCCTCGCCCGCAGGTTCGAAGGCGTCGGGCAGGCTGAAGAGCCCCGACGCGAGCACCGCCGGGATTGCCAGCAGGAACGAATAGCGTGCAGCGGCCTCGCGCGTAAGTCCGAGAAACAGACCGGCACTGATGGTTCCACCCGAACGGGACACCCCGGGAATGAGGGCAAGCGCCTGCGCCGAACCCATGATTATGCCGTCGCGCGCCGTGAGGGATTCGATGGGTCGGGACTTACGTCCGTAGTACTCGGCGGCGGCGATCACGAGCGCAAACACGATGAGCATCGTGGCGATCAACCACAAATTGCGTGCGCCGGTACGGATTTGGTCCTTGAACAGGAAACCGAGAATACCGACGGGAAGGGTACCGATGATGACGTACCAGCCCATCCGGTAGTCGAGGTCGCCGCGATGCTCGGCATGGAACAACCCGCGGAACCATGCGGTGACGATCCTCACGATGTCGCGCGCAAAATAGATCAGGACCGCAAGTTCGGTGCCGAGCTGAGTCACCGCGGTGAAGGACGCACCGGCGTCACTTCCGAAGAAAATCTCGGAGACGATCCGCAGGTGCCCCGACGACGAGACGGGAAGAAATTCGGTCAATCCCTGCACGAGCCCCAGGACCATGGCCTGTAGCCATGTCATCGCCTCACCCATCAGAGAACCGCCTGCACAAATTTTTCGAACTGGACTGATTCGAATGGGATTACTACACAACAGTTTCGTGGGGCGAGTTCACTTTTCACTGGCGTCACGCTACCGGGGCGTCGCCTGACGTGCCGAGTCCGGCACGCTGATGCCCGAATCCCCCGAGTTCGGTCGGGCGAGCACTAGTCTGCACGTGGTGAGAACTCCCGGGTGCGACGCACGCATTCGGGTCGGGCGTGAGATGGACGGCATTGATGAAACACAGATCAGTCGGAACGAGCGGACTTCGGGTGTCTCGACTTGGGCTCGGCACACTGACCTGGGGACGCGACACGGACGGGGACGAGGCCGCCGCACAACTTCTGGCTTTCGCAGAGGCCGGCGGAACCCTGGTCGACAGTTCCCCCGCGTACGGTGACGGCGCCGCGCAACGACTCCTTGCCGAACTTCTCGACGACGTCGTCCCCCGCGACGAACTGATCGTCAGCTCGAGCGCGGGGATCAACCCCAACCCGATCGGCACGGATCGCGTTGACTGCTCACGGCGTGGCCTGCTCCGCCAATTGGACGCAACACTGCGCGAACTCGGCACCGACTACCTCGACATGTGGCAGGTCGCGACCTGGGATCCGCTGACCCCGGTCGACGAGGTCGCGGCAACTCTCGACTACGCGGTCTCGAGCGGCAAAGTCCGCTACGTCGGTGTGCGCGGATACCTCGGGTGGCAGTTGGCTACCGCCGTCGGAGCTTGCGGCACAACATCTCTCACCGCCACCCAAGCCGAGTACTCCCTCTTGGCGCGCGGCGTCGAAGAGGAATTGTTTGCCGCGGCATCACACCACGGCGTCGGAGTGTTTGCCGCTGTCCCCCTCGCCGGCGGCGTTCTCACCGGCAAGTACCGGGGCGGGATTCCCGTCGATTCCCGCGGGGCCGACGACGCACATTCCGGCCACGTGCAGAGCTATCTCACCGATTCCTCGGTACGGGTTGTCGACGCGGTCGTTACAGCCGCCGACGGTCTGGGTACCTCACCGTTGGCTGTTGCTCTCGCATGGGCCCGCGATCGCCCGGGAGTTGCCAGTGCCGTCGTCGGCACTCGGGACCTCGCACAACTGACGGGTGTGCTGGTAGCCGAGGAACTCGAGTTGCCCGCTGCGATCGCTGCAGCACTCGACGACGTGAGTGCGTAACTTCGGGTCTCACTCATCGAAATACCCGAATTACCCACCTAGCGAGGGCAGGCTAACCTAGTAGATAACACGTTCCTGAGCTAGAGGAGAACCTATGACCACGCTTGACGTAGACCACAGTCCCGCCGACGCGTCGGCGTTCTCCGAACGCATCAAAGCGCAGACCGACGCAGCGCACCGCGAAACCGAGCAGTCACGGTTCGTCGGCGCTCTGCTCGGCGGCGAACTGACCACCGCCGGATACGCGGCGCTACTGGGACAGACGTACCTGGTCTACACAAGCCTGGAGGAAGCCGGCCGTGCGCATGCCGACAACGCACTGGTCAACCCGTTCCTCTCCGACGATCTCCTCCGCGTCGCAGCGCTCGAGGCCGATCTCGAGTTTCTGAATGGACCGAACTGGCGTGAGGGCCTCGAGGCACTGCCCGCAACGCAGCGGTACGTGGCGCGTTTGCAGGAAGTTGCCTTCGACTGGCCGGCCGGCTTCGTGGCACACCACTACCTTCGCTACATGGGCGATCTGTCCGGTGGTCAGATCATCCGCCGCATGTTGGAGCGCGCGTACGGTTTCGAAACCGACGGCCTGCGTTTCTACATCTTCGACGGCATCCCCAAGCCCAAGCCGTTCAAGGACGCGTACCGCGCGAATCTCGACGCACTAGCAATTTCCCCCGACGATCAGCAGAAGTTCATCGACGAGGTCAATCTGGCCTACCGCCTCAACGGTGATCTGTTTGCCGATCTGGAGGGCGACATCGAGAGCTACCTCGTCAAATGAGCAAGCGTTGGGCCGCCGCAGCACTGATCGCGGTTGCCGGTTTCGGATTGGTCGCGTGCGGGTCGGCGGACAACGCCGGCGGCGCCGGCTCAACGCAGGCTCGCACTGCGGTACTCGAGGATTCCAGCCCCACACCGGTGAGTGAGAATCCCGTTGCCGCGCTGCCCGCCACCGTCACAGGCTTCGACGGTGTCCCGGTCACGATTACGGACAACAGTCGGATCGTCGCCGCCGACCGGTACGGAACCTTTGCCGCAACCACCGTTGCACTCGGGCTCGGGGACAACCTGGTCGGCCGTGACACAGCGGCCAAGTTCCCGGCCGTCGAAGACGTCCCGGTCGTGACGGTGGGCGGTTCGTCGCTCAGTGCCGAAGCGATTCTCAATCTCAACCCGACCGTCGTTCTCACCGACACGAGCATCGGCCCGCAGAGTGTGCAGGACCAACTGCGGGCAGCCGGAATCCCCGTTGTCTTCTTCGATCCGACCCGCACGCTCGAAGGAGTCCCGTCACAAATCCAGGCCGTCGCCGACGCCCTCGGTGTACCGGAGCAGGGCAAGGCGCTGGTCAGTCGAACCGAGAGCGAAATCGACGCAGCGCGGGATCTGGTCCCCGATGACCGCGATCCCCTGAAGATCGCGTTTCTCTACCTCCGCGGATCAGCGATCACCATGATCGGCGGTGACGGATCCGGAGCCGATTCACTCATCGAGGCACTCGGCGCCGTCGATGCCGGAACAGCGTCCGGCATCACACAGAAGTTTGCGCCCATCACCAGTGAGGCACTCATCGCAGCAGCGCCCGACGCGTTTTTGATGATGACCGACGGTCTCGCTTCCATCGGCGGAATCGACGGTCTCGAGAAGATCCCCGGCATCGCCCAGACCCCGGCCGGAAAGAACCAGCGGGTCGTCGACATGGAAGACGGCGTCCTGCTCAGCTTCGGCCCCAATACCGGGCGAGTGATGCAATCGCTCGCCGAAGCAATCTACGGACCCGCTGATTCGTGAGTACAGAAACAGATAAAGCCGTCGAGAAATCGGCACCGCGACCGGCATCACGCTCACGAGTGAGTGGGGTGTTGATCGGACTCACCGTCGCGTTGGTGATCGTCGCCGTGCTCTCCGCGTGCATCGGTCAGGTGCCGACGTCACCACTCGAGGTGCTCAGCAGCATCATGCACCGCATCGGCCTGGACATCGGCCCGATGCCCGCCCACCCCAGCGGCGAAGTCACGCTGTGGGAGGTGCGCTTCCCCCGCGTCGTTCTGGCCATCTGCGTCGGCGCGGCACTCGGATGCTCCGGTGCCCTACTGCAAGGCGTCTTCGCGAATCCTCTGGCCGAACCGGGTGTGATCGGTGTGTCCTCGGGTGCAGCGGTGGGAGCCAGCGCAGTCATCGTGGTCGGTGGTAGTTTTGTCGCTGGCTGGGCCATCGCCGCAGCCGCGTTTGTCAGCGGACTCGTGACCACGGCAATCGTGTATCTGTTCGCCCGCCACGAGGGCCGGACCGAAGTGGTCACCTTGGTCCTGACCGGTGTGGCAGTGAACGCATTTGCCGGCGGACTCATCGCCTTCTTCACCTTTATCGCCAGCCCGTCGGCACGTGATCAGATCGTGTTCTGGCAACTCGGCAGCCTCAACGGCGCCACCTGGAGTTCGGTGATGGTGGTCGCACCGATGGCCGTCGCCGGAATCGCGGCGACCATGGCTATCGCGTCGCGCCTCGATCTCCTCGCTCTCGGCGAGCACGCCGCCAGGCACCTGGGTGTCAACGTCGAGCGGCTACGGCAACTGGCGGTCTTGATCGTTGCGCTTCTGGTGTCGGCCAGCGTTGCCTTCACCGGCATCATCTTGTTCGTCGGACTCGTTGTTCCCCACCTCATGCGCATCGTCGTCGGCCCAGGCCACCGCGCACTCATCCCGGCAAGCGCACTGACCGGCGCATTGGTACTACTCCTCGCCGACCTCGGATCACGCTCTCTGATCGACAACGCCGACCTTCCCCTCGGAATGCTCACAGCACTGGTCGGCGGACCCTTCTTCTTCTGGCTCCTCCGACGCACCCGTTCACAGCAAGGCGGGTGGGCATGAGCAGCATCGCCCGGAACTGGCGCGAACTGTTCGGACGAACGCCACCGGAACCGTCGAATCCGCAGAGCGGTGACATCACGCTGCAAGCGCGGGACATCACCGTAGAACGCGGTGGCAGGCACATCCTCGAAGGCGTCAGCGTCGACGTGCGCGCCGGCGAAGTAGTTGTCCTCGTCGGCCCGAACGGCGCGGGCAAGTCGACGCTCCTCGCCGCGCTGTCAGGCGATCAGCCCGTCGTCTCGGGCCGCGTCGACGTCGACGGAACCGACCTGAATCACTGGACACCGTTGGACATGGCCAGGCGGCGGGCCGTACTCCCCCAGAAACACACCATCGGCTTCTCGTTCACCGCTCGGCAAGTTGTCACGATGGGCCGAGCGCCGTGGGCCGGCACCGCCCGAGAGGATCGCGACGGCGACGCTATCGCGGCAGCAATGAAAACCTGTGACGTCGAAGCATTTGCCCATCGACCGTTTGCCGCACTGTCGGGCGGCGAGCAGGCCAGGGTGGCGCTCGCCCGCGTTCTGGCGCAGGAAACGTCGACGGTTCTCCTCGACGAACCCACCGCCGCACTCGATCTCGGGCATCAGGAAGCAGTCATGTCCGTTGCACGCAGCCGCGCCGCCGACGGTGACGCCGTTGTGGTCGTTCTGCACGATCTGGCGTTGGCTGCCGCCTATGCGGACCGGATAGTCGTCCTCGAGAGCGGCCGCATTGCCGCCGACGGTCCACCTGCGTCGGTTCTGCGTGAAGATCTACTCACCCGTGTCTACGGCTATCCCGTGGAAGTGTTCGATCATCCACGAACCGGCGCGACGTTGGTGATACCGCGACGTGATTCTCTGAACACGGAAAGTCGGCAAGCCGGTGTCAGCGAACGGAATCAATAATCGAGCCGAGCCGATCAAGGACTCCGCGCAACGTGGTCACTCCGGGACCTCGAGCCGGAGAATGTGACGAATCCGACTCCGCAGAATGAACTGCGTCTCGCACCACAGCAGAAATGCTGCGCTCATCGGTCAGGTCCACATCGGTCACCGAACGATTGGCCGTGGCGATCACGTCTTCAGAACTCGGTACGGTGCGCTCGCAGTAATCGCGGTATACCTCGACGTACAAAACACTCTTGCGAACCCGAAATGCGAAAGTTCTCCCCTCCGACCTGCCGAAACCGTGAGCATACGGGCCTACCGAAATATCTTCGATCTCGAAATCGCCGAAAGATCCGCCAGGTCGTTCCGCAGCGGATTCGGTGGGTTCGACAGGAATCACAGTGAGCTCCTCGAGGATTGCCGCGTGGGCGGAAATCCGTATTTGTACGGTATCGCGTGCGATCGGCAGACGGAATGACCGGTGCACTCCGATGCAATGAAAACCAATTCGCAGCGATCAGGGATGATCGAGTGCAGGCGCGCTCCGCTGAAACACCGTCTCGAGTAGAAAACGAGGAATCAACACCATGACTCGCATTGGGCTCCGCACCACCACAGCAGCGATGGGGGCGGCGTTGATGCTGGTGACAGGATGTTCTTCCGACGACGGCGAGACCAAGCTCCAGACGATTGATCCGGCAACCGCCGTAGCGTCGCCTGCCACGACAAATTCGCTCGACGGCGTCGTTCATCCGTATTCGGGTCGGATCGATTCCATCACATTTGATCCGGTTACGCGCAACGTACTTCTCGTATCGCAGGAATCGCCCACTGTTCGGATCGTCGCGGCCGACGATGTCGAGTCCTCGAGCGCGGCAATGACCGGCCGCGACGTCAGCATCGACGGCAACATCCGGGACGTGTCCATCGCTTCCGACGGAAACGCGCTGTTGTCCATGGACAACCAGGTTGTGAAGCTGAATCTGACGTCCGGCGAGCAGACGACATTTCCCTCCCTTGACCCGGCCAACTCCGCAGTCGAGTTGGCCGACGGCCGCATCGCGATCGGAACCGAGCGAGGCACAGTTCACGTTGTCGACCCGAGTTCTGATACATCACAAACTATTTCAGGCCTCGCATCGGTCGACGAACTTGCCGTCACGGGCGACAACGTGAGCGCCCTCGACCATCGTCAGACCTCGCTCACCGACATCAACCTCGAGGAAGATCGACTCGGATCGGCTTTGCGTGCCGGAGAAGGCGCGACGCACCTCGTGACGGACCGTTTCGGTCGTATTCTCGTCACCGACACCACCGGCGACGAACTGTTGGTCTTCACCGCCGATCCCCTTCTCCTGCGCCAGCGGTTCCCGGTCGGTGATTCGCCGTACGCAGTGGCCTACGACGAGACCGCCGATCGTGTGTGGGTAACTCTGACGGCTTCCAACGAAGTTGTCGGACTCGACCTCTCGTCGGGAATCCCGGTGGAAACGAACCGATACAACACCGTTCGTCAGCCCAATTCCCTCGCGGTCGATTCCAGCACCGGAACCCTCGTCGTCGGCTCCGCAACCGGGGACGGCGTACAGGTCATCCCCACTCGGAACGGCTGACAATGCAGCGGCACAACGGTGTATCACCACATCTGCGACGTACCCCGTCACCGCAGTGGGACATGTCCGACGACGTGTTCGACTATCTGCCGCTGCAACTACCGCCCCATGTCTCACGAGTGACGGCGTCGATGCGCCTGGCGATTTCCGCCGAGTTCGGCGGTTGGGAACTCTCGCAGGTTCGGCTGTACCCCGACGGCAGCCGTCGGGTCCTGCTGCGGCGCAAGAAGACACCGTTACACGTGGACAACCCGGACGGCATTGCTCACTGAGCCGCCCGTTTCATCGAAGATCTCACCAGACAAGCAGGAGAATCGTGTACCAACTGCTCTTGAGCCTGATGTTCCGGCTTCCCCCGGAGCGCATCCACCACCTGGCCTTCACCGCGATGAAACTGGTGACCCGGTTTGCACCGATCAGGTGGCTCGTGGCGAAGGTTCTCGTTCTCGACGATCCGGTACTGCGCAGTCAGGCATTCGGACTGACATTTCCTGCCCCACTCGGTTTGGCGGCGGGCTTCGACAAGGACGCCACCGGCGTCGACGCGTGGGGTCCGCTCGGTTTCGGCTTCGCGGAAATCGGAACAGTCACCGCGCAGGCTCAGCCCGGTAATCCGCAGCCACGACTTTTCCGACTGCCTGCGGACCGTGCACTGATCAACCGCATGGGATTCAACAATCACGGCGCCGGGCATGCCGCGAACTTCCTCCGTCAGCGCCGAGTCATCGTACCGATCGGCGCGAACATCGGAAAGACCAAGATCGTCGACGCCGCGGACGCACCCGCCGATTACACCGCGAGCGCCCAATTGCTCGGACCGCTCGCCGATTTCATGGTCGTCAACGTCAGCTCACCGAACACCCCTGGCCTACGTGACCTGCAAGCCGTCGAGTCGCTGCGCCCGCTCTTGCAGGCCGTGCTCGATACCGTCCATATTCCGGTGCTGGTGAAGATTGCCCCTGATCTGTCCGACGAGGACGTCGACGCAGTCGCCGATCTCGCTGTCGAACTCGGGTTGGCCGGCATCGTGGCCACGAACACCACCATTCGCCGTGACGGTCTGAAAACCCCCGATGCCGAGGTAGCTGCGATCGGCGCCGGCGGACTCTCGGGCGCTCCCGTCGCGGACCGCTCACTCGAGGTACTGCGGCGGCTGTATGCGCGGGTGGGCGACAAGCTCACCATCATCTCTGTCGGCGGTATCGAAACAGCTGATCAGGCGTGGGAACGGATTCTCGCGGGCGCAACCTTGGTGCAGGGCTACACCGGCTTCATCTACGGCGGACCCTTCTGGGCGCGCAGTATCCACAAGGGAATCGCGAAGCGTGTTCGCGCGGCGGGCTTCTCGTCGATCAGTCAGGCCGTCGGGGCGGAGAACCCCCGCTGAACTGCTGTGCGCCTTTGTTAACCGCGGGCGGTTAACAAAGGCGCACAGTGCATTACTCGACCTCGAACGTACCGGTCAGCGTTGCGCGCGCAATTGCGTGCGCGAACACGTTGAAGCCGAGAAACGCCGGCGAAGAATCAGCCGTGACTCCGTCGAGCTTGTCCACGTCGAGTGCGTGCACCGCAACGATGTACCGATGCGGACCGTGTCCGGGAGGCGGGCCGGCGCCGATGTAACCGAAGCCCCCGCCGTCGTGGCGCAGCGTCACGGTTCCCTCCGGAAGGTCAGTGCTGTCCGCACTTCCGATGCCTGCGGGCAGTTCGGTGACCGAAGCCGGGATATTCGCCACGGCCCAGTGCCAGAATCCCGACGCCGTCGGAGCATCCGGATCGAACACGGTGACCACAAAGCTCTTCGTCTCGGCGGGGAAACCCGACCACGACAACTGCGGCGATATGTCCTGCCCACCGGGAACGCCGAAAGCGCCACTCGCTTGCGCAAGTTTCAGCGGCTCTCCGGCAGTGATGTCTTCACTGGTCAGCTCGAAGCTCGGGAGCTTCGGCAGTGGTTCGTACGGATCGTAAGCCATGCGAAACCTCTCTGTTTTTAGTAATCGCTGTTTTTGGTAATCGCTGTTTCTCGTACTCGGTGACTGTGTACGCGTTCAGGAATTGAGCAGAAAATGTTCCAGAACACGTGTTCCGAACAGTAGTGCGTCCACCGGCACGCGCTCGTCGACGCCATGGAACAGCGCGGTGAAATCGAGTTCCGGCGGCAACTGCAGCGGCGCAAAGCCGAAGCACCGAATCCCGAGCTTCGCGAAGGCTTTTGCGTCGGTGCCTGCGGAGAGCATGTACGGCACGGTGCGCGCACCGGGATCGTGCGCCAGGATTGCGTCGTTCATCGCGTCGACCAGATGACCGTCGAACGTGGTCTCGTACGAGTCGAGTTTGGTGATCCACTCGCGGGTGACGTCGGGTCCGATGAGGGCGTCGACGGTGCGCTCGAACTCGGCTTGCCGGCCCGGAAGCACACGGCAGTCGAAGACAGCCTCGGCAGTCTGAGGAATGACGTTTGCCTTGTAGCCGGCCTTGAGCATCGTCGGATTGGCCGTGTCCCGGAACGTTGCTCCGATGATCTTGGCGATGCTGCCCAGTTTCGCGAGGGTCCCGTCGATGTCCGGTGACGTCGGATCGAAGTCGAGTCCGGTCTCCTCGCTGACCGCGGTAAGGAATTCCGCAACGGAATCGGAAAGAATGATCGGGAACTCGTGGGCGCTCAGACGCGCAACGGCGCCGGCCAGTATGGCGACAGCATTGTCGTCGTGCAGGAAGGACCCGTGTCCGGCGCGGCCTTTTGCCGTCAGCCGCATCCAGCCGAGTCCCTTTTCTGCCGTCTCCACGACATACAGACGACGGTCGGTTCCATCCGGACGGGGAACGGTCAGCGAGAACCCGCCCACCTCGCCGACTGCTTCGGTGACGCCTTCGAACAGATCCGGGCGATGCTCCACGAGCCACTGGCAGCCGTACTTACCGCCCGCCTCTTCATCGGCGACAAACGCGAACACGAGATCGCGCGGCGGCACTGTTCCCTCTGCCTTGAACTGCCGTGCCAGAGCCAGGATCATCCCGACCATGTCCTTCATGTCGACGGCGCCGCGCCCCCAGATGTATCCGTCCTGAACGGTGCCGGAGAAAGGGTGAACACTCCAGTCGGCAGGCTCGGCCGGGACGACGTCCAGGTGACCGTGCAACATCAAGGCGCCACGGCCGGACTCTGCACCCTTCAACCGGGCAAACACGTTGCCACGGCCCGGCGCACCGGATTCGACGTATTCGGTCTCGTAACCCACTTCCTGTAGTTGGGCGGCGACCCACTCCGCGCACGCCCGTTCACCCTTGGTCGTTTCGAGTTCACCCGTATTGGACGTGTCGAACCGGATCAGAGAGCTGACAAGGTCGACAACTTCGTTTTCGGCGCGAGAAGGGCCTGAATCTTTCGGCGATAAGGACATGTCACTTTCCTACCACCGAAACACTTGTCGCGGCGGCATGGACATGGTCCGACCTGGCGATTTGGGCAACCTCACCGAATCGGATACTCTTTCCCAGCACCGAGAAATCGGGGCCGAGTCCGAGTGGCGGAATGGCAGACGCGCTAGCTTGAGGTGCTAGTGTCCTATTAACGGACGTGGGGGTTCAAGTCCCCCCTCGGACACTCGAATAAACAACCAATGACTCCAGCTGATCAAGCTGGGGTCATTTTTTGTTCACTATGTACCGAACGCCAGAAATTCGGACATCCCCTGTGCTTGACTTCGTCTATGCGAAAATCATTGCTGGTCGCAGCCTTGATCGGCACGTCGATGATGACCGCGACATTGCCTGCCGGAGCCGCTACGCAAACCTGGGACGGCGATTACTCGGTCAAACGGTTCGCAGCCTCGAAAACCGGTACCAGCCTCGCGGCAAGTCAGTGGGAACCGGATTTCTCCGATGTCTACACGTTCGAAACCGATTGTTCCGGCGGACCCTGTGTCGCCACCGTGATCGCCGGGCCCGCGCCGGCAAATCCGACTTTGCCTCAGCCTGCGCAATACACCTGGGACGGCACCAGTTGGGTTCATCCGTACGACTGGGAATGGGACTGCTATCAAGGTGAGGGTGTACCCAAAGTGTGGGCGCCGGCTCATTCCGTGGCCTATTACACCCCCCAGCCGGACGGCACTCTGGTCGGATCGTGGCGCACAGAGATCGATGGCGGCCCCTGCGACGGTTCGGTGATCATGGCGGTCGCGGCCTACCCGGTCAATTCAAATCCAGGACCGTTCGGCAGCGGCAACTGACCCGCCTGAACAGGACAAACGTGCACACTGTCCACGCGATTTGGGAGAGCGGGACAGCATCGGATACTCTTTCCCAGCACCGAGAAATCGGGGCCGAGTCCGAGTGGCGGAATGGCAGACGCGCTAGCTTGAGGTGCTAGTGTCCTATTAACGGACGTGGGGGTTCAAGTCCCCCCTCGGACACTCTGTGTTGAGACAGACAGGAAAAGCTCCGGTTCATTGAACCGGAGCTTTTCTCGTAAAGGGCCAAGTTCCCGCACCGGGAACAGACCGCGCGAGCGGCGATCGAGATGGAACAGAAGTTCACGTGGATACAGACACACGGCAGTTCGACGTAACGGATTCAGAATCTGCGGGAGCAGAACTGGCCGGACTCGACCCCGCAGAACTCGAAATCTGCTTGAAGGTTCTGCGCGAAGCAGCCGAACTCGACGACGAGCATCCCGACTCGATCATCATGCAGCGTGCCGTCGGCCATCTGTTCAAACGTCTCAAGAAGAAGCGCCGCCTCGCCTCGCGTGCAGCGGTCAACGAAGCCGACCGCACTGTCGTCGCCGCAACGGCCACGGGATCACCGGATCGAATCGACGACGAAACCGCCGGCATCCCCATCAAGTCGAATACCGCCGGGGCAATTGCCGGCACCCTCATCAAGGCGCGTCCCTGCTACATCTGCAAGCAGCGCTACACCCAGGTCGACGCGTTCTATCACCAGTTGTGCCCGGACTGCGCCGCAACCTCTCGCGCCAAGCGTGACGCCAGCACGGACCTGACCGGACGCCGCGCACTCCTCACCGGAGGCCGCGCCAAGATCGGTATGTACATCGCTCTGCGCCTCCTGCGCGACGGTGCCCACCTGACGATCACCACGAGATTCCCCAACGACGCGATCCGGCGCTTCAAGGCGATGGAAGACAGCGCCGACTGGATTCATCGTCTCCGCATCGTCGGCATCGACCTCCGCGACCCCGCTCAGGTAGTTGCCCTGGCTGATTCCGTTGCGGCACAAGGCCCCCTCGACATCCTGATCAACAACGCCGCGCAGACGGTCCGCCGCTCCCCCGGCGCGTACGGCGCTTTGGTCGACGCCGAATCCGGCGCACTGCCGGCGGGCGAGCTCCCCGATGTCGTCACCTTCGGCAAGACCAGCGACGCGCACCCCGCAGCACTGGCCGGGTCACTATCCGACGTCGCAGCCATCACCTCCGGAAATCTCTCCGCCGACGCCGTCAGCTCGCTCGCGCTGGTCGCAAAATCCGCGTCACCTGACCGCATCGAGCAGGGCATTGCCATCGATGCCGGCGGGCTCCTCCCCGACCTCGCCCACACCAACAGTTGGGTGCAGACCGTCGAGGAAGTTGATCCGATCGAGCTTCTCGAAGTGCAACTCTGCAATTCGGTTGCCCCGTTCATTCTCGTCTCACGCCTGCGCCCGTCGATGGCAGCAGCGGCAGCGCGTCGAAAGTACGTCGTGAACGTCTCCGCAATGGAAGGCCAGTTCAGCCGCGCGTACAAGGGTCCTGGTCACCCGCACACCAACATGGCCAAAGCAGCACTGAACATGCTGACTCGCACCAGTTCCAAGGAAATGCTCGAGGACGGCATCCTCATGACTGCCGTCGACACCGGGTGGATCACCGACGAGCGTCCCCACTTCACCAAGATGCGCCTCGCCGACGAAGGATTTCACGCTCCGCTCGACCTGGTCGACGGTGCCGCTCGCGTCTACGACCCCATCGTTCAGGGCGAGCTGGGCGTCGACATCCACGGTTGCTTCCTCAAGGACTACAAGCCCTCACCCTGGTGAGTGGTGACCCCACACACCTCCCCCTCTCGATGTGGTGATCTCGACACCCCCTAGCGGCCGTGTCGAGTGCCGCATTTGCGGTAGTGCTCGGCAATGCACGCGATAATGGACCTCGACACTGCTCACTGCCTCGGAGGAACCATGACGATTGCCGTCGTACACAAGGACAGCCCGGAGGGCCGGGCGGCAATTGTCCACGGAGCACGCGAATCGGTGAATCGGCGCGAGCAACTTGTCGTGCTGCACGTACTCGACGACGTCAACGTCCCGGATACCGACGAAGACAGCGCGGCCTTGCGCGGCGAGATCCAGTCGGCACTCGACGCCGGCGGATTCGCGCAGACGCCCTGGGAACTGCGCACCACCGAACATGACGGCGATCCGGTGACCGCTTTGGTGGAGTTGGTCGATGCCGTCGAAGCCGATCTGTTGATCGTGGGAACGCGTCGTATGTCACCCATCGGCAAGTTTCTCCTCGAGCGCCCGCTACAGCGACTACTGCTCGAAGTCGAGGTCCCGATCCTGGTCGTGAAGGAACCGTTGCCTGCGGAGTGAGCTCACTCACACCCAAGAGGGAACCGCGTTTGTAGGCTGACTACATGACCGGACCCTTGAGTGACCGCGAACTCGACATCATCGTCTACGGAGCTACCGGCTTCGTCGGCAAACTCCTTGCCGAATACCTCGTTCGGCATGCACCCGCCGGAACGAAGATCGGACTCGGCGGGCGTTCCCTCGAGAAGTTGACGGCCGTGCGGGCCGGATTGGGAGCGGCCGCCGCCGAACTTCCCCTCGTAGTCGCCGACGCGGATGATTCGACTGCCTTGAAGGCACTTGCCGAACGAACACGAGTTGTGGCCACGACGGTCGGCCCGTACGCAAAGTACGGCCATCAGTTGGTTCACGAATGCGCCGCAGCGGGAACTCATTACGTCGACCTCACCGGTGAGGTTCTCTTCCACCGCGAGAGTATCGACGCCAATCACGAGCTTGCGGTGTCGACGGGCGCCCGCATCGTTCATTCCTGTGGGTTCGATTCCATCCCTTCCGATCTCGGGGTGCATGTCCTGCACAAGCTGATCGAGGCGGACGGTGCCGGAGAATTGACGGACACGACCCTGGTGGTCACGTCATTGCGCGGCGGTGTCAGCGGCGGGACCATCGATTCGGTCCGCACGCAGATCGACGCGTCGAAACACGATGCACGGCTGCGGAAACTCGCGGCCTCGTCGTACTCGCTGAGCCCCGACCGCACCAGTGAACCCGATCTGGGCAAGCAGAGTGACGCCACGGTCGTCGACGGCCGAAAAATCGATCCGTCACTGCACGGGTGGAAGGCACCGTTCTTCATGGCGTCGTACAACACCCGCGTCGTCCGTCGGAGCAATGCCCTTCGCGACTGGGCCTACGGGCGAAAGTTCAAGTACACCGAAGTGATGAACGTCGGTTCGTCGGTGGTCTCACCCGTGATCGCCGGCGGTGTTGCCGTGGGACTGGGCGCTTTGATCGTGGGCCTGGCACTTCCGCCGACGCGTTTCCTGCTGGACAAGGTCCTGCCGGCACCCGGTGACGGCCCGAGTGAGGAAACCCAGAGCAAGGGCCATTTCACGCTCGACGTATTCACGACGACCACGACCGGCGCGCGGTACACCTCGCGGGTGAAGGCCAAAGGCGATCCGGGATATAGTGCTACCGCAGTGATGCTCGGCGAATCAGCGCTGAGTCTTGCTGTCAGCAACGCAGAATTGCCCGATAACGCAGCCTTACCCAACGCTGCGGGCGTCCTCACCCCGGCCACAGCCTTGGGAGATGTCCTGGTCGAACGTCTGCGTCGCAGTGGTTTCGAGATCTCCGCAGGCCGGTTGTGATGTATCCATCGAGGCTCTGTCCACCTGCGAGATACTCACTAGTAACATTGATTGTGGTTCATGGCACCCGTCGTGGTGCTCCGATTTCGGAAAAGTGAGGCTATTCATGACTGAGCGCGTTCAGGTCGGCAGTCTGCAGGTTGCCAAGGTTCTCTACGACTTCGTGGTCGAGGAGGCTCTGCCGGGCACCGGTGTAGACGCCGAGACCTTCTGGGCCGGCGCCGACAAGGTCATCACCGAGCTTGCGCCGAAGAACCGCGCCCTGCTCGCCAAGCGTGACGATCTGCAGGCGCAGATCGATCAGTGGCACCGCGACCACTCCGGCGCCCCCATCGACGCCGCAGCGTACAAGGCGTTCCTGCAGGAAATCGGATACCTCCTGCCCACGCCCGCCGAGTTCTCCGTGACGACCACCAACGTCGACACCGAGATCACCTCCACCGCCGGCCCGCAGCTGGTCGTCCCCATCCTCAACGCCCGCTTCGCCCTCAACGCCTCCAACGCGCGTTGGGGTTCGTTGTACGACGCGCTCTACGGCACCAACGCCATCTCCGAGGACAACGGCGCCGAGAAGGGTTCGGGCTACAACAAGGTCCGCGGCGATCTGGTCATCGCGTGGGCTCGTGAATTCCTCGACGCGGCAGCACCTCTCGCGTCGGGATCACACGCCGATTCGACGAAGTACGTGATTGACGACAGCGAACTGAAGATCACGTTGGCGGACGGCAGCGTCACCACGCTCGCCCAGCCGGAAAAGTTCGTCGGCTACCTCGGCGAGAAGGACGCACCTACCAGCATCCTGCTGCGTAACAACGGACTGCACGCCGAAATCCAGATCGACGCGTCGTCGCCGATCGGCAGCACCGACGCCGCCGGCGTCAAGGACGTCGTTCTCGAATCCGCGGTCACCACCATCATGGACTTCGAGGATTCGGTCGCCGCTGTCGACGCCGACGACAAGGTTGTCGGCTACCGCAACTGGTTGGGCCTCAACCGTGGCGATCTGTCCGAGGAGATCAAGAAGGGCGCCAAGTCCTTCACCCGCACCCTCAACGGCGACCGCAAGTACACCGCCGTCGACGGCACCGAACTGGCCCTGCACGGTCGCTCACTGCTGTTCGTCCGCAACGTCGGCCACCTCATGACCAACCCCGCGATCCTCGACGCCGACGGCAACGAGGTTCCCGAGGGCATCCTCGACGCCTTGATCACCAGTGCCTGCGCGGTCCACGGTCTCTCGATCAGTGACGCCAACGGCCCGCTCGACAACAGCCGCACCGGCTCGATCTACATCGTCAAGCCCAAGCAGCACGGTCCCGAGGAAGTTGCCTTCACCACCGAACTGTTCGGCCGCGTCGAGCAGGTCCTCGGCCTGCCCGAGAACACGCTCAAGGTCGGCATCATGGACGAAGAGCGTCGCACGACGGTCAACCTCGCTGCCTGCATCAAGGAAGCCGTCGACCGTGTCGTGTTCATCAACACCGGTTTCCTCGACCGCACCGGCGACGAGATCCACACCTCTATGGAAGCCGGCGCGATGGTGCGCAAGGCCGAGATGAAGAAGCAGAAGTGGATCGGCGCCTACGAGGACTGGAACGTCGACACCGGGCTGGCCTGCGGTCTGCAGGGCAAGGCTCAGATCGGCAAGGGCATGTGGGCAATGACCGAGCTGATGGCGGACATGCTCGAGCAGAAGATCGGCCACCCCAAGGCCGGCGCCAACACCGCGTGGGTGCCTTCGCCGACCGGTGCAACGCTGCACGCGACGCACTACCACCGCGTCGACGTGTTCGCCGTTCAGGACGGACTGAAGGGTAAGCCGCGCGCCAGCGTCGACGACATCCTGACCATCCCGCTCGCTCCCAGCACCGACTGGACGGACGCGGAGAAGAAGGAAGAACTCGACAACAACTGCCAGTCCATCCTCGGCTACGTCGTCCGCTGGATCGACGCGGGTGTCGGCTGCTCCAAGGTTCCCGACATCCACGACGTCGCACTCATGGAGGACCGCGCAACGCTGCGTATCTCGAGCCAGCTGCTCGCCAACTGGCTGCGCCACGGCATCGTCAGCGAAACCGACGTCGTGAACGCTCTCGAGCGCATGGCACCGGTGGTCGACCGTCAGAACGACGGCGACGCCGAATACCGCAACATGGCACCTGACTTCGATTCCAACATCGCCTTCCAGGCTGCCAAGGAACTCATCCTCGAAGGCGCGAAGCAGCCCAGCGGATACACGGAGCCGATCCTGCATCGCCGCCGCCGCGAGTACAAGGCCGCCAACGCCTGATTCACCTCACTGAACGCGAAGCTGAACCGAACAGCCTCGGCACCACTGCGGTGTCGAGGCTGTTCGCGTAGGCCCCGAAGATTCGTCACTAGACTGGCTCTCGGCAGAGATCGTCGAGTGAACAAGGTAGGGCAGCGTACGTGGGCGAACATCGCGGCGGGTCAGGCGCCAGAGGTATCAGTAAGGGGCCGATCCTTGTTGTCGTGGCAGTAGTCCTGATCGTGGCCGGTTTCTTCGGGTGGAAGGCCCTGGGCAATCGCATCGACGACCAAGGTCAGCAAGCGGCGGGGACGTGCGTCGAAGGCAACCGGACGCTCGACATCACGGTTGACCCGTCGATTGCACCGCAGGTCGAGCAGTTGGCCAAGCGATTCACTGAGACTTCACCAGTGATCCGGGATCATTGCATCACCGCTGCAGTCAATGCAGTGGCATCGCGATTAATAACAAATGCACTGGAAGCGGGTACCGAGTGGGATTCCGCTGCACTCGGTCCGCGCCCAAATCTTTGGATTCCGACCAGTACCTTCGAACTCGCACCGCTGTCCGGTAAAGGCGTGATTAACGGAGAGCCACGATCACTCGCGAACTCGCCGATTGTCCTGGCGCTCGCGCCGGAGACGGCAACAGCGCTGGAGTCCGCGAATGCGGGATGGCAGTCCCTCGGCGACACAACACTGGCGCTTCCCGTCGGCAGCCCGCAGACGATCATGGCAACGCAGGCGATTGCCGCGGCCGCGGCCGGCGCCGGTACCGGACCCGTCACGGTCGAGCAGGCCAAGTCCAGCCAAGTCACGTCGGCGCTGAGCGCACTGGCATCACAGTTCCAATCCCTCCCGACGCCGCCCGCTACTACCGCCGACGCGCTAGCCGCCCTCACGAGTGGAGCACCCGACACCGTCACAGCGGTCCCGGCCATCGAACAGTCGATCGCCCAGTCCGCGAACGCAGACATGACGGCATTCTCCCCCAGCGGCGCAACCCCGCTCGCGGATTATCCAGCCGTGATCGTCGCGGGCGGTGGCATCGACGAAACTGCCTCACGCGCCGCCGCACAGTTTTCCGAATTCATGCGCACTGCGGAGCAGTCACAGATCTTTGTCGACGCCGGATTCCGTGTCGAAGGCAAGAGCGTCCCGGATCTTGGCGCGCTCGAACCCACCCAGATCACCTCCACGTTGACACCCGCATCGGCGGAGACGGCCGCTGCTCTGAACGCTGTTATCGCCAACCCTGTTTCCGTTCGCAGCACAACCATCCTGTTGGACACCTCGACGTCGATGACCGCCGACATGGCCGCGGTCAGTGCGGCGCTGGGATCTCAGTTGGTCCGCAGTCCAGACGCATCCGATGTCGGACTCCACGCCTTCCCTGGTACTAGTGCAACGGCATCCGAGCGCGTGGTCGTTCCCGGCGCTCCCCTCGATGCCGATCAACGAGCCAAGCTCACTGCTTCTCTGAACAACCTTCGTATCGACGGCAAGACGACCAAGTACCCCGCGTTGGCGGAAGCGTACAAGGAAGCGACAAGCGGATACGACGCCGATCGAACCAACTCCGTGTTGCTTGTCACCTCGGCTGCCACCGACGAGTCGACGATGACACGCGCCGAACTCCTCAGCGCCATTGCGTCAGCGACTGATCCGGCCCGCCCGGTTCGGGTCGACGTCCTGGTTGTCGGCGCCAGTGGTGATGCCTCCACACTTCAAGACGTCTCCGACAGAACTGGTGGAACATTGATTCGCGTAAACCCGAATGACTCCGCCGCAATGTCGGCCGCAGTCGCGGACCTGTTGTCCTGATGGCACGTATCGCAGTATTTGCCGTAGTTCTTGCGCTTCTCACGTGGTTTCTGCACCGCAGGCTGGTCCGCGCAACCGGCATGCCGACGCGTTGGGCTCGCATCGCCGACACTGCGTTGGTGCTGTTGGCAGTTCTCACGCTCATCGGTATGGGTAGCGGCGAGGTCTTCCCCACGTCGTGGGCGCGCCCGGTCGGGTTTCTCGGGTGGGTCTGGTTGGCGTCGTGGCTGTATCTGATTCCGGGATTGCTGATCATCGGAGCGTGCGCCGGCGTCAATCGCCTGGTGCGTAAACGCCGGGAAGAACCGGAGATGGATCCGGCGAAGCGTCGCACCTTGCAGTTCGCTACCGCCGCGGTCACACTCGCGGCGCTGGGCACCGCCGGGTACGGCGTCTACGAGGCGTCGAACCCGAAGGTCTCCCGGATTCGGGTCCCGCTGGCACGCCTGCCCGAGGGTTTCGACGGATACCGGATCGCCTTGATCACCGATCTGCACGTAGGTCCGGCCCGCGGGGTCGACTTCACCCGCAAGGTGGTCGAGATCGTAAATGCGCAGAACGTCGATCTGATTGCGATCGGCGGGGACCTCGTGGACGGCACCGTCGCGAAAGTTGCTCCCGATCTTGCTCCGCTCGCCGATCTTCAGTCGCGCGACGGAATCTTCGGAGTCAGCGGCAACCACGAGTTCTATGCAGACGACGGTGGCAAGTGGCTCGACGTGTGGGAAACCTTGGGGATCACGACGCTTCGCAACAGCCGAACGTCGATCACGCACGAGGGCGACACGATCGACATCGTCGGAATCCACGACTACACGTCGCCGGCCCCGTACGAGCCGAATCTGACTGCCGCACTCGAGGGCCGCGATCCGAACACGTTTGCGTTGCTGCTCGCGCACGAACCTCGCCAAGCGCTCGAAGCGTCGGAGTTGGGTATCGATCTGCAACTGTCCGGGCATACGCACGGCGGCCAGATGTGGCCGCTGCGCTATCTCGTTCCGCTGCAGCAGCCTTCGGTGCAAGGTCTGGACAAGGTCGGCAACACCGTGCTGTACACGACGCGCGGCGCCGGAGCGTGGGGTCCGCCGGTACGCGTCGGCGCACCGCCGGAGATCACCGTTCTCGAACTCGTGCGCGAGTAGTGATGATCTCCAGCGGCTGAGCAGACTAGCTGCCTGCGAACGCTTCGATCGGCGGGCACGAGCAGATCAGGTTGCGGTCGCCGTGTGCGCCGTCGATACGACGCACGGACGGCCACACCTTGGGTCGAGCCTTGCCGCGCGGGAACACCGCGATCTCACGTGAATACGGGTGATCCCACTGCGCCGCGATGCTGCCGGCGGTGTGGGGAGCACCACGAAGCGGGTTGTCCTCCACTGTCCACTCGCCGGATCCGACGCGATCGATCTCGCCACGAATGGCGATCATCGCGTCGCAGAACTCGTCGATCTCTTCGAGGTTTTCACTTTCGGTGGGCTCGACCATCAATGTGCCGACGACGGGGAAGCTCATGGTCGGAGCATGGAAACCGTAATCGGCGAGACGCTTGGCAACGTCGTCGACGGTGACGCCGGTGTCCTTGGTCAGACCGCGCAGGTCGAGGATGCACTCGTGCGCGACCATGCCGTTTTCGCCGGTGTAGAGAACCGGGAAGTACTCGTCGAGTCGACGCGCGATGTAGTTGGCCGACGCGATGGCTGTCAGGCTGGCGCGGCGCAGGCCCTGAGCTCCCATCATCCGGATGTACGTCCAGGTGATGGGCAGGATGGACGCGCTGCCGTACGGGGCTGCGGAGATCGTGCCTTTACCGCCGAGTTCGGGGGCCATCGGGTGTCCGGGCATGAACGGTGCGAGGTGCGAGCGCACACCGATCGGTCCGACGCCGGGTCCGCCGCCGCCGTGCGGGATGCAGAAGGTCTTGTGCAGGTTCAGGTGGCTGACGTCGCCGCCGAATCGGCCCGGACGGGCAAGGCCGACAAGCGCATTGAGATTGGCGCCGTCGACGTAGACCTGGCCGCCGGCATCGTGCACTGCTGCGCAGATGTCGGAGATCTCATGCTCGTAGACACCGTGCGTGGAGGGGTAGGTGATCATGATCGCGGCGAGACGCTCAGCGTGATCGGCAATCTTCGCACGCAGGTCGTCGACGTCGACGTCACCGTTGGGACGGCACGCCACCACCTCGACGCGCATGCCGGCCATGACGGCCGAAGCCGCGTTGGTGCCGTGAGCGCTCGACGGGATGAGGCAGGTGTCGCGGTGATCGTCGCCCCGGCTGAGGTGGTAGTTGCGGATTGCGAGCAGGCCCGCGTACTCGCCCTGGCTACCGGCGTTGGGCTGCAGGCTCACGTTGTCGTAGCCGGTGACCGCGACCAGCCAGTCCTCGAGGTCCTTGATGATCTTCAGCAGACCGGGTGCGTCCGACGTCGGAGCGAACGGGTGGATTGCGTTGAACGCGGGCCACGTGATGGATTCCATCTCGGCGGTCGCGTTGAGTTTCATGGTGCACGAACCGAGCGGGATCATGCTGCGGTCGAGCGCAATGTCCTTGTCGGACAGCGCACGCAGGTAGCGAAGCATTGCCGTTTCCGTACGGTAACGGGTGAACGCTTCGTGCTGCAGGTAGTCGGACGTGCGCTCCTGAGAAGCGGGGACCGAGTTGCCCTCTGCTTCGATGGCGACAACAGCGTCGTCGATGCCGAACGCGTCGAGCACTGCCAGGACGTGATCGGCGGTGGTGGCCTCGTCGCAGGAGATGCCGACATGATCGGCGTCGACCAGACGCAGGTTGATCCCGGATTCCTTGGCCGCAGCGACAACCTCGGCCGCCTTGCCCGGAACCTGAGCCAGCACGGTGTCGAAGAACGAATCGTGGACAACGGTCACGCCGCCCTCACGCAGGCCGTTGGCCAATGCGTGTGCACGGGCAGCGACGCGCAACGCAATCGCCTTGAGTCCCTCGGCGCCGTGGTAGCTCGCGTACATCGCAGCCAGAATAGCGAGGAGCACCTGAGCGGTACAGATGTTGGACGTCGCCTTCTCGCGGCGAATGTGCTGCTCACGCGTCTGCAGCGCGAGGCGGTATGCCTTGTCTCCGTCGGCGTCGATCGATACACCGACCAAGCGCCCGGGCAGCTGACGCGCATGCTTGGAGTGCACGGCCAGGTAACCGGCGTGCGGTCCGCCGTACCCCATTGGAACACCGAAACGCTGGGTGGTGCCGAAGCACGCGTCCGCACCGAGTTCACCCGGCGAGGTGATGAGCGTCATCGCAAGGAGGTCGGCGCCGACGGCAACCAGTGCGCCGCGTTCATGGGCTTCCGCGATGATCGAGGTGTAGTCGACGACGCGTCCTGACGCCCCGGGGATCTGGGCGATGACGCCGAAGAAGTCGCCTTCGGGCAGGCCGGCAGTAAGGTCTGCCGAAACGATCTCGATGCCGAGCGGCTCAGCACGAGTCTCGATGACGGCGAGGGTCTGCGGGTACAAGTCCGCGTCGACAACGAAGCGCGGGGACTTGCTGCGGTTCGCGCGGCGCAGAAGCGTCATCGCTTCGGCGGCAGCGGTGGCCTCGTCGAGCATCGACGAGTTGGCCAGTTCCATGCCGGAGAGGTCGGCGACCATTGTCTGGAAGTTGAGGAGGGCTTCGAGGCGGCCCTGGCTGATCTCCGGCTGGTACGGGGTGTACGCGGTGTACCAGGCGGGATTCTCGATGATGTTGCGCAACAACACCGGCGGCGTCAGAGTGTCGAAGTAGCCGAGGCCGATCATCGACGTCGCGACGGTGTTCTGGGCAGCGAGTGCGGTCAGTTCCGCGAGCGCCTCATGCTCGCCGACCGGCAACGGCAAGGCGTCGAGGCCCGCAGCGATTCCGCCGGGTGCAGCGTCGAGAATGACCGACGGAACGGCTTTGGTGGCGAGATCGTCGAGGGAGTCGACCCCGATGAGTTCGAGGATGCGCGCGAGTTCCGCGGCGTTCGGACCGACATGGCGGTCGGCAAAATTACGGCTTGCAGCGTCGATCACGACAACTCCCAGGCAGATCGGAGGATCAGGACACACACCGACTGCGGTGTGTTCCTCCCCCTCTGTCGCCTGCTCGACACACGAGCGCCTGAGAGATTCGGTAGTGATCCGCCACGTTTGGGAACCACAGCCTTTCCCCGTCGGCGGGTGGGTTATCCCACCGCTTTCCAGAGGCGTCGGAGCCCGTACGGTCCTTGGTGCCTGAGAGATTGACGGGGAGGTATTGCTCCTTCGGCGCCCTGATAACGCTCACAAAAAGTCCGCAAATCGAAGACTGGTGTGTGAAGCACTACCCGAGGCTCTCCCGTACGCCGGCGACGCGTGGCCCAGTCTAGTTGACCGGCCGGCCTTCCGTCGCCACCACATCGACCGAGCGGGTGTGACGACGCAAACACTATCCGGTCTTGCGGCTCACACGATTCTTGCGGCGCGACGCCAATTCGTCTTCGGGATTCGGATCGCTTTCGCCGCCGTCGGCACGTTCGGCCGGGAAGTCGGCGATGGTTCCGGTGAGTTCACGCATCGCGCCGCTGACGGCGATGCCGAATACTCCCTGACCGCCCTGGAGCAGGTCTACGACCTCTTCGGGTGACGTGCACTCGTAGACGGTGGTTCCGTCGGAGAACAGTGTGATGTTGGCAAGATCGCGAACGCCGCGGTGACGCAGATGATCGACGGCCACCCGGATGTTCTGCAGCGAGATCCCGGTGTCGAGCAAGCGCTTGACGATCTTGAGAACCAGAATGTCCTTGAAGGAGTACAAACGCTGACTGCCGGAGCCGGCTGCACCGCGGATGGACGGTACGACCAGGGCGGTACGTGCCCAGTAGTCGAGCTGACGGTAGGTGATTCCGGCGATCTGGCAGGCGATGGGCACGCGGTAGCCGACAAGATCATCGGGAATGGAGTCGTCCGGGAACAATCCGGGTTGCAACTCTTCCGACGTGGGTCGGGCAGCCGGATCTGCAGTCAGTTCAGCGACGCCGGAATTCTCCGCCTTGCCTACGTTCGACTGTTCTTCCACTGCCGTCTCCTTCTCGATACGCCATCGTGTAATCACGCTGTGCTATGCGGCAGAGTCTGATACCCGAACAGAAACGGATACCCGCGTCAGCCGATCTCGAACCACCAAACATTTCGAAGCAGTGAATCCGAGGCACGTAATTCCACGAGTGGACTTACCTAGAGTACGCCCCGACAGAGCATCTGGACCAGACTCTATTTCAAGGCTCAACGATCTTCACCGCTCGCAACGGTAAGACCCCGGCGCGATTTTGGTCAACGCAACACGCCGAAAGAGACTAAACCTCTACTTGAGAGTTGAAGCCTAAAGTCAAATGCAGAGACAACCGGGCTAACCGTCAGTTGCCTTGAAATCGTCCGGAGAAATTGTGTCGAGGAATTCCTTGAACTTCTCCACCTCGTCCTCACGCTCGTCGGGAATGATCAATCCGGCCTCGGCAAGGACTGATTCCGAGGCAAAGATCGGCACCCCGATCCGAAGCGCCAACGCAATGGAATCCGACGGACGAGCCGAGACCGTAGTTTGCTCGTCGAAAACCAGGTCGGCGTAGAACGTGCCTTCTTGCAGATCCACAATGCGGACTTCCTGCAGGCTACGGCCGAAGGATTCGATCAGTATTTTGATCAGGTCGTGTGTGAGCGGCCTCGCCGGCTCGACTCCCTGTTGCTCCAGAACGATCGCCGTGGCTTCCGTCTGCCCGATCCAGATCGGTAGGTACCGATCACCGTCCGACTCGCGGAGCAACAAAACCGGCTGATTCTGGGGCTGCTCGACACGAACTCCGATCACACGCATTTCGCCCATCGAGCTTGCCTCCAACCTGAAATAACCCTGGTGGCCGCATTCACGACCGTACTGAGATTCTATTCGCGTGGAACGAGATGATCGAGAACTCAGCGATCAAGACTTCCGCGGACTGCTGATTTGACCAGGCATGTGTGCAATGTCAGCGACAATGCTGCCAGTTCTCGAACCATTTCCTCGGCTCGATCGCGGGCACCCGCGTCACGTCCCTTGGCGACCGGTCCGGCGATCTGGGTAACCAACCCGGCTTCACGATCGGCAGCCAACTTGAACGCACGCAGATGTCGAACTTCCAGACCGTATTCCGCCATCGCCTTGGCTGTCCGAGCCAACGTCACCGCGTCTTCGTCGAAGAATCCGGCAGCGCCCGGCACGATCAGACCCGTGCGAATCAGGTCGGTCAGGAATCGATCGTCGATGTCCGCGCGAGCGAGTAGATCTGCCCGACCCACCCGGACTTCACGATCCACCCGGAAAACCTCGGGTGATACTTCCCCCGGAGCGATCGACAGGACGCGCGGACGACGCGGCGCAGAGTTGTCTGCGCTAACCGTCGCGGCACCACTGTCGATCGCCTCGAGTTGTTCCTTGATGACTTTCAGCGGCAGGTACTGATCACGTTGAGCGGTCAGTACGTAGCGAAGACGCTCGCAGTCCTCGATGGAGAACCTGCGGTATCCCGACGGCGTCCGTTGGGGGCTTATCAAGCCCTCGGACTCGAGGAAACGAATCTTCGAAATCGTCACGTCGGGAAAATCTGGACGCAACCGATCCAGCACGGAGCCGATAGACATCCCCGGCTGGCTCTGCTGCCGCAATGCCGTCATTAGCTACCAGCACCTGCTGACGCCTCGCCCACCTGCGAACCGCCGGAACGCGGGCCGGTGAGGAAAACCAGACGGAACTTACCGATCTGCACCTCGTCGCCATTGGCGAGCACTGCCGAATCGACAGGCTCACGGTTGACGTAGGTGCCGTTGAGACTTCCGACGTCGACGACGTGGAATTCGGCTTCTTCCTGACGGAACTCAGCGTGGCGGCGGCTGACCGTCACGTCGTCGAGGAAGATGTCACTATCCGGGTGGCGACCCGCCGACGTGGTCGGCTGATCCAGCAAGAAACGCGATCCCGCGTTGGGTCCTCGTTTGACGACGAGCAGAGCGGCGCCGGCCGGTAGACCTTCGACACCTGACACCGGCTGCTCGGCGGCCGGTGCTGCTGAGGAGTTATCGAGCTCGTTGAGGAAATCCGCACGGAATACCGATGTGGTCTCCGCCGGCGTCTCCCCGTAGCCCGCGTCGTTACCGTTCTCGCTCACTGTTTCTCCTCCTCGATCAATCGTCCAGATCAGAAATCACTGGACTACGCAGTGCACTTTTATCTCGAGCATCTTTCACAGTCACTTACAGATACGACCTGCACCCCGACTTGGCACATGCGTACCCCACGACCGTACCCTGCGCACACCCTTGTGTGCAGCGAGACTGGCCGCGACTGGGCAGGTCGGCGCTCAAGCCCTAGCTGGACGTCAGGGCGGTGTATCCCGCAGCGTCCAAAGTCTCCGAAATCGCACTGTCCAAAGTGGCTTCGTCGGCAACCTCGAGATCGACGAGCCAACCGTTGTTGTACGGATCGGTGTTCACGAGTTCGGGAGCGCCATCCAATTCGCCGTTGGCCGCAATAACTTTCGCGGTGAACGGTGCAAAGATGTCTGACACGCTCTTGGTCGATTCGACCTCACCGAGCGACTCGCCTGCGGTGACGTCTTCTCCCGCGGCGGGGAGCTGAACGAACACCACATCTCCGAGCTGTGACTGAGCGAAGTCGGTAATGCCGACTCGAACAGATGTCGGGCCGGTTCGCTTCACCCACTCGTGTTCCGCGGTGTAACGCAGATCGGTAGGTGTATCGAGCTCACTCACAGTGGCTTCCTTTCACATGCCGCCCGAAAGTTCCGGACGCAAAAATTCAATTTCCGGGTTGAGCGTATTGGCGCGGATTCAATTGTCGCAAGGCGGAGATCGTGACCTGCTGTGATTGCTCGACGGTAGAACTTCCTCCGCCCCGTGAAACGTTGTCGAACACTCCGCCCGGAATGTTCAATGCCGCTGCCAAAGTCGGCGGATCGCCGATCGCGCTCACAGTGTACGGCGCTGCGATCTTCGTTCCGTCCACTTCGATGTCGCCACTGCGGCCGCCGACCCACGAATTCACGCCGATCCGGATCGGTTCGCCTGTGGCTCCGGCAATCTGAATCGCTTCGGCTCCGGCGGCACGTAATTCCTGGATCAGATCGAGAACGACCTCGGGCCCGACGCCGCCGGTCGGATCGGTCAACGTCATGGTGACGCCAGGGCCAGTCGCCGGCGCCGTCCCCACCTGGATGGAGAGGGCATTCAATCTGGCCTGCGCTTCACTGAGCGCCGCGTCGGTGCTTCCGCTGCGGCGCAATTTCGCCAAGGAATCCTCGAGCTCCGAGACTTCCTGCCGCAGCGCCGCTTCGCGTCGGTTCAGGTTGTCGAGAACGACAAGCAGATCGGCGGGACGAGCAGAATCGAGCGAGTCCCCCGCAACGGTACTGCGCACCTGAGTTGCGATCGCCACGCCAAGAACACCGAGCAGGACCGTCGCAAGAATCGCGAACACCACGTTGGTGCGATGCTTGTCCGCGGGCCGCAACTCGTGACGGCCCTCGTCGTGTTTCCTGGACGCTGCTTCAGCCATGCCTCACGCTCCGAACAGCCGGCGGCGCAGTGCCGCAGCGTTGCCGAAGATTCGAATCCCCAGCACCACCACGATGGCCGTCGAGAGTTGGGTGCCAACTCCGAGCTGATCACCGAGCCAGACGATCAGCGCGGCAACAAGAACGTTGAAGACGAAGGAGACGACAAATACCTTGGCGTCGAAGATCTCGTCCAGGTACGCCCGCAGGCCACCGAACACTGCGTCGAGGGCAGCGACAACGGCGATCGGGAGGTACGGCGCGAACGCGTCGGGCACCTGTGGGCTGAAGACAACACCCAGCACGATCCCGACCACCAATGCGGCGAGTCCGTACAGCGCGGAACCGGCCTTCATCGAACTCGCTCCATCTATTTCGGTCCTATCGGTTCGGTCGCAACGCGCACCGGACGCGTCGCGGCAGGCGGAAGGTTCATCGAATTATCCTCGGCCACAGCAAAACCGACGCCGTACAACTGCGCGATGCTGGACATCCGCAAGTAGGCATCGCTGACGACGAATTCTCGCTGCATTGCGCGACTGTCACCGATTGCCTCGACAACGTACGGCGAGAAGACGGGCTGATTGTCGACCAGCATCGCACCACCGGCCTGACGGATCGTTACCGTCGGGCCGATGCGGACGCCGCCAACGGCAACAGCCTCGGCGCCGCCTGCCCACAGTGCGTTGACCACACTCTGAATGTCCCGGTCGAGAACGACGCTTTTTCCACCGACGCTGCGTTGAGATGCGTCGGAAAGATTGGGGCGTCCGGCCGGGTCGGTGAGGGTGACGGTGATGCCTTCTCCGTGCACGGCTTCGGCGCCCGCTTCACTTTCGATGCGGCGCAGTTGCCCGAGAATCTCGTTGCCTTCGGTGTCGCCGGCCAAAGCAGTAGCGCGGGCGGCGTCGACTGCCGCGGCGAGGGAGCGGCGGGTCGCGTCCAGGTCGTCGATCTGATCTTCCGTCGCCCTCACCTTCGCAACAAGATCGGCGCGGAGGTCTTCGGTGCCTGACACCTGCCCGGCTGCCGCGACCGCTGAGACGGTCAGGACAAACCCGAGAAGGAGCCCGCCCAGAGCCAGCCATGGGCCGGTGCGCGGCGCCGTGTTCTTGCTGTGATCGTGTTCTCGCTCGAGTGCTGCCGCCTCGTATCCTGGATCGAGGTGTTCGGTCATCAGCGACCGGAGCAGTGACGGCACCGGGTTGCGGCGCACGTCCTCCCCCGTCCTTTTCATCGAGGTACAACCTCGTAGGTCCGCGCGATCCGAGCCGCTTTGAGGACGTAGATCACGGCAGTCCACACGTACAGGACTGTTCCCCAGATCAGGAAGGCAAAACCGAACGCGTGGGTGAATCCTGCGATCGCCCAATCTCCGTAACCCGCCAATACCAGCGGCAACGCAAACATGAGCAGGAATGTAGCGGCTTTACCGAGATAGATGACTTCGGGCGGCGGGAGGCCGCGCCTGCGGTAGATCGGAAGAGTGAGTGCGAGGATCAGATCCCGGCCGATCAGGATCGCCGCGACCCACCAGGGAATGAAGTCGCGAGCCACGAACGTCACGAGCGTCGTCACGACGTACAAGCGATCGACCAGCGGATCGAGCAGAGCCCCCAACTTCGAACTCTGATCAAGGATCCGTGCCAACTTGCCGTCGAGCCAGTCCGTGAATCCGGTGAGCATCAGCAGTGCCAGCGCCCACCCGTCCGCATGCGTCACCAGCAGCAGGTACGCAAACACCGGGAGCAGCAGCAGACGCGCCATGCTGAGAATGTTGGGAACTGTCAGAACTCGATCCGTCACGACAAGTTCCTGTTCACCTGATGTCACTGCACACACCTCGTATTGTTCCGCACTCCGCATCGAACTGGCCGCGGTCGCGATGCCGTGGTGCCAGCTTTCCACAGCACTTGCGACATTTTGCTCATGGTCACCCCTCGCGCGAGCCCAAGGCTGCTCGCGCGAAGTGTGGGTGGCGCTACCGCCAGGCGAAAACGGGTTGTTCGAGGTTGTCGATCCGGGTGTGCCGTCCACGCAGGACTTCCCGCAACTGGTAGACGACCGCCCCTGTCGGAGCATGCACGAGGCTGGTGCGAAACGGCCACTGCACCACCGGATTCGGCGACTCCTCGATCGACACGAAACGCGGGTCGACGTCGAGTTCGGCGGACGTGACCGCATACAACGACGCAACTTCGTCCGGGTTGGGGACCAATTTGTCGATATCGGCGCCCGACCACACCACAAACGGGCGGATCACGAAGCCAGAGCGTGTGACGTAATCGTCGAGGCGGCCGATGATGTCGGACGTCGCTGCGGTCAGCCCCAGTTCTTCGGAGAGCTCCCGCACCGCACCTTCCTCCGGCGTCTCACCGGCGTCGACGCTCCCGCCGGGCAGAGCGAATTGGCCGGGGTGTGCGCGCATCTTGCTCGGCCGCTTCGTCAGCGGGAACACCGACGTGCCGTCGGCATCTCGCATCAGGGCAAAGACCACCGAAGCCAGCCTGCGTCCGCCCAAGTCAACGGATCGTGGTTCGAAGGTCGAAAAAGCTGATTCGACATGGGCCCGATCCAGTAAATCCACGTTCACCATTGCTCGACAGTAGCGCGGTCCCCTCGAGATTCAGACACAGGCCAGTTTCCGTTTGAGCGTTTTGCGAGATTACCGGCGGAAAACCCTGTCATGCTGACGTAGTGAAAGCATGGTTCGAGCACACAGTCGTCGATACCGGACGGCTGCCGTTGTTCTTCCTGCTGGTCGCGTTTCTGCTTACCTTCTTGTTCATCAGATTCAGTGTGCGCATGATTCGCGCGGAAGTGTCGTGGTGGCCGGGCAATGTCACCCCCGGTGGTATGCATATCCATCACATGGTGTTCGGGCTGATGATGATGCTCGTCTCCGGGTTTGCCTTCATCGCGTTGGCGGATTTCCACACTCCCGTCGCCAATTGTGTACTCGCGTCTGTGTTCGGAATCGGTAGCGCGCTGGTACTCGACGAATACGCTTTGGTCCTGCATTTGCGTGATGTCTATTGGGCCGAGGAGGGTCGGTCGTCGATAGATGCGGTATTCGTGGCGATCGCCATTTCCTTTCTTTTCTTGTTCGGCGTCCATCCGATCGGGTTTGCCGGCGAGTTCGATCCGTACGAACAAGATCGCAGTATCGCGACTCTCATCGCGATAATCGTCGCGCTGATACTTCAATTGGCGCTCGCGATGATCACACTTCTCAAAGGCAAGTTATGGACCGGTCTGATCGGACTGTTCTTCCCGCCGCTCCTGATCGTCGGCGCAATCCGTCTGAGCCGACCTGGTGCGCCGTGGGCCAGGTCCCGGTACCGCTACAAGCCGGTGAAGCTCTCTCGCGCGGTCGCTCGCGAGCAACGTGTCAGAGAACCACTGATCAAAGCCAAGATTCGATTCCAGGAAAGCGTCTCGGGAAGTTTCGGGGTACCGGAAGCCATCCCCCGGCCGGCAGCTGAACCGGCCACAGCGTCGACGCCCGAGCCGTCGCCCACGACTCCGAAGTGGCGGATATCCGACGCACTGCGATGGCGTCGTACCCGCAGACGACTTCGCACCGTCCCTGTGTGGCGGCTACCCGTTCTGCTGGTCGTCGCTGCGTTCTTCTTGGCCGACACGCTTATCGACGTCGACAGTTCCGTATTCGACGGCTTCGGTTCCGATTCGCTGGAATACGCCGTGGATCCGGGGGCTACGGCAACTTTGCTGAGTGTTATCGCCGGCGGAATGATCACCCTCACCGGCCTTGTGTTCACCGCGATCACACTTGCCATGCAATTCGGTGCTTCGCAGATATCGGTACGGGTGGTTCCCATGCTGGCTCAGCAGCGAGTTATGCGATGGTCCATCGGGATGTTTCTCGCGACATTTGTGTACTCGATCATCGTTGCCCTGGATCTTGCTCTCAATACCCAGCATTCAGCTCCCCAGATATCCACGTACACGGCGTTGTTCCTCGCGATCATCAGCGCAATTCTGTTCATCGCCCTGGTGTCCCGGGTCGGCTCGATTCTCAATTCGAGTCGACTTCTTCGGTGGATCGCGGCCGAGGGACGAAGCGCAATCGTTCGCTCGTACCCGCACTACGACGAATCGGCTCAGGACGCACCCTCCGTCGCCGCAGCACCTGTCACTGATCGCGCACCGGCCGTCGACGATTCAGCGGACCTCCTGGTTGTTCGACTGCGACACCTCTCCCCCAACGGGCGCATACTTCTGGCGATCAACCTGCCGCGGTTGGAGCGATTGGCGTCCAAGTGGGGCGTCAGCGTCGAAGTGGTGCCAGGCATCGGAGAATTTGTAGCCCAGAACGCGCCGCTGTTCGAAGTGCGTGGCACGTCGATGGCGATTCGCCCGGATTCTCTGATGTCGTGCCTGATCTTCGGTGACACTCACGGTCCCGTCGTCGGTCCTGCGGCGGCAATTCAATCCATCGTCGATATAGCGCTCAAAGCACTGTCGCCGGCCATCAACGATCCGGGCCGCGCGGTCCAGGCTCTCGACCACATCGAAGATCTGCTCGTTCTGCTGGCACCGCGAGTACATGCCGACTCCGCGACGTCCACGCTGACCCGGATCCGCGGGCAGGAAAGAACCTGGACTGACTACGTGTCCATCGCCACCGACGAAATTCGGCACTTCAGTACCAATTCTGCTCAGGTGCAGCGCCGACTGCGCGCCGTGCTCACCACCTTGCTGACAGCGTGCCCGGCGGATCAACATGCCCCACTCCTCGAACGCCTCGACGCCATGAACACTCAACTGACCCGCGAATGGACCGGCGAACTGGACATCCGCCTGGCCGGTGTCGCCGATCCCCAGGGCCTCGGATCTGAAGCGGGGGCTAGCGGACGCGTCCATCCGCTGATCGTCGGACGACCGGCGGCGAAGTAGTTCAGAGTGCGGAGTTGAACGCCTGGACCCGTAGATCCCGCGCCAGGTTGTCGCGCTTCTCGAGCACCAACCGCCGCAACGACGCCGGCGCGTCGGCATTGGCGTCGAGCCACTGATCGACCGCAGTCGTGTCGTCGGACGCAGGGAACAGCCCGTTCACCAGGCGCCGCGCAATCTCGATGCTGCGGCCTGACCACCACGTGCGCAACGAAGCGAAGTAGTTTGCCGCGTAGCCCTCGATCAGGGCTGCGTCGACGCCGGCTTTGAAACCGCCGATCATGGCATCGAGGTGATCGTTCGACAGGGTCAGGTCGGTGGTTGCGGCGCTCCAGACGCGTTCCTTGGCCGCTGCCGTGGGTAACGACGCAAGAGCGCGAGCGTGGGCAGTCCTGCCGGCCGACGTCTCGTCGCTGCGCAGCTCGCGGTCGAGGTCATCCGGTTCGGCAAAGCCGGTGGCAGCCAGAGCAATCCACATCGACCACCGCAGATCGGGATCGAGAGCGAGCCCGATCGGTCCGGGGCTCTCGCCCAGCAGAATCGCACGCAGCGCGTCGGCCCGCGAGTCGTCGATCGCAGCCGCGGCAGCACACGCGCGGGCCCAGGCCAGCTGACGGCCCGATTCCGGTTCGCTCTCGAACATCGCCTTCCACGCCGTAGCCAACCACCCAGCCGCCGCGCTGGCGCGCAGTTCGAGCGGGACGTAATGCTGGATCGCGAAATGCGCGTCGGCGGTGATCGAACTGAGAATCGCCAGGTCAGGTTCCGAGGGGCCGAATTGTTCGGCCACGGCAAGGTACCGGAACACCGACAGTTCCCCGTCACGCACGGAGTTCCACAGCGAAGACAGAATCAACCCACGCGCGAGTGGATCGACAATACGATCGAGCGACGATTCGACGGTGGCGAGCGACGCCGCGTCGAGTCGAATCTTTGCGTAGGTCAGGTCGTCGTCGTTGAGTAGGACCAGCGATCCCGCCGAAACGTCGATCGGTGTGCGCTCCGCCGAAATGTCGACCTCGACGCGCGCGGTGCGAACCAGGTCGCCGGTATCGCCGTAGTCGTAGACACCGACTGCCAGTCGATGCGGTCGGGGATCGGTCTGCACCAACTCCCCGGCCTCGAACGTCAACGTCGACACTCCCGTTGTCTCGAGCCAGGCCCGTGACCAATCGCGCATGTCTCGCCCTGACGTCGCACTCAAGGCGTCTAGGAAATCGACGAGCCGAGTGTTACCGAAAGCGTTCGCCCGGAAGTACTTCCGGGACGCCTCGAAGAACGCGTCACGTCCGACGAAGGCGACCAGTTGTTTGAGGACGCTCGCGCCCTTGGCGTATGTGATGCCGTCGAAGTTCAGCTTCGCCGCTTCCAGATCGACGATGTCAGCGACGATCGGGTGCGTGGTCGGCAACTGATCTTGCAGATACGCCCACGCTTTCCGCTTGATCGCAAACGCCACCCAGGCGTCGGTGAACCGGGTTGCCTCGACGCTGACCAGCGATCCCATGAAATCGGCGAACGATTCCTTGAGCCACAGATCGTCCCACCACACCATGGTCACGAGGTCGCCGAACCACATGTGCGCCATCTCGTGCAAGATCGTGTTCGCGCGGCGCTGGTACTGCTCGGCGGTGGCTTTGCCGCGGAACACATAGGACTCGGTGAAGGTGACGAGCCCCGGATTTTCCATTGCGCCGAGGTTGTATTCGGGAACGAAAATTTGGTCGTACTTGCCGAACGGGTAGGGATAATCGAAGGCGTCGGCGTAGAAGTCGAGGCCTTGCCGGGTCACGTCGAACACGTCGTCGGCGTCAAGATAGTGCGCCAGCGACGCTCGACACAGAACACCCAGCTCGACGGTGAGTTCGCCGCGACTCCACACCGAACTCGCGCGATGGTACGGACCGGCCGCGACTGCCGTGATGTACGTCGAGATCGGCAGTGTCGGAGCAAAAGTGACGGTCTTGCTGCCGGCGGCATTCGAATCCGTCTGCACGGGAACCTGATTCGACAGCACTTCCCAGGACTGTGGTGCCGTCACCACAAAAGTGAACGGCGCCTTCATGTCCGGCTGCTCGAAGCACGCAAACACTCGACGGGCATCCGCCGGTTCGTACTGCGTGTACAGGTACGTCTGCCCGTCGGCGTCGTCGACAAATCTGTGCAGACCTTCACCGGAACGGCTGTACTCCGCGAGCGCCACAACCTGGACGACGTTCACATCCGCCAGCCCGGTCAGCGCGATCCGCGCACCGTCGTACGCAACAGCAATGCGACGGCCGTTCACCTCGACCGATTCGACCGCACTGCCGATGAAATCGAGCCACGTCGAATCCACGGTCGACGTCATCTCGACCGTGGTGACGGTCCGGAACGTCGACACAGCAGGGTCGACCGCCGAGCGGAGGTCCAACTCCACCCGATAACCGGTGACCGATACGGCAGACGATCGGAGAGTGACTTCGCTTCGGTTCAGATTTGCTGTGCTCACCCGTCTGATCCTGCCAGGCCGGGCGAGCAACAGGTCCCCTATCCCGTGAAAGCGCCCTGCCACACGGTGTCGAACGGTGTGTGCGCCGAGACCCGGGCTTCGATACCCGCAGTGACAAACTTCTTTGCCAGTGCCACGGCTTCTCCCACGTCAGCGCCCTTTGCGAGCTCGGCGGTCACTGCAGCAGCAAGGGTGCACCCGGCACCGGAGACTCGTTCCTGGCCCACCTTGGGAGCAGAAAGAACCGTCACATCGGTTCCGTCGAAGAGCACGTCGACGGCGTCGTCGCCGGCCAGTTCCACGCCGCCCTTGGCCAGAACGTACTTCGGTCCGAGATCGTGGATGCGACGCGCCGCCTCGATCAGTTCGTCGACGCTCGAAATCGCATCCATACCGGCGAGGGTGCGCGCCTCGAAGAGGTTGGGTGTGACAACCGTTGCGAGAGGCAGGATCGAATCGCGAAGTGCCGTATCGGTATCGAGCGCTGCTCCGGGTTCCTGACCCTTGCAGATCAGGACCGGATCGAGAACCACGTGCCGCCACGACTGACGACGGAGACCCTCGGCAACAACCTCGATGGTGGCCGGAGTTCCGAGCATGCCGATCTTCACGACGTCGAGATCGTGCGCCGACGTTGCTGCCTCGATCTGGTCTGCGATCACGTCGGGCGCGATGGGGACAAAGCGGTGGCCCCAGTTGTTCTTCGGGTCGAAGGACACGATGCACGTCGTGGTGGCGATTCCGTAGACGCCGCGGGCCTGGAAGGTCTTGAGGTCGACCTGTAAGCCGGCACCACCGGTGGATTCGGATCCGGCGATGACATAGGCAAGGTCAACCACGGTACAAACTCCTTTTGAGGCTGGGGCGCCATCCGCGGATACCCGCGAACGCCGGAGGTCGAAGTTTATCAACGCCGACCCCGGCGCCTCTCCGCGACTACTCGCCCTGCTAGCTCACCAGCTCAACCGGAGGGTACGAGTAGGTTTCATCGAGAATCGACTCGCCGGGCACGTAAAGCCGGAAAACCAGTCTGAACGCGGCATCGGGCGCCGGCAACCAGTTGGATCGCGCAGTAACGCTGGTCGGCTCGTCCTTCGAGATGGTGAGGATCAGCGATCCGTCCGCTTCGTATCGGATTCCGGCGGTGCGGTCGCCGATCGAGTACCGGTCGATCGGGTTGTCAACCAAGTAGTAGCGGGGAATGTCGTAGAGCGTGATCGACCAGAATGCGCCGACGGGAGGCTTTTCCGGGAAGTTGATGCGATAGGTGTTCTCGCCGAGCAGAGGCGCTCCGGTCACGTCGGTGAACGCTTGCGCATACACCGCCTCGTAGGCGTGGTTTCCCCACAACCCGAGGCGACACGCGATCGCCCTTTCGGCAAGGCACACCTTCTCGTCGCGGATTTTCCACCGGTCGTCGTCGATTGTTCCGAGGCTGAGGTTGTAGACGTTGTAGTCGAAAAGGTGAAGGCCTACTGTCCACCCGTTGAAGACGGGAGCCTCGCCGTGTTTGGTGGCATCCTCGAGCTTGGCGACGCCGTCGTCGTACCAGGCAGCAAGGTCCTCGCTGTCGACGTCCGGAGAGAACAGCCCGGAAAACCGCTCGATCAGGGCAGATTCCGCAGCCGGTGCGGGGAATGCCTGCGACCAGTTGTGTGCCTGCTGCCAGAACAGCAGTCCGTCGGAAGGGTTCGCGTCCACCGCGGGAAGACCGTTCACTGCGGCAGTCGGGTTGAGTGGCTCGAGTACCAGGGAATTCTGCAGCGACGTCACCGCGGAAAGGTCGTCGTTGCCGGTGCAGGCAAATCGGCCGACGATCGACACGATGTCGGTCGACGCTTGGACTACCGGAAACTCCGATTCCCCGGTCCAGCCCGGTGGGGCGATCAGAAAACTGCCGGCTTCGTTTCCCGTTGCCCGGGTGCCGATGTACGCGATGTTGTTCGTCCAGGCGTCGACGAACTGGAGTACGTAGTAGCGATCCCCGGTTGCGGGCACATCCAGTCGCAGTGGTCCGCCCGAAAGGTCAAGCTGCGCCATCGAATAGACGGTGTCGTTGTTGATCGTGACAAACGTGTCCTCTGGGCCTGCAAGTTTGCGGGCGTGCGAGAAACTGTTGAACGGTGCTGCCGGATTGGAGCCGATGCCGGCCGTGACGTAACGCTCCACCTGTCGGAGGTTCTCCACGAGCGGGTAGTAGTAGAAATACGCAGCGGTCGCGGTCTCTGTCAGTGCGCTCAACTCGTGTCCTTCAATTGGGCACTGTTACCAGTGCTGCGAAGAAGTTAGTGCGGCCAACAATATCGATAATCGCAACAAGTCGGGCAACTACGACAAATCGGGAATCCGTGTCGCCCAGGCTATGTCGTTGTCCTCATAGCCGAGCGGCGGACCCACGAACTCTCCCCCACACGTGATCAATGCCAGCGTCTCCGGCCCGTCCATCCGGTTCAACCGCTCGACCGGCAGTTCCCCATCCTTGCGGTACTGGTCAACCGTATCGATCCGATACGACCACTCCTGGCCATCGGCCCCGGTCAACACCACAATCGACCCCGGAGTCAACGACGAGAATTTCTTTCCGAAACCGTCACCGGCATACACGTCGTTGATGTGGCCGGTGATCACGACAGTTCCCGCACCCGCACCCGGAAATGCCGAATCCGCCCACCAGCCGACTTTGCTCACGTCCTCCGGAGGAATCAGCGAACCGTCCGATGTCGTCTTGATCGCAAGAACTACAGCTGCCTCGTTGCCGATGCGCAGTTCAGTCGGCGTCGCAGGATTGTCGACAGACGCCTGCACCGCAGCCGGCAGATTCTCCTGCCCGGTCGCGAGAACCCGAACAGGTTCGTCGTGCTCTGCCGAGCACCCACCCACGCACAACAACACCGTTAGTAGGGCTGCCCCACACAGCCGCCGAAGCGTCCGGCCGGCCGATTCCGTCACCGCGAGATCGGCCCGGACGGAACCTGGGAAATAGCAACTCGATTGGCTACATCTCGCCCGGGAAGTTCATCGTTTTGGTTGCCGCCCTGATTCCCGCCGTTTCCGCCGCCACCGTTCCCACCTTGGTTTCCGCCATTCCCGCCGCCGCCTGGGCAGTCGGTCCCCGGATCGGTTGTATCACCGGTCAATACGATCTTGACTGCCGAAAGGTCCACGGATTGGTTCTGCGCCACCAGGTTCGGAGTCGACACGTCGAAGGCGAGGGTGGCTCGAACAGGAATCACTCGTCCGTCGTCAGCTTGAGTGACCTTCGTTCCCGACATCCCCAGGTCCTGGGTCAGTGTCATACGTGATCGAAGTTCGGCGTCTCCGGTGAGTCCGGCTCCATCAATCCGCACTGTGCCGCTGACCGGGCCTCCGTGCGCTCGGATGGTGACCGCGGCCCGGAACTCGAGAGTGTCGCCCGGGACGGTGCGCCAGGACTCGATGGAGTTGATCTTCGTACCGGGAACACCGTCAGAGACGTCGTACCAGCCGTCGATCACTGCCGGATCGAGAGACATCGAGTTGTCATTGATCTCGGGAACGCACGCCTGCGTCAAAGAGACGGGCACGGCGCCGGCCACTCCGGGCAGCGCGGTAGTGATCAGGGCGGCGGCGGCAAAGATCGCTGCGCCTGCACCTGCGGTACCAAATCTTCTCATTCCCGCTACCCTCACCTACGGTCTGGCAATCTGGTCAATCCAGTCAAAATACCAGCACAATCACATAAATCGGCACTATCGAACCGAGGAAATATTCGGGTTGTGCCATCGAGCAATTATTCCGCTGCCGATCCCGACATCGGGTACATCGTTCCGGAGGGATTCAGAAGTTACAGATCACCCGCGCAATCGCCGCGGCGATCTACGCGTCCGATCGGCACTGCCCAGCGTCGTGACGTGTTTGGCGCACATCACAAGTGTCAACCCCTCGGTATGCCGCCCCCTAGACATGCCACCCCGGGACGAACACCGTGACCCGACAGGCACACAGTGTCGAATAAACCCTGCAGCCAACCGAAATGGCCACTCCAGGCGGTGGCTGAATTTCTTGGCGCGGATAGCGAGTTACCAGGCGAGCACGGAACCCGGATCGTCACCGGCGTCTGCCAAGACTCGCGTCAGGTCCGCGCCGGCGATATCTACGCGGCACTGCCAGGCTTCGAGCACCACGGTGGAGAATTCATTGCGGAAGCAGCGAGGAAGGGCGCCGTGGCTGTGGTCAGCGATCGCCCCACCGAAATACTGCCGGCGTTTGTCGTGGAGAACCCCCGAAAGATCCTCGGTCCTTTGGCCGCCTGGTTTTACGGTGACCCCTCCACGTCGCTCGATGTGTACGGCGTTACCGGCACCAACGGCAAGACCAGCACTGCCTTCATGCTCGAAGCTGGTCTCGCCGCGGCTGGATTGAGGACTGGCATCATCAGCGGAATCTGCGTTCGGGGGCCAACCGGCGTATCGGGTTCGGAGCGAACAACACCTGAAGCCTGCACACTGCAACGTACGTTGGCGTCGTTCGTCGACAATCGCGTCGACGCCGTCGCTATGGAAGCGTCGAGTCATGGCCTTGCGCTACACCGAATCAACGGCACGTTTTTCCGGGTTGCTGCCTTCACGAACCTTTCGCGTGATCATCTGGACTTCCACAAAACTATGACGGCATATTTCGAGGCAAAGGCCCAGCTGTTCTTGCCAGAACATTGCGCCAGCGCGGTGATCAGTGTCGACGACCTGTACGGCAAGGCCCTCGCTGAACACATCACGGTTCCCCGATTGACCTTCTCGTCGCGTGGGGCAAACGCCGATGTAACCGCCACTGACATCGAGGCCGACCAAACGGGAACATCTTTTGTCGCACGCCATGGGAGTTGGCGAAGGCGGATTCGCCTACGCCTGCTGGGGTGCCACCAAGTCGACAACGCTCTGACGGCTATTGCGGCTCTTCGTCTAGGTGGAGTCGATGTCGCCGCCGCGCTCGACGGTATCGAAAATCTCGACACCGTCCCGGGGAGATTGGAGAGCGTTGAGGTAGGCCAGGATTTTCTGGCGTTTGTCGACTACGTTCACAACGCAGGTGCGCAGCGTCGCTTGTTTCCCTATCTTCGCTCGTTGTCGAAGGGAAAGATCATTGTCGTCATCGGCGCAACTGGTGGTAGGGACCCTGGCAAACGCGGGCCCCTGGGTCGAACTGCCGGCAGTCTTGCCGACGTTCTTGTCGTCACCGACGAAGGACCATATCGCGATAATGCAGCATGCCTCAGGAATGACGTGGCCACGGGAGCACGCCAAGCGAATCATGCAGAGGTGCTTGTGATTCCGGATCGACGTGATGCTATTCGGACCGCGGTGAGCTTCGCAAAAGCGGGCGACGTAGTAGTCGTCGCCGGACGCGGGAACGACGGCATGATGAACTACGACGGCATGGAGATACGGTTCGACGATCGCCAGGTGCTGGAGCGCGCGTTAACCGAGTCTGCGAAGTAGTCGTCAATTCAGAACAAGAAGGAAAATCAGAACAAGAAGGAAAACGATGCCACGCCGTAGGCCAGGGCCAACCCAGCGAGAATCCATCCGACATACGATCTGATGAACAGCCTGCGTGTGCGATGCCAGCGCGGCGCAGCTCGCAGGAATGCCCCTGCGGCGCCCACCGCAAGAGTCACGGTCGGCAAGAAGACCAAAAGACGCCGATCCTTACGTGAGCAGACCAGCATGTCGGCACCGAAACACTCACCCCGCCGAGAACCCAGCAACACAATTGCCACAACCATCACGATCACAGTCAGGATGATCGAGACTCCGTAAGTTATTGTCCGCCTGCCGATTTCATGGTCGATCCCGACGGCAACACCGGGTTGTTCAGACATCGACCAAACCCTTCACTGTCTTTCACACCGACTTATTCAGTATCGCAGTTTCGTTCACTCTCGGCCCAGTACCTTCGCCATCCTCACCTTTCCCTGATTTCACATCGGTCACAGTTCCTCCCGAGATTGCCACCTGTGCAGCGACGGGCATCTTGTTGAGAATCTAGATTATCTGCATCATACGATACAGATAATTAGCGACAAGGAGTTTAGAGGTTCAGTTCGACCGCGACGACAGCGCAGAAATCGGCGCCAGCACGTCCCCGCTGTTCGAAACCGCGCCGCACCAGCGACCAGTCAACGATCCGAGGAATGGAAGCCTGAAAGTTGCAACGCACCAGCCGGATTCATAGTAAATACCTGGGGCGAGAGACCCGCGGCTACTCGAAGATCACACTTGGTCGTCCGCTGAGTCATTCAACTGCGCGAGCCTCGCCGCAAGAATTGAATTCTCGGCCTCGAGCGAAAGTATCAATCGGACTCCGACCAAGTTGACGCCGTCGTCGATCAGTGCGGTGATGCGGGCTAGTGTCTCCAGATCCGATTCGCTGTATCGGCGGGTTCCACCTCCGGTGCGAGTCGGCGTCAACAACCCTCGCCGCTCGTACAACCTCAACGTTTGCGGCCCCACCCCGGAAAGTTCAGACATCACCGAGATTCCGTAAACGCCACGTAGCGTGCGCGCCTGAGCCTCTGACGTCACTGCATACCTCCTCGGCGTCGTCGGTGACCGCGCAACCCTAACATCCCTGCCATTCAATCTAGTCTCGCAGGCATAGATTTCGTGAGGCAGGCAACGCTCACTGCGAGAGCGCACGCGCGAAGGGCGCCCGAGCACCACGTAGAAAGGAGACAATAGAAACGAGGCAGCCGTCTCCCTCCATCCAGTGTCTGAGCCTGTCCCCCTCACCTGGTTCCGGCACACACTTCGAGACACTTCACCTCTCGAGATCCGGGAAACATCGAGGCGCAAAATGCTGCTGACGACATGAAAGTAGGATCTAGTACCGTTCGATACAGGTAGCAATTGACAGCAGACTCCGAGGTGCAGAAACGATGTCCCGGCCAGATAAAGCCCTGACAGAACCCGCAGCAGTTTTCGCGGCCTTGGCCGAGATTCTCTACTCCGCGACAGACGATGCTGACGTGTACAACGCGATCTGCTCTGCCGCTGTCGAATTGATTCCCGGCTGCGATCACGCCAGTTTGATGCTGCGTCGCGCAAACACCACTGTCACCGTCGCCGCGAGTGATGAGATAGCGACTTTCGCGGATGATCTGGAGCGCGCCACCGGAGAAGGCCCGTGCCTCGACGCTCTCGAGACAGAAACACCACAGATCGAGTCCGATCTTCGAACTCCGAACCAGTGGCCTGAATTTGCGCGGGAAGCTCTCTCGAAAACACCAATTCGTGGAAGCATGGGGTTCCGCTTACTCGTTGACCGACGCAAAATCGGCGCTCTCAACCTCTTCTCCGATACACCCGGAGCATTCTCCGAAGATGTCGCCGACCTGGCCGTAATTCTGGTCTCCTTCGCGTCTGTGGCCGTCACCGCGTTGTCTCGGGGCGAGGATGCCGAATCGCTGCGGCGAGGTCTGACGGGTAGCCGGGAAATCGGCCAAGCCGTCGGTTTGCTGATGGCATTGCACGGGATATCCAGCGACGCCGCATTCCAGATTCTTCAGAAGACTTCACAAAACATGAACGTCAAGGTCGCTGATCTCGCTCGCGACGTCATCGTTCGGCATCGATCTACTCTCGACTGACCGGGGGTTCGCCGACAGGGCATGGTTGTCCGGCCACCGACGACATCCCGTTCGGTCAGCTGGGATAGTATCTGTTTCAGTTCTTCGTCAAGCAGCGGCAACGGACGGTTATTTCCCATGCCGTGCTGCCCTGCATCGGCCACCTCGAACAGGTAGGTCAGTCATTCCTCTCACGTCGAAGTACTCCGAAACATATAACGACGCATTGATCGCACTGGCCGCTGCTACCCAGCGTCCCGCCAATGTCGTCAACCTCGCCGGCGGCTATGCCATCCGTGTGGATCTCGAGTACAACCGCTATGTCCTAGCCACCAACACCCCGCTGGGTCTATCGGACGAAATCTATGGCACTGGACCGTGGCTGGTTCGTATCTTCCAGACTCAAAGCAGTGTTCTCCCAGACGAATTACTCGCCGAAGCCACCGATGAATGGCTTGTCGACGCTTTCGATTCGGTTATAGGCCAGCTCGAAGCCGACGGAAAGAAGATCGTTGCGGACGCGAATTTCGGAGATGTCAGCCATTCCGAAACATCAACCCAGTTGTTGTAGAAACACCGATCGTGCTCGCCCGTCGGCCGCATCCCGCACCTGAACACTCCGTGTTCCAGCAACAATTCGGACATGTCGCCGACGCCTGAGGGGATCGTCAATGCCATGTCGATCTGCTTCAATGAAAATATGTGCAGGTGGCTGGCATATTCAGGTGAACCGCTCCTCGCGCATGACCTGCTGTTCCGGCCACAGCACTCGTTGATCGACCAGAGTCTGCATTCCCGTCTCGGTGCAACAACTACCAACGGCGACGGCTTCGGAATCGGTTGGTACGGAGAGGGCAGCGAGCCTGCCCTCTTCAAGAGCATCGAACCCGCTTGGAACGACTCGAACCTTCGCGAGGTCACCAGCCAACTACGGACGCCACTGCTCTTTGCACACATCCGAGCGTCGACGGGTACTCCGGTGCAGCGCAGCAACTGTCACCCATTTCGGCACGGTAATTGGATGTGGATGCACAACGGTTCCCTGCGCGGATTCCATGAGATCAAGCGCGATTTGGTAACCGCTGTCGATCCATCACTCTTCGCCGACCTGGAAGGGTCCACGGACTCGGAAACATTGTTCTTTCTCGCGCTTACCTTCGGATTGACCGATGATCCGTTCGATGGGGTCGCGAGAGCCGTCGGGTTCGTCGAACAGACCGCCCGCGCGCACCACATCGACAACCCCGTGCAGATGACTGTCGCAACGACGGATGGAACCAACACCTGGATCTTCCGCAACTCGAGCGAAAAACAATCAAGGTCACTGTTCTTCTCCACCGAAATCTCCGTGCTGCGGAAACTCCATCCCGAAGTGGAAGCACTGCACGGTCTGGGTGAGGAAACCCGAATTGTTGTTTCGGAACCACTGCGTGATCTTCCCGGAGCGTGGAACGAGGTGCCCGAATCAGCTGCAGGCGTGATCCGCGAAGGACGGGACGACATGCGAAGCTTTACGCCGATCCCGCCCGGCTAGACACCGCGACGGTACTCGCATCACCGCCGAACGGCTCACTTACGGTTCACTCCCACGGGGCGCGGATCGACATCGCCGTCGGGTGTGGCAACCTCCCAGTACAGCGTGTCTGGCCCGACTGAGATGAGAGTGTCGACCCACTCGGCAACGACGTCGACGATGACGTCTGTGAGTTCCATCCGCGACCATTCCCGCGGCCGGACCGGAACGTCCGGGTCCCAGCCGTCCGTCCCCCAGATCACACCGAACAGTGCCCGCTCGTCGCCGAGCTGCCGGTCTAAAGTGAATGCGTCTGGACCTTCGAATCGCGCCCATACATCGAAAGTGCCGTGTGCGTCCTGGTCGACAAAAACCTCGATGATCACGCCATCGGTTCGCGCCGTCGCCGTATTGCGGATCGCTGTGAGCCGAGCGGCCGCGACCGCCGACGCGGTATCGAGAACAGCTCTCAGTGCGTCCCGGTATTCAGTGGCTTCCACGGGCTGAGGATATCCGCGACGAAGGATCGCGCGCCGCCCGATATTCCTGACCGGCCTCGAGAAGGATAAGCGAGTCAGTGCGGGTCGCGGTTTCGCTCCACGACCCAGGCCGCAACCTGCGCCCGCGAGGTGAACCCCAATTTGGTCAGGATGTGCTCCACATGCCCTTGAGCGGTGCGAGGTGAGATAACCAGGCGGTCGGCGATGGCCTGGTTGGTCAGGCCTTGCGCGATGAGGTCGGCGACTTGACGTTCCCTCTTGGTCAGTCGCGTCGAGGCGGCAGCAGTGTCGGATCCGGAGTCATCAGAAGGATGTTCGTGGAGTGCGTAGGAAATTGCCGCGTCGAACCCGAAACCTCGACCTTTTCGGAAGGCTGCCGCGAATGCTTTTTCGCCGAGCATCTGACGCGCCTTCCGATCGCATTCCTGTTGGTAGAGAAGTAAATTGGAGTGAATTATCGCGGTGCTGCCCATCGAGCGTGCCAACCCCTCCGCCGCTCCCATCAACACAGCGGCCCTCACCCCGTCGCGCCGCCCACACTCGATCCACGCCATCGTCTCGACGCACGCTGTGGCAACGCGAGGGCTGCGCGTTTGCCGCGACAGTTTCAGCGACTGATGGAGCAGCCGCATCGCACGATCGCTATCGCCCTGCCGCCACACTTCAATTCCCAGAGCCCACAGTGAATACGACCGAGCCATCGTCTCTCCGCGCGCTTCCGTGATCGAAATCGCACGCTCGTGGCATTCGATCGCCTGGTCCGTCGAGCCGCGCAGTCCATAGGCCAACCCCAACGGATACAAGGCACCTATCTCGAGTGCGGTTTCCCCGCGCCCGCTGAATCCGGCGACGGCGGTTTCGAGCAACGAGGAGGCCCTCGCAGGGTCACCACTGTAAAGAGCATGCATTCCGTCGGCGAGCGTGACGAGTATGCGCATCTTCGGATCATCTGTGTGAGCGATGAGACGCCGCGCCTCGTCAACGAGCCCCGCACCGGCCGGGAGGTCGCCCTGCACACTCGCCATCAGAGTGGCGAAATAGAGACCCTTGACCCAGTCGAGGGTAGGTGGGCCGCTCTGACTGGCAAGCAACTGGGTGATCCAATGCCGGCATTCGCTGTAGAGGCCCTGCGAACTCCAGAAGAAGGACAAGGCAACAGCAGTCCGTAGTCCGGTGGCGGGATCGTCGACGACGCTGAATTCGAGTGCCTCCCGCACGTTCGACTGCTCCCGCTTCAGGCGGGCGATCCAGTCGAGTTGACGAACGCTGATCCACTCGGCCTCCGAATCGAGCGCCAACCGCTCGCACCAGTCCCGGTGTCTGCGGCGCAGTTGCACAACGTCGCCGGCCTGCTCGAGCTTCTCGTACCCATACTCACGCAACGTCTCGAGCATCCGGAACCGAACTACCGACGCATGCTCTTCCCGGATCAGAATCGACTTGTCCACCAACGACGTCAATGTGTCCAGAAGCTCGCCCAACTCCAGTCCCGCGCCGCACACCAACTCCGCAGCATCAAGTTCGAAACTTCCCGCGAACACCGCCAACCGAGCCCACACCAGTTGCTCACGCGCAGTACATAACTCGAAACTCCAGTCGATACACAACCGCAGCGTCTGCTGCCGCGAGGGCGCACCCCGGCTGCCGCGAGTCAGCAGCGTATATCGATCAGTCAGACGCCCCAGGATCTGCTCGAGCGACATCGCCCGCAACCGCGCCGCCGCCAACTCGATCGGCAACGGCAACCCGTCGAGACTGCGGCAGATCCCCGCCACTGCCTCAATGTTCTCCTCGGTGGGCACAAAACCCGGAACGGCCATCGCCGCACGCTCGAAGAACAACGACACCGCATCGTATTTAGGCAACGACCGGAGCGACGGTTTCCGCTCCGGATCGGGTACGCCCAACGGCGGAACCCGCAACACCGCCTCCCCGCCGATATCGAGAGGTTCGCGGCTGGTGGCCAGAATCCGCAGCGACGGACTGACACGGATCAGGGTCGCGGCTAATTCCGCGACAGCATCGACCAGGTGTTCACAGTTGTCGAGAACCAACAGTAATTCCCGCGGTTCGAGGAACTCGATCAGGATCTCTCGTAGCGGTCGCGCCGACTGGTCCCGCAGGCCCAGCACACCTGCCACTGTCTCGACCAGCAACGACGCGTCACGCAGCTCGCCTAACTCGACGAGCCGCACACCGTCGTCGTACTCCCGTTGCACCGCGGCCGCGAGTCGCAGTGCCAGCCGTGTCTTACCGACACCTCCGATGCCCGTCAACGTCACCAACGGTCCCCCGGCGAGCAGGTTCTTCGCCTCGGTCAGCTCGCGTCGGCGACCGACAAAGCTGGTCAGTTCCAGAGGCAGCTCCCCCGTTGTACTCGGGGTAAAGGCACCTGAACGTCGCGGCCCGCCTTCTGGACTGGGTCGCCGGTCGTTGCCCTGCGTGTCTGGTTCAGCGCGTAGAGGCATCTCGTCGACCGGAAAATCGTGCTGCCGTTGCAGTCTCCGCAGTTCCTCGCCGAACTCTGCGGCGGTCACCTGGCGCGCACCGGGTGTCCGCGACATCGCGCGGGAGATAACCTCAGAGACGTCGTCGGGCATCCCGTGCTCACGCAAATCGGGCATCGCTTGCGTGGTGATCCGCAGAAACTGCGCCACAACCTGCTCTCCGCTGCGCCGTTCGAACGCGGCATGACCGGTGAGAGCGCTGAACAGGACGGCGCCAAGTCCATAGATGTCGGCCGCTGGAGTCGGCGGGTCTCCAGCCAACACTTCCGGCGCCGTGTACGCCGGTGAACCGGTAACGACCCCGGTAGCGGTCTCGAAACCCCCGGTGATGTGCGCGATTCCGAAATCGGCCAACTCCGGTTCGCCGTAATCGGTGAGCAAGATGTTGGCGGGCTTGATGTCCCGGTGCAGGATCCCGAGCTGGTGGGCCGACTCCACCGCTCCCGCCATCTTCACCCCCAGGCGCAACGCCTGATTCAACGACAGTTGACCGTCGCGGCGGATCCGCGCGCCGAGGGAATCCTGCCGGTGATACGGCATCACGATGTACGGGCGGCCACTGTCGGTAGCGCCGACCTGCAAAATGTTGACGATATTCGGGTGTCCGGTCAACCGGCCCATCGCCTGCTGTTCCCGAAAGAAGCGGGCGCGGTTCTCCACGTCGAGATCGAAGGTGAGCACCTTCACCGCAACCGTGCGATCCAGTTCTGCCTGCGTACAGCGGTAGACGACGCCGAAACCACCGTGGCCGATCTCCACTGCATCATCGAAGCCGGCACCTCCCAGCTCCGCGGCCGGCGACGGCGGATAGCGCTGAGTGCCGAGCGAATCACCTTCACCCATCGGACGGTCTACTCACTCCGTCGGGGCGTAGTTGCTGGCCACTGGTCCCGACGGCACGACCAGTGCACTTTCACTTTAGCCCTCACCTCTCGTAGAGGATCGTCATCACTGCCTCAATCTGATTCAATGGAGAGATGTGCAGGTGGATGGCATATTCAGGCGAACCACTACTCGCGCAGAACTTGTTGTTCCGACCGGAACACTCGTTGATCGACCAGAGCCTGCATTCTCATCTCGGTGCCACGACAACCAATGGCGACGGCTTCGGAATCGGCTGGTACGGCGAAGGCAGCGTGCCGGCCGTGTTCAAGAGCATCGAACCCGCGTGGAACGATTCGAACCTCCGTGAGATCGCCAGCCAACTGCGCACACCGCTGTTCTTCGCCCACGTCCGTGCATCCACGGGAACTGCTGTGCAGCGCAGCAACTGTCATCCATTTCGGCACGAGCAGTGGCTGTGGATGCACAACGGCTCCCTGCACGGATTCCAAGCGATCAAACGGGAATTGGTAACCGCCGTCGATCCGTCGCTCTACCCCGATCTGCAAGGGTCTACGGACTCGGAAACGCTGTTCTTCCTCGCACTCACCTTCGGATTGACCGATGATCCGTTCGGCGGTGTCGCGCGGGCGGTGGGTTTTGTCGAGCACACAGCGCGCTCACGGGGAATCGAGAATCCTGTACAAATGACTGTCGCGACGACGGACGGAACGTCCACCTGGATCTTCCGATATTCGAGCGAAAGCCGATCGAGGTCACTCTTCTATTCCACCGAGATGTCCACACTGCGGAAACTACATCCAGATGTGGAAGAACTGAAAGACCTGGGCGAGGAGGCCAGAATCGTTGTTTCCGAGCCTCTCCGCGATCTTCCGGGTGCATGGAACGAGGTGCCGGAATCTGCTGCGGGCGTAATTCGTGCGGGCCGGGACGACATGCGGGAGTTCGAGCCAATCCCACCCGCCTAGCTCGACTTCACCACTCTCGCAGTGAGCCGTTCGCTGAACGTGCGAACACAATCACTCATGCTGCAGAAGATTTCAGCCCCGACCGTTTCGAGAGGTTGGTAGGTGATACAAAAAAATGCGGCTCCGGATTTCTCCGGAACCGCATTTTTGTTCTTCGGTCGGGCTGACAGGATTTGAACCTGCGACCACTTGACCCCCAGTCAAGTGCGCTACCAAGCTGCGCCACAGCCCGTCCGCGCCCTTGTTTCGGGCGCTTGGAAAGATTACATCAGAGACGGGCTGAAGTACCAATCGGCTGGTCAGAGCCGTTTTGGTACCGAATTGGCGGTGAAACTAGCGGCTCTTGCGGTCACGCTTCTCGCGCACTCGAACGGAAACGCGGACGGGGCTGCCGTCGAAGTTGAATTCTTCACGCAAACGCCGCTCGATGAAGCGGCGGTAGCCGGCCTCGAGGAAGCCTGTGGTGAAGAGAACGAACGTCGGCGGACGTGTGCTTGCCTGCGTCGCGAACATGATGCGAGGCAGACGACCACCACGCATCGGCGGCGGCGTCGCTGCCACAACTTCCTTGAGCCAGGTATTCAAGCGACCCGTGGGGATGCGCTTGTCCCAGGACTCCAGAGCCGTGTCGAGCGCCGGCACGAGCTTCGCTACTGCGCGACCGGTGTGGGCGGAGATGTTGACCCGCTGTGCCCATGGAACACGGACCAGATCGCGGTCCACTTCCTTGTCCAGCATGAGTCGACGGTCCTCGTCCACGAGGTCCCACTTGTTGAATGCGATCACCAGTGCGCGACCGGTGTCGGCCACCATGCTCAGAACACGCAGGTCCTGCTCGGTGATCGGCTCGTGTGCGTCGATCAGCAGGATCGCGACCTCAGCGGCCTCGATCGCGCTCTTCGTACGCAGCGACGCGTAGAACTCAGCGCCGCTGGCATGGCTGACGCGCTTACGCAGACCAGCCGTGTCGACGAAACGCCAAGGGCGCCCGCCGAGTTCGACGATCGAGTCGACGGGGTCGACGGTGGTGCCGGCAACGTTGTGCACGACGGACCGCTCGTCACCGGACAGCTTGTTGAGCAAGCTGGACTTTCCGACGTTCGGCTTTCCGACGAGAGCAACTCGACGCGGACCGCCGCCGGGGATGCCTTCACGCGGGGTTTCCGGAAGCTTCTCCAGAACCTCGTCGAGCAGGTCGCCGGTACCGCGGCCGTGCGTCGCACTCACGGAGTACGGCTGACCGAGGCCCAAGGACCAGAGTGCTGCGACCTCGGACTCGGTGCGTCCGTCGTCCACCTTGTTGGCGACGAGGATGACCGGAGTCTTGGAACGACGCAGCACGCGAGCTACAGCTTCGTCCGTCGCGGTAGCGCCGACAACAGCGTCGACGACCAGGAGAATGGCGTCAGCCGTTCCCATGGCCAACTCGGCCTGACGCGCAACGGCCTGCTGAAGGCCCTTTGCGTCGGGCTCCCATCCGCCGGTGTCCTGGACGAGGAAGCGTCGTCCGGCCCAGTTCGCCTCGTACGAGACGCGGTCACGGGTAACACCGGGGATGTCCTCGACTACCGCTTCACGACGGCCGATGATGCGGTTGACGAGCGTCGACTTGCCGACGTTCGGTCGACCGACAACAGCCAAGGTCGGGACGGCAATGTGCGCTTCGCCTTCGCCGTCCGCTTCGAGATCGGCGTAATCCCACTCCGATTCCTCGGACCAGGTTCCGTCGCCGGCAAATTCGGTTACCAGATCGTCGCTCACTGCACTGCTCCAGTTCTGTCGCTGACCACCAACAGCAGCTTGGCGATCACATCTTCAATGCCCAATTCGCTCGTATCCACCAGGATGGAATCCTCGGCAGGGCGCAACGGCGACACTGCCCGAGTCGAATCGAGATGGTCACGGCGCTGCACATCAGCCAGCACCGCTTCGTAATTGTCTTCGCGGCCTTGGCCGACGTTCTGCGTATTGCGCCGTGCCGCACGGGTTTCCGCGGACGCAGTCAAGAAGATCTTGACGTCTGCATCAGGGAGTACGACGGTTCCGATATCGCGTCCTTCGACGACGATCCGCTCTGCGCCTGCCGCCAGCTCACGCTGAGTGGCGACCAGCAGGTCGCGGACCTCGGGAACAGCCGACACTGCGGAGACAGCCTTGGTGACCGCGTCGCCGCGGATCTCCTCACTGACGTCCGCGCCGTCGAGCTGAACCTGCTCGCTGGCGGGGTCGGTACCGATGGACCAGGGCAATGCCGCAACCGCGGCGGTGATCGCCGCAGCGTCATTCAGATCGATTCCCTGACGCAGCACGTGCAGGGTCGCGATCCGGTAGATAGCTCCGGTGTCGAGGTAGCGAGCGCCCAAACGCTGCGCCAACGCACGGGAGACGCTGGATTTGCCGGTTCCGGACGGTCCGTCCATCGCGACTACCAGCGGCATGGACGAATCGGTCACAGGCCGACCGCCTCGTACAGTCCACCGACCTCGCTACGACCGAGGACGCGCTGCGTTCCCGGACGCTGATCGCCGAGAGCGACAACTCCGACGTTGGTGCGAACCAGGCGGACAACGGGGTGACCGACGGCATCGAGGAGGCGACGCACGATGTGCTTACGGCCCTCGTGCAGAACGAGCTTGACGAGCGTCTTGCCCTCGTTGATCTCGAGCACGGTGAACGCATCCACCTTGGCCGGACCGTCGTCGAGGGTGACACCGTCACGCAACTGCTTGCCGGTGCTGCGTTCGACAACGCCGTGAACCGTGGCGAGGTACGTCTTCGGAACCTCGAACGACGGGTGCATCAGGCGGTGAGCCAGATCGCCGTCGTTGGTGAAGAGAAGCAAGCCTTCGGTGTCGGCGTCGAGACGTCCGACGTGGAAGAGCCGCTGACCGGACTGAACGCGCTCGGAGACGATGTCACCGACACACGGACGACCGAGGTCGTCGGACATGGTGCACTGCCATCCACGCGGCTTGTTCATAGCCAAGTAGACGAGGTCCTTCTGTACGACAACACGAACGCCGTCGACGCGGACTACTGCGTTCTCGGGATCAACGCGCAGACCCTGCTCGACCACGATGCGGCCGTCGACCTCGACGCGACCCTGGTCGATCAGTTCTTCGGCTGCACGGCGTGATGCCACGCCGGCCTGAGCCAGCACCTTCTGCAAGCGGACGCCGTCGCCCTTCGGCGGGCCGTCGTGCTTGGTGACCTCGGCGTGCTGATGACGCGCCGGCTTGGCGTTGGACACCAACGGGTTCTGGGAGACGACGCGCTGCGGCTTCTCCGTCTTCGGCTTGCCACGCTTGTTGGTTGCCGCCGGTGTCGGGGCTGCCGGACGCTTGCGCGGAGGTCCGTCGAACTTGGATCCGCGCGGGGCGTTTGCCCACGCAGTGCCGCGAGGAGCCTCGGGGCGTGCGCCGCGCTGATCGTCGCTGCGACGGTCTGCGCCACCGCGCGGTGCGCGACGGGCATCAACGTGGGGTGTACGACGGTCATCGCTGCGGGGGCCACGGCGGTCGTCACTGCGCGGGCCGCGCCGATCATCGTTGTAACCACCACGGCGGTCGTCGGTGCGTGCGGGGCGACGGTCGTCGTTGTACCCACCACGACGGTCATCGCTATGTGCGGGACGACGGTCGTCACTGCGCGGGGGGCGCCGATCGTCACTGCGCGGGGGGCGCCGATCGTCACTGCGCGGGGGGCGCCGATCGTCACTGCGCGGGGGGCGCCGATCGTCACTGCGCGGGGGGCGCCGATCGTCATTGCGCGGGGGGCGCCGATCGTCATTGAATCCACCGCGACGGTCGTCCGTGCGGGGGCGGTCGGATCCGGCATTGCGGTCGTATCCGGAAGTACTGCGGGAAGTGTTGCTGCGTCCACCACGGGGCGCTTCGCTGCGTGCGCCGCGGGGGGCGTCACTGCGTCCACCACGGGGGCTGTCGCTACGACCACCACGGGGTGCATCGCTGCGTGCGCCGCGGGTGTCGCGGGTGTCGCGGGAGTTGTTACGGTCCGGTGTGCCATCTCGGCGAGCGGGATTGTTCACTTTTTTCCTGTCAGTTTTCAGCTGTTTCCCGACTGTGGTCGGGTCTTTTCTTTCTGCTGACGACGGCGGGATTTTACCCGTCAGTCGTCGTCGACTTCGGTGTCCACCACGGCGGCGGGCACGTCGGCCTTGTTCATTCTCGCAAATCGCGGATCGGATTCGAGGCTTTCGCTGATGTCCTCGATGAGGTCGACATCAGGCAAAAGCGGTGCCAACTCCGGGAGATCGCTCAGCGAGCTCAATCCGAGCCGTTCGAGGAACAGTTCGGTTGTGGAGTACCGTGTCGCGTTGGTGTCCGGGTCTGGCCCGGCTTCCGCGATCAGTCCGCGGGCGAGGAGTGTGCGTACCACCCCGTCCACGTTGACGCCTCGTACTGCACTGATCCGCGCACGAGTCAACGGTCCACGGTATGCGACTATCGCCAAAGTTTCCAATGCTGCGCGGGTCAGTTTGGTGCGTGCGCCGTCCAGCAAGAGCCGTTCGACGTAGGGTGCGAACTCTTGTCGTGTGTAGAAACGCCATCCGTCGCCGGCGTATCGCAGGTCCATGCCACTGGCGCGGGCGGTGAGCGCAGCGGACATCACCTGCAGTCGCTGCTCGACGCGAGTCGGGTCGGTGCCGGTCACCGAGGCAAGTTGAGCCACCTCTGCTGGTGAATCGACGACGAGTAGCAGCGACTCGAGAATGGCGTCGAGTTGCGTGTCGTCAAGCTCGAAGCCGGGAGCGGAATCGTGCTCACCAGAGTCTTCTACCTGCGCAGATTCCGTCTCGGCCGGATCGAGCATCATCGGTAGTCCTCCTCGGTGACGGCGGTTGATTCCTCGCCGGTCCAGGTAACGAGCAGTGGCCCGAGCGGTTCGGGTTGGTCAAAGGCAATGGTGCGCCGACGGTACAGCTCGAGCAGCGCCAGGAAGCGCGCGACAATCGGTGCGGCTTCGTCGCAGTCCTCGATCAGATCCGGAAACGGTACCCACTCGCCTGCGCCGCGAGCCCGCAGCAATTCGAGGATGAACTCTGCCTGTTCGGGGATGGAGATATTGGACACATGCAGGTGATCGAGGCTTACCGTGGGCACCGGCCGGGGAGCGAAGACGGTTGCCGCGATCTCCGCGAACTTGTGCGAATCCACTCCGAGCAGCACTTCCGGGAGGAGACCGGCGAATTGGTCCTCGACGGCAACGGAACGTGGGTATCGCCGCAGCGCTGCTTCCTCGAGTTCACCGAACAGCGTGGCAACTTGTTTGTAGGCACGATATTGAAGGAGCCTGGCAAAAAGTAGGTCGCGGGCTTCGAGCAGAGCAAGATCTTCGGCGTCTTCGACCTCTCCCGCCGGCAGGAGCCTGGCGGCTTTCAGGTCCAGAAGTGTCGCAGCGACAACAAGAAACTCCGTCGTCTGATCGAGCCCCATCGCACTGCCGAGTTGCCTCGTGTAGGCGATGAAATCGTCGGTAACGGTGTGCAGCGCTATCTCGGTGACGTCGAGCTGGCGTTGGTTGATCAGGGAAAGCAGCAGATCGAACGGACCTTCGAAATTTCGAAGTGTTACGCGAAACTCTGCAACTGCCGGGGATGAATCTTCTTGCGGTGGAATCAGTTTCACTAACGACCAGACCGGTGGATTACTTCGCGGGCCAGCGCCCGATACGCCTCGGCTCCCGCAGATTTGGGTGCCCACGTGGTAATCGGCTCGCCGGCCACGCTGGTTTCGGGGAAACGAACGGTGCGGTTGATGACGGTGTCGTAGACAACGTCGCCGAACACCTCGACGACGCGCGCCATCACCTCACGGGCGTGGAGTGTGCGCGAGTCGAACATCGTGACGACGATACCGGCCAGCTCGAGTTTGGAATTGAGCCGGTCGTGGACTTTCTCGACGGTGTCGTTGAGCAGCGCCAGTCCGCGCAGGCTGAAGTACTCGCATTCCATCGGAATGATCACGGAATCGGCGCAGGCCAAGGCGTTGACCGTCAGCAGACCCAGCGACGGCTGGCAATCGATGAGGACGTAGTCGTATCGATCCAGAACCGGATGCAGCACCCGGCCCAATGTCTGTTCGCGTCCCACTTCGGTGACAAGCTGAATCTCGGCCGCCGACAGATCGATATTGCTCGGCAGCAGATCCAGTCCGTCGATCCGGGTGCGCATCAGCACGTCGTCGATGGACACCCGTGGTTCGACGAGCAGGTTGTGAACGGTCAGTTCCAGATCGTGGTGCTGCACACCCAGTCCTGCGGACAGCGCGCCCTGCGGGTCCAGATCGACCAACAACACGCGGCGGCCGTATTCCGCCAGCGCCGCTCCCAGATTGATGGTGGACGTCGTCTTCCCGACGCCACCCTTCTGGTTGCACATTGCGATGATCATCGCGGGACCGTGGTGGGGCAACGGCGTCGGCATCGGAACTTCTCGTACCGGCCTACCGGTTGGTCCCAGTTCTTCCGCAGATGCGGTGTCAGGCACTGTCGGTAGGTCGAAGATCGCCTCGGACTCGGCGGCTGGGGCAGGTTCCGTAGAAGGGTCGAGGTACTGGGTTGTGACATACGGCGGCGCTGACTCCGCCGCTGCTCGCTGCGATGTCGACACGGTCCGATGCTCCCCTGTTCTTTCGACGGTTGCTCTCGGCGCCGGCAACCCGTGGAATACCCGGCAATACCGAATTCCGACAGGCCGAATACTCACAAGAGTCGCTCGCGCGTCTTGAACGCTACCGCTTATTTCTCCGATTTCTCACGCAACACGCATTACACGCAAGCGGCTACCGCGCCCGAGGGTGTGCTTGCGCCCACACTTCACGCAGCGCTGTGACGGTCACCAAGGTGTAGATCTGGGTTGTCGTGACCGACGCGTGGCCCAGAAGTTCCTGCACAACACGAACGTCGGCACCACCGTCGAGCAGGTGCGTGGCAAAGGAATGTCGCAGTGTGTGGGGCGAAACGTCCGCGGTGATTCCTGCCGATGCCGCCGAGTCCTGAAGGATCTGCCAGGCACTTTGCCGCGACAACCGTCCACCGCGCGCGTTCAGGAACAGCGCAGGCAATCCCCTGGTGGCCAGTGCAGGCCGGCCACGCACAAGATACGCGTCGACGGCCTCGATCGCGGGCCGACCGATAGGCACCACGCGTTGCTTACCGCCCTTGCCTTGGAGCACAACGGATCGCGACTGCGTGTCGATGTCGTCGACATCGAGGTCGATGGCTTCCGAGATACGCGCGCCGGTGGAGTAGAGCAGTTCCAGGAGTGCGCGATCCCTCAGATCCCGTGGACCGTCGCCGGCAGCGCCACCGCCGGATGCTTCGAGGAGCGCGATGATCTGATCGAGCGGGAGCGCTTTGGGGAGTTTGCGTCCGGGGGTCGGCGGTTTGACCGCCCGGGCCACGTCGACAGTTGTGAGCCCTTCGGCGGTGGAGAACTTGTGAAAACCTCGGACCGCGATCAGGGTGCGTGCGGCAGAGCTCGGCGCCAACGCGATGATTCCGGCGTCCTTGTCCCCCAGCCGCAGATTCGTCACGAACTCCGTGATGTCGTTTTCAGCTACACCCGAGACGTTGTCGATGCCGCGGGCATTGAGATAATCGACGTAGCGGTACAGATCTCTCCGGTACGAGAGAAGGGTGTTGCGCGCCGATCCCCGCTCGACTGCTAGGTGGTCGAGAAACGAATCCACCTGTCGGGCAAGCATTTCAGACCCTGGACTTGCGTTCTCCGAAAGCCGTCGGACGGTCCGGCCACGGTGCGTCGGCGGGCCGCAACGCGGTGCCCGCGGAACGTGCTGCCGCCAACGCCAAGATGCCGGACACCGCAGTGGCGTTCACCAGATCGCCGCGCAACGCCATGTCGACGGCCTCAGCCAACGGCACCCGGGCAATCTGCAGATCAGCCTCTTCATGTTCGGGATCTTCCCGGTCCACGTCGTGCAACCCCTCGGCGAGGAACACGCGCACCGCTTCGTCGGTGAATCCCGGCGAGAGTGCAACGTCGACAAGCACAGACCAGCGATCAGCGCCCAGCCCGGTTTCTTCGCCCAACTCACGCGCGGCCGCGTCCAACGGACTCTCACCAGGCGCGTCGAGGAGACCGGCCGGGATCTCCCACAACCGGTGACCGAGCGGATGCCGATATTGGTGAATCAGAACAACATTGTCGTCGGCATCGATCGCCACCACCGCAACTGCGCCATGATGTTCGACGACCTCCCGGTCGGCCCGCTGACCCCCTGGCATCACCACAGAATCCTTACGCAACGCGATGATCGCGCCGGTGTAGATCGTGGTGGAGTCAAGGGTGTCGAATTCGTGCCGACCGGGGTCGCTCATATGCTTTTAGACCTTTTCCGACGATTCGGTGACGGCATCGAGTTCAGTCTCGGTTGCTGCCGTGTTGATGGTCTCTTCCGCGTGAACATCGACGGGCAGACGCTCTTCGAGCTTGTACTTCAGAGCCGCATCGATGAACGCCGAGAACAGCGGGTGCGGACGCGTCGGGCGGCTCTTGAGCTCCGGGTGCGCCTGCGTGGCGACAAAGAACGGGTGCTGCTCACGCGGGTACTCGACGAACTCGACGAGATGACCGTCGGGAGACGTACCGCTGAACTTCAAGCCGGACTTGGCAATACGATCGCGGTAGGTGTTGTTGACCTCGAAGCGGTGACGGTGACGCTCCGAAACATTTTCGGTTCCGTAGGCCTGCGCCGCAACCGAACCCTTGGTCAGCACTGCCGGGTACGCACCCAGACGCATCGTGCCACCGAGGTCGGCCTCGCCGGCGATCACGTCTTCCTGGTCGGCCATCGTGGAGATGACGGGGAACTTGGTGTCGGGTTCGAATTCAGCCGAGTTGGCATCCGTCAGACCGACGCTGCGTGCTGCTTCGATGACAACACACTGCAGACCCAGGCAGATACCGAGCAGCGGGAGCTTGCGTGCGCGGGAGTACCGGATTGCGCCGAGCTTGCCTTCGATACCGCGGATGCCGAAGCCGCCGGGAATCAGAATGGCGTCGACGTCGCCGAGTGCCGCCTGGGCACCCGCTTCGGTCTCGCACTCGTCGGAAGCAACCCACGAGATCTCGACCTTGGAACGGTTGGCAAAGCCACCGGCGCGCAGTGCCTCGGTTACCGAAAGATAGGCGTCCGGCAGGTCGACGTACTTGCCGACCAACGCAACTCGGACGGTTTCGCGCGGCTGGTGAACCCGATCGAGCAGATCGCCCCACACAGTCCAGTCGACGTCACGGAACGGCAGGCCCAACTGGCGCACGACGTACGCGTCGAGGCCCTCGCGGTGCAGAACCTTCGGAATGTCGTAGATCGACGGAGCGTCGGGAGTGGAGATGCAGGCGTCGACGTCGACGTCGCACATCAGGGCGATCTTGTTCTTCAGGCCCATCGGGACGTCACGATCGCAACGGAGAATCAGTGCGTCCGGCTGAATGCCGATGCTGCGCAACGACGCGACCGAGTGCTGCGTCGGCTTGGTCTTGAGTTCTCCGGACGGGCCGAGGAACGGCACGAGGGAAACGTGGAGGAAGAAGACGTTGTCGCGGCCGATTTCGTGGCGGACCTGGCGGGCAGCCTCGAGGAATGGCTGCGATTCGATGTCGCCGACGGTTCCACCGATTTCGGTGATGACGACGTCGGGACGCACGCCCTGCAGATCCGGGCCGCTCATCTCGAGGATGCGACGCTTGATTTCGTCCGTGATGTGCGGGATGACCTGAACGGTGTCGCCCAGGTATTCGCCGCGACGCTCCTTGGCGATAACCGTCGAATAGACCTGGCCGGTGGTGACATTGGCCTGACCCGACAGATCGCGATCGAGGAAACGTTCGTAGTGCCCGACGTCGAGGTCGGTCTCCGCGCCGTCTTCGGTGACAAAAACTTCACCGTGCTGGAACGGATTCATGGTGCCCGGATCCACGTTCAGATAGGGATCGAGTTTCTGCATGGTCACGCGCATGCCCCGTGCGGTAAGCAACTGTCCCAAACTGGAGGCGGTCAAACCTTTACCGAGCGAAGAAGCAACACCTCCGCTGACGAAGATGTGCTTGGTGGCGGTACGCGTGGTGTTGCGTGACTGTGGCAAAAGGGGCTCCCGTGACGACTGTGCAGGGCTTGGTCTGGTGAAGCAATGCTGGGGCCTGCCGACCCACGGGATTTCACGGTAACACCAATGGGGCCCCGACGCCTACTACGCGCCGAGTTTCGCCCCACGATGTGACCGGGGTATCAACTCGCGGGTGCACCGACGGTGATCGCCGCGGCTCCCGGGCCGGTTCCGTACCGCCCCGCTCCGCCGTTCAACTGCTCTTGCAGAGCAAGCGGGGTCGTGATCTTGCCTGCCTCCCGATCGACGTTGTCGATGGTCGTCAGACCCGCTGAGAGCGCCGCATCAGCCCGTACAACTGCAATCGGACCATTGCCATCGGCCGAGCCGGGTCGACCCGCCAGAACCGTCCCTGCGCCGCGTCCGTCCAGCGCACCCGCAAAGCGAGCGATCACCGCGCCGCGGTTGCCCGAAGCTCCGTCGTCCGACGCGTTGTCGCCCGTGAGCACTACTGCAAGCTGAGCCGGCTTGACGACGCCGTCGTACGTGACAAAACCTGCACTACGCAACGTGTCGAGAGCAAGATTCAACTCGTCCGACGTGCTCTGCGGTTCGCTGGTCGATCCGTTGAGCAGAAGCACTGATCCGAGCAGGTCACCCGCAAGGCTGCCCTGATCGACCGCTCCCGTCTTGAGCGTGATGCCCGCGGGGATCACGTTGTTCACTACCGTCCGCAGACGGTCACCACCGCTGGCGTCGACAAACGAATCCGTCAGGGACACGCGACCCGTCACGGCGCCGCCCGATGCTGCGATCAGTCGCGTGACACCATCCAGGTCGCTCGGATCAGCGTCGGGTGCTGTCACCAACACAACCGTGCGACCAGCGAGGGAATCACGCACGACGCGTCCGCCCACTGCCGAGTCGAAACCGTCAGCGGAGTTGAGTTGCTCTTCGAGATGATTTGTCTGTTCGTTGAGATTTTCGATCTCGTTCTGCAGATCAGCCTTGTCGTCGCGTAGACCGGAGAGAAGCCCACTCGACAACATTCCGGATCCGAGAACAACGCCAATGGCGAGTGCCAAGAAAATAGCCGCAATCGAAATTGCGTGTTGACGCATAGAAATCACTTGAAGAGCCCCTGAACCCACAGCGCAAAGCTGTTCCATGTTGCGATTGCCCAGTCGAGAACTTCACTACCGGCATTGGATACGACCAGCGCGACGATTACCGCGACCAGTGCGGCGAGCACCAGCAGAGCAATAGCTCCCCCGGATACCCGACTGCGATACAGCGTTGCGACGGCTTTGGCGTCGACAAGTTTCGGACCGACCTTGAGCCTGGTCATGAACGCCGACGGGTTGCTTTCGCGGCGAGCACGATCGAAGAATTCGTCGAGCGAGACGACGTTACCGACTGTGACGATCAGCGACGCACCATGATGGTCCGCGAGCAGTAGAGCCAGATCGGTCGGGGAACCCGTTGCCGGGAACGTCATGGCACCGATTCCGAGATCCTGGATGCGCGACAGGCCGGCAGCATGACCGTCCTGGTCTGCGGGCAGAACCACCTCGGCGCCGGACTTCAGAGTGGCACTGGTGATTTCCTCCGGGTCGCCCACGATGAGGTCGGGGCGGTAGCCGGCTTTGCTCAGCACGTCGGCACCCGCGCCGACACCGATCATGATCGGCGAGTACTCCTTGATGAACGGCTTCAGGTTCTTCAGATCTGCTTCGTGATCGGGTCCGTCGGACACCACCACGACATGGCGATCCTTGAGATTGATGTCGATGTCGGGCACGCCGATGCCGTCGATGAGGAGCGGACTTTCGGTTCGGATGAACTCGATTGTGTTGCCGGAGAACGCTTCGAGGTGATCCACCAGTCCGGTTTTTGCCTCGATCATCCGATCGGAGATCTCGGCCTCCGACTGTTCCTCACCCTTGACGAGGCTCTTCGTTCCGTTGAAGATCTCGCCTTCGTGCAGGCGAATCTTGCTGCCGTCCTTGACGGACTTGAAGACCTCGCCGTCCGGCGCGTCGATCAGGACGATCCCGTTGGCGACAATCACCTCCGGGCCGAGGTTCGGGTATCTACCGGAGATGGACGGCGACGCGTTGACAACCGCGAGCACTCCGGCTTTCACCAGAGCGTCGGCTGTCCGCCGGTCGATGTCGAGTTCGTCCAGGACGACGATATCCCCGGGACCGACACGGCGTAAAAGCTTGGCCGTATTCCGATCGACCCTGGCGATGCCGCTGATCCCTGGCAACGACGTGGTGTTACGGGAGAGCAATGCGGGCATCTTCATGGCTTCGATGATGAACCCGAACCTGCCGCTATCGGTGGAGGCGCGCCGAACCAACTACCACATCAACCACAACTGCACCACGAAATGTTCAATCTGTGACGCGTGCCGCATTGGCAATTTCCAGCAGTTCCTCGGCGTGTGCGCGACCCGTTTCAGTATCGTCCAAACCGGCCAACATCCGGGCCAGTTCCACGACTCGATCGCTGTCGGAGAGAGTCCGAACTCCACTGCTGACGACGCCACCCTTGTCGTCTACCTTGTCGACCACGAGGTGCGTATCAGCGAATGCAGCCACCTGCGGAAGGTGCGTCACCACGATCACCTGATGTGTACGAGCGAGTTTCGCCAACCGGCGTCCGATCTCGACTGCGGCGCGGCCACCAACTCCGGCGTCCACCTCGTCGAACACCATTGTCGCGCCGGTGTCGCTACCAGCAAGAACAACTTCCAGCGCGAGCATCACTCGGGAGAGTTCACCGCCGGACGCGCTTTTACTGATCGGCAACGACGGAGCGCCGCTGTGCGCCGACAACCGGAACTCCACCTCGTCCACGCCGCCGGAACCGGCATGCACTTCCACTCCCCCGACACTCAGTGGAGCCGAATCCTGCGGGCTGGCGATCTGCTGACGCACACTCACGTCCAAACCAGCCCGGCCCATTGCCAGTCCGGCGAGTTCCGCGCTGACGGCTTTCGACAGTTTTGCCGCTGCCTTGACCCGCGCTGCGCTGAGCTTGGTGGCCGCCTCTGCCGTCAGTGCAGCGGTTTCCTCGACCTGCTTACTCAACAATCCGAGAGCATCAGACGATACGTCGAGCTTGGACAGACGAGTTCGAGCGGTGTCCGCCCATTCCAGAACTCCGTCGACGTCAGCGGCGTACTTGCGCGTGAGCGTCTTGAGTTCGGATTGGCGCGACAGCAAAGTGTTCAGCGCACCCGGATCGGACGGCAAACCGGCAAGATAGGAATTGAGATCGCCAGCCACATCGGTGACAACGGCGATGGCATCGGCCAGCCTGGCACCCAACCCGTCCAGATCGGCATCGACGACGGACTCGATTCGCGCCCTGGCCTCCGACATCAGATCCAGCGCCGGCGACACTCCGACATCTGCACTGGCCATGTCGTCACTACCGGCAAGCGCCGCGTGCGCTTCCTCCGCTGCCGAGCGCAGCGAATCCAAATCACTGAGGCGCCGAACCTCGGCAACAATCGTGGCGTCCTCACCCGGTTCCGGTGCAACACCGTCGATTTCGTTGAGCGCAAAGGTCAGCTGATCTGCTTCCTGCGCCAACTCGCGGGCCTTCGACGTGCGTTCGATCAGTTCCGAACGGGCATCGAGCCACTCGCGACGATGCTTGCGGTAGCGCGTCAGGAGCGTTCCGATTGTCTTGTCGCCGAACCGGTCCAGAGCATTGCGCTGCTGGTCGGGACGGAGCAGACGGAGCTGATCATTCTGTCCGTGCACCGTCAACAAGGGATCGGTGAACTCCGAGAGCACACCGGCCGGGACGCTGCGACCACCCAGATGCGCGCGCGATCGTCCGTCGCTGCCCACCGTCCGGACCGCGATGATGCTGCCGTCCTCGTCACGTTCGGCGCCGGACGACTCGAGGATCCGCGCGATCTCTCGTTCCGACGTCGGCGACAGATCCGTGACGAACCTGCCCTCGACCACGGCGCGGGATGCGCCCAGACGCACCCGACCGGCATCTGCCCGCGCACCACTGAGCAGGTGCAGGCTGGTGACAACCATCGTCTTGCCGGCACCGGTCTCACCGGTGAGGACGGTCAATCCCTCGTGAAATTGCGCTGACGCCTCGGAGATCACACCCAGGCTGTCGATTCGGATCTCTGCGAGCACGTTTTAAGGCTTCCTTCCCCGCCACCCGGTCACCGGCAATTCGAACTTTCGAACCATCCGATCGGCAAACGGCGCCGAGTCCAGTCGTACCCACTTGACCGGCGTCGCACCCCGAACAACTTCGACGCGTCCGCCTGCAGGCAGTTCCAGCGTGCGGCGTCCGTCGCAGAACACCAACCCGTCATGACTGCCGGCGACGGTCTCCACCGCGATCAGAGATTCCGGACTGGTGACGAGTGGACGCGCGAACAGTGCATGGGCGTTGCTCGGAACCACAAGCAGCGCTTCGAGTTCCGGCCACACCACCGGACCACCGGCAGAAAACGCATAGGCCGTCGATCCCGTCGGAGTGGACACCAGGACACCGTCGCAGCCGAACGCCGACACCGGCCGTCCGTCAACTTCGAGAACAACTTCAAGAACGCCCAGACGAGAACGATTCTCGATGCTCGCCTCGTTGAGAGCCCAGCCTCGGTCGATGATCTCGTCGTCAACCCTGATCACGACGTCCAACGTCATGCGTTGTTCGACGCGGTACTCCTTGCGGACTACCTGCGCGAGCGCCTCTTCCAGATGCTCGGCCTCGGTCTCCGCCAAGAACCCGATGCGTCCGAGGTTGATTCCGAGAACCGGAATCGATGCTTCCTGAGCCAATTCCGCCGCTCGGAGAAATGTTCCGTCGCCGCCGAGAACCAGAACCATCTCGCAGCCGACAGCCGCTTCGGGGCCCGGATGAACAACTGTCACATCCAGATCCGGAGCCGAGAATCCCTCGGGCGCTGTCATTGCCTCGATACGGGAACTGTCGGCTTCATCGACCAGTACCCGCAAACCGATGCCGGCGCTCTCGAATATCTTTCCGACGCGTCTGGCGGTTTCGGTGATATCGCGGCGACCCGGGTGCGCCACCAGAAGAATCTCGCGTGACTCACCCCCGGCGGTTGGATTCACTGCGGACCTTCCTCTACAGCTATACGGATCAGATCCTCGACCGACGGCGCATCGTCAGCCTGCTCCTGCGGTGCGATTTCCTTGCGAAGCCACAAGAAGTACTCGACGTTTCCGGACGGGCCTGGCAACGGGCTCGCCACAACACCGACGGTACGCAGTCCCACCTTTGCTGCTGCTTCGGACACTTCGAGGACAGCTGAGATCCGAAGCTCCGGATCACGAACAACCCCACCCGCGCCGACGCGATCCTTGCCGACCTCGAACTGCGGCTTCACCATCGGGACCAGGTCGGCGCCGTCTGCGGTGCAGGCGACAAATGCCGGGAGCACAAGTTTGAGGGAGATGAACGAGAGGTCAGCAACAACCATGTCGACGGTCCCGCCGATGGTCTCGGCGTCGATGGCGCGGACATTGGTGCGATCGATGACGTGAACCCGCTCGTCGGACTGCAATCGCCACACCAACTGGCCGTATCCGACGTCGACGGCTACTACTTCCTTGGCGCCGCGGGTCAACAGGACATCGGTGAATCCACCGGTTGACGCGCCGGCGTCAAGACAACGACGACCCTCGATGCTCAGCCCCGATTCGCCGAAAGCATCAAGTGCGCCGATCAGTTTGTGTGCGCCACGGGAGGCCCAGGAGACCTCTTGCTCGACCTCGACCACGCGCAGCGGTGTACCTGCTTCGATAGCCGTAGCCGGTTTGGTGGCAACGGCTCCCGAGATGAGGACCCGGCCGGCCGAGATCAACTCTTGTGCGTGATCGCGTGAACGTGCCAATCCACGACGGACGAGTTCGGCGTCCACCCGTGCTCTACGTGCCATGTCAGACCCTGTCCACAGACGCCAGTGCTTGGACCAGCACCTCGTGTGCTTGTTCCAGTAATTGCGCCTTGTGTGGAATCACGCCTGCTCCGTGCTGATCGTTCGGATCCTGATCGAGTTGCCCGAGACTCACGAGCAAAGCGTCGACGTCGGAGCGAACACGATCCGGGTCAACACCTCGCAACGGCCCCGGCACGCCGGTGCCAGGGCTCGTGTTTTTGTTGTTCGATATCGGGGTGCTCATCGCGCACAACGCTAGTGCATGACCTTTGGATGCGCACACATCCCCACCCCGCGAGTCGAACACTCTTGCGAGAATTTACACCTGCCACGAATCTACGACGCGTTGCACATCGGCATCCGATGCCTCGACGGTTTCGAACGACGGATGCGCCCATGCCACCGGAGCGAGTGCGCGCAAGAGCGACGTCTCGTCGCCCACCATCGGACCGTCTACAACCAATGCCGACCCAGAAACGGAAATAGTCCACTTCGAGTCTGTGCCGACCCGCGACAAGGCGGCAGGCTGGTTCAACGAATCCAGCGTGGCAGCAATGTAGGTGGGATGCTGCTCGGCCGGAGCCCGCAGAACATCAGCGGGCGTGCTGACACCGGTCAGAACGAGCAAAGAATCGACCGAAACAGCATGTGCGCCTTCGATATCCGTATCAAGCCGATCGCCGACGACAAGAGGCTTGGTGCAACCGCTACGGAGCAATGCATCATTCATCAGCGGGGCTGCAGGCTTACCGGCCACCAACGGTTCTACCCGGGTAGCGGCGCGCAACGCAGCCACCATCGAGCCGTTTCCGAGCACCAAACCACGCTCGGAGGGCAACGTGGTGTCGAGATTGGCCGCCACCCACAGTGCGCCTGCGCGAATTGCGAGGCACGCCTCGGCAAGGATCGACCAATCAGTAGAGGTCGAATGCCCCTGTACGACGGCAACCGGCGATTCCGAGAACTCTCGAACCGGACGCAGTCCGACCCGCGTGACTTCGTCGGCAAGTGCTTCCGTTCCGACCACAAGGACCGCAGACCCGGGAGCTACCCGCTCGGCAAGCAAACGGGCAGCAGTCTGTGAACTTGTCACAACCCTGTCGTCGACGGAATCGAACCCGAGTTCCGTCAGATGCGCAGACACATCCGACGGCGACCGGCTCGCATTGTTGGTGACGTAGTAGAGCTCTTGCGATCCCTGGCCCAGAGCACTCTGGGTACCAGGAATCGCGTGGGCGCCGGCGTAAAGCGTCCCGTCGAGATCGAGCAGAAGTACGTCGTATCGGCTACGAAGAACCGTCACAGATCTTCTCCGGACAGCTCCGCCACCCGCTCTTCTGCATCCGTGTCACCCTCGAGGTCTGCTGCTGCAGCATTGAGGAACCACTTCAGACCGTCTTCGACACGACCGGCCGCAACAAGCGCGTCGGCGTAGGCGTAGAACAGTCTGGCGGCGGACGCACCGGTGCGTTTTGCATCCAAATCGGCAGTCTGCAAGGTGACAACCGCCTGATCGAACTGGCCGAGATCCATCCGTGCGCCTGCCACGACCATGCGAAGCTCCGACGCTTCATCACCCGACAGCAGTTTCGCTTCGTCACTACGACCGAGTTCGATCGCCCGCTCGGGACGACCCAATCCGCGTTCGCAGTCAGCCATCACAGCAATGAGTCCAGGACCGCCGGCCATGCGACGAGCTGCGCGCAGCTCCGACAATGCTTCAGCCCACTCACCTGCGTGATACGCGGTGATACCGGCGGCTTCACGAACAACCGCGATACGGCCGGCGCGCTGACGGGCAGCACGGGCATGGAGCAGTGCAAGCTCCGGATCGTCGTCGACCAACTTGCCGGCCATGACGAGGTGACGCGCAACTGTGTTGGCGTTGTCCTTGTCCAAGCTCAGCAGATCACGACGAACAGCTGGATCAAGTTCTGTCGGTTCTACGTTGTCGGGTAGATCGGGTTCGTCAGGGCGTGCTGCCTGACGCTGATTGCGGTCACCGTCGCGTCCACGAGGGGCAAATCCACCCTCGCCGCCACGACGCGATCCGCCACTTCTGTCTCCTCCGCCGCCGCCGCGGCGATCGCCGCCACCGCTGCTTCGGGGACCACGCCCGTCGTTGTCACGACGGGGGCCACCTGAACGAGGCGCTCCTCCCCCACGGAAGGACCGACGCTCGTCGCCATTCTCCGACACAGTCATTCCTTTCATACAACGCACGAAAGGGGACCCAGTATGTTGGGTCCCCTTTCGGTTAACGGGTGTTCGGCGGTGTCCTACTCTCCCACACCCTGTCGAGTGCAGTACCATCGGCGCTGAAGGGCTTAGCTTCCGGGTTCGGAATGGGACCGGGCGTTTCCCCTTCGCTATGACCGCCGTAACTCTATGAAACTGTCACAGTAACTTTCCTGTCGATCACCGTGGTTTCACCACCCGTCAACACCAATGAATGGTGTTGGGGGATGGAAAAAACAAGGTTTTCTCAAGGTATCTGTGTGTTGTTTCAGATACCGCACAGTGGACGCGTAGCTTCTTTGTGGTAAGTCCTCGGCCTATTAGTACCAGTCACCTGCATACATTACTGTACTTCCAGTTCTGGCCTATCAACCCGGTGGTCTGCCGGGGGCCTTACCCCCTCGAGGGGGTGAGAAACCTCATCTTGGAACAGGCTTCCCGCTTAGATGCTTTCAGCGGTTATCCCTTCCGAACGTAGCTAACCAGCGGTGCTCCTGGCGGAACAACTGGCACACCAGAGGTTCGTCCGTCCCGGTCCTCTCGTACTAGGGACAGCCTTCCTCAAGTTTCTTACGCGCGCGGCGGATAGAGACCGAACTGTCTCACGACGTTCTAAACCCAGCTCGCGTGCCGCTTTAATGGGCGAACAGCCCAACCCTTGGGACCTACTCCAGCCCCAGGATGCGACGAGCCGACATCGAGGTGCCAAACCATCCCGTCGATATGGACTCTTGGGGAAGATCAGCCTGTTATCCCCGGGGTACCTTTTATCCGTTGAGCGACACCGCTTCCACTTGCCGGTGCCGGATCACTAGTCCCGACTTTCGTCCCTGCTCGACCTGTCAGTCTCACAGTCAAGCTCCCTTGTGCACTTGCACTCGACACCTGATTGCCAACCAGGCTGAGGGAACCTTTGGGCGCCTCCGTTACATTTTGGGAGGCAACCGCCCCAGTTAAACTACCCACCAGGCACTGTCCCTGAACCAGATCATGGTCCGAGGTTAGAGGTCCAATTCGATCAGAGTGGTATTTCAACAACGACTCCACGATAACTGGCGTCACCGTTTCACAGTCTCCCACCTATCCTACACAAACCGAACCGAACACCAATACCAAGCTGTAGTGAAGGTCCCGGGGTCTTTTCGTCCTGCCGCGCGTAACGAGCATCTTTACTCGTAATGCAATTTCGCCGAGTCTACGGTTGAGACAGCTGAGAAGTCGTTACGCCATTCGTGCAGGTCGGAACTTACCCGACAAGGAATTTCGCTACCTTAGGATGGTTATAGTTACCACCGCCGTTTACTGGGGCTTAAATTCTCAGCTTCGCTCCGAAGAACTAACCGGTCCTCTTAACCTTCCAGCACCGGGCAGGCGTCAGTCCGTATACATCGTCTTACGACTTCGCACGGACCTGTGTTTTTAGTAAACAGTCGCTTCTCACTGGTCTCTGCGGCCCCACCCAGCTCAGACAGTAAATGTCGTCACCAGACAGGGCCCCCCTTCTCCCGAAGTTACGGGGGCATTTTGCCGAGTTCCTTAACCATAGTTATCTCGATCGCCTTAGTATTCTCTACCTGACCACCTGTGTCGGTTTGGGGTACGGGCCGTGTGAAAGCTCGCTAGAGGCTTTTCTCGGCAGCATAGGATCACTGAATTCGCCTCAATCGGCTACGCATCACGTCTCAGGCTTATATGCGACCCGGATTTGCCTAGGTCACGCCCTACACGCTTACACCGGTATTACCACTGACCGGCCCAGCTACCTTCCTGCGTCACCCCATCGCTTGGCTACTACCAGATCAGGTCCCGTGCATCCACCAACTCGAGACCCGAAGGTCTTCTCGTGGCTTCAGGACGGTTAGTATCACTGATTCACCATGGGCGCGTTCACACGGGTACGGGAATATCAACCCGTTGTCCATCGGCTACGCCTGTCGGCCTCGTCTTAGGTCCCGACTCACCCTGGGCGGATTAACCTGGCCCAGGAACCCTTGGTCATTCGGCGGACGAGTTTCTCACTCGTCTTTCGCTACTCATGCCTGCATTCTCACTCGTGTGGCCTCCACGGCTAGGTCACCCTGCCGCTTCCATGGCCACACGACGCTCCCCTACCCATCCACACACCTGCCAGAAAATCCTTGGATCAACTGGGGGCTATTGCGTGAATGCCGCAGCTTCGGTGGTGTACTTGAGCCCCGCTACATTGTCGGCGCAGGATCACTTGACCAGTGAGCTATTACGCACTCTTTCAAGGGTGGCTGCTTCTAAGCCAACCTCCTGGTTGTCTTCGCGACCCCACATCCTTTTCCACTTAGTACACGCTTAGGGACCTTAGCTGGCGATCTGGGCTGTTTCCCTC